>JABLXX010000006.1 GCA_013177825.1 Syntrophaceae bacterium
GCTCCGCCAGGTTCTCTCCGGCCCGTCCCTGAAACGCCCCCCGTCAGCGGGAAAGACGCTGGCAAAGGGCAAGAAACCCCAGGACATCATTCCCCTGGAAGATGGCGATTTCAAGGATTTCTGAGATGACTCTCTTTCAGGCCGCCACAGAACTGAAAGATAACGAGTACGACAAGATCAGCCGTCTTGTCTACCAGCAGTGCGGCATCTGCCTGCATGAAGGCAAGAAGGACCTTGTCAAGGCAAGACTCGGCAAGCGCCTGCGGGAAGGAGGGTTCAAGTCGTTTCTGGATTACTACAAGTACGTGACGACGGAGGAGGGAACGGATGAGCTGGTCACCATGATCGACTCCATCTCCACCAACGTCACATACTTCTTCCGGGAGGAAAAGCATTTCCAGAAACTGACGGCCCTGCTTCCCGAGGTTGCCCGGGAAAAAGAAAAGGGGGGACGGACCGACATGATCCGAATCTGGACGGCGGGCTGCTCCACCGGTGAGGAACCGTATTCCGTCGCCATGACGGTGAGCGAATGCCTCAAGGATCGTCGGACGTCCTTCCATATCACGGCCACGGACATCTCTACCCGTGTTCTCCAGACGGCCAGGCGCGGCGTCTATCCGGCGGACAAGGTGAAAGGCATCCCGCCGCCGCTGATGAAGCGCTATTTGCAATATGGAACGGGTACCTCGGAAGGCCAGATCCGGATCAAGCGGGAACTCCGCGATCGCATCATGTTCGAGCGGTTCAACCTGATGGATATCCCTCGTTTCAATCAGCCGTTTGACTTCATCTTTTGCCGGAACGTGATGATTTACTTCGACAAACAGACGCAGAGCGCCGTCGTGAAACGCTTTTACGACGTGCTGCAACCGAACGGCCACCTCTTTATCGGCCATTCGGAGACCCTGACGGGTCTCGACCACCAGTTCCATTACGTGCAGCCCAGTATTTACAGGAAATAAGGCGAGCCCCGGCTCCGCGCAAAGGAGACAACATGTCCTTCAACATCCTCATTACCGACGATTCGCTCTCCATGAGGGCTGTGATCCGCAAGGTCATCACCCTGTCGGGGATCCCCGTGACGGAGTGCTTCGAAGCCGCCAACGGACGCCAGGCCCTGGAGATCCTTTCCCGGAACTGGGTGGACGTCATCATTTCCGACATCAACATGCCGGAGATGAACGGCATGGAACTGCTGAAGGAACTGAAGCAGGACAACCTGTTTCAGGAGATTCCCGTGATCATCGTCTCCACCGAGGGAAACCGGGAACGGATTGAGGAGGCGGAACGCATGGGCGCCCGGGGATTCCTCAAGAAACCCTTTGTGCCGGAAGAGTTGCGATCGGAACTGTATCGCATTCTGGGGCTCACCGAGGAAGGCATGTATCAGGACGACTCGGAATCCTGTGATTTCTGAAATCGAGAGGAACGGATCGTAACCATGATCAGAGTGCTCATTGTCGACGACTCGGCCATCGTCCGAAACGTATTTTCAAAGGAACTGTCCACCTATCCGGACATCGAGGTGGTCGGCACCGCGCCGGACCCCTTCGTCGCCCGGGACAAGATCATCCAGCTCAAGCCCGACGTGTTGACCCTGGACATTGAAATGCCCCGGATGGACGGGCTGACGTTCCTGCGAAAACTGATGAAATACTATCCCGTGCCCACCGTCATCGTCAGTTCCCTGACTCCCAAGGGCAGTGCCATGACGCTGGAGGCCCTGGACGTGGGTGCCGTGGACGTCGTGGCCAAACCGGGAGGTTCCTATTCGGTGGCGGATATTCGGGCCGAGCTGGTCGAAAAGATTCGGGCCGCCGCCGTAGCCAACATTTCGCGGGACCGGTCACCGGAAAGACAGGAGGCCGTCGTGGAAAGAACGACCGCCAAACGATCCATGACGGAAACGACGAACAAGGTGATCGCCATCGGGGCATCCACGGGCGGCACGGAAGCCATCAAGGCGGTCCTGACAAAACTTCCCCCGGATCTCCCTGGCGTCGTCATCGTCCAGCACATGCCCGCCAACTTCACCACGGCCTTCGCGGACCGGCTCAACGGAATCTGCCAGCTTACGGTGCGGGAGGCAAAAAACAATGACCCCGTGGTGCCGGGAACGGCCCTCGTCGCACCGGGCAATTACCACATGATCCTCCGGCGCAGCGGCGCCCAGTACTACGTGGAGGTCAAGACCGGGCCGATGGTTCATCACCAGAGACCCGCCGTGGACATCCTCTTCAAGTCGACCGCACGATACGCCGGGGCCAATGCCGTCGGCGTCATCCTGACGGGGATGGGAAGCGACGGGGCGGAAGGACTTTTGGAAATGAAGAAAGCGGGGGCCAAGACGATCGCCCAGGACGAGAAATCCTGCGTCGTTTTCGGAATGCCGAAGGAAGCCATCAAGGCCGGCGCGGCGGACCGGGTCATGCCCCTGAACTCGATCGCCGGTGAAATCATCCGCATGGTATGAGACATGGAAAAAGACAAACTCGCGAACAAAATCGATGAAATGGCCTCTGACTTCCTGTTTCTGGAAGGACAGGAGATCGACATCCCCACGGCGGGAAAGTTCCTCAACTACCTGGAAGGCATTCTCCAGGAAGCGGCATCCGAAGAATTCGCTCCGCTTCAGAGAATTGCCGGGGGCATGAACCTCCTCCTGGAGAGGATGGTGATCGACGCCCTGGACGACAAGAAGGCCGGCTTCGCCGCCCTCGAGTCGGGCCTGCAGCTTCTGCAGGGAATGGTCCGGGACGCGGGGCTTCCCGAGCAGACGGGACCGGACCCGACGGCATTCCTGAAAAGCGTGACGGCGCTAACCGGGGTCGTCATGACGGAAACCGCGGCGGAAGCGGATTCGCCAGCAGCGGAAGCGGCGTCGGAGTCTGCGGAAACCGCTCCACCGGAAGAAGATCCAGACGCGGTCGCATTTCAGGACGAAGGGCTGCTGCGCGACTTCATCATCGAAGCGCTGGAATACATCGGGGAGATCGAGGTCAACATCCTGAACCTGGAGCAGAACCCGGAAGATCGCGAATACATCAATGTCATCTTCCGGCCTTTTCACTCCATCAAGGGCGTTGCCGGTTTTCTCAATCTGAACACCATCCGGACCCTGGCCCATAACCTGGAAAACCTCCTGGACAGGGCACGCAACGGTGAACTGTCCGTGACCCCTCCCGTCATCGACGTGGTCCTCGACGGAGCGGACGCGGTGAAATCCATGGTCGTCCAGCTCAAGGACAGGCTCGAGGGGCGAACGGCAGCGGCGGAGCCTGTCGATACGACGTCCATCTACGAGCGCATCAAGGCCATCGAAGAGGGCCGCGCCGACCCGGCCCAAAAGCCGGCGAAACTGGGAGAGATACTCAAGACCGACGGCGTCATCACGGAAAAAGAGCTTGATGCGGGTCTCAAGGCGACACAGGCCGAACCGGGGAAAAAGCTCGGCGAGGCCCTGATCGAGGAGGGAATCGCCACTTCGAAGCAGGTTACCCAGGCGCTCAGGAAGCAGTCGGAGCAAGCCACCGATACGGCCACCATCCGGGTCGACATCCGTAAACTGGACGACATGATCGACATGGTGGGAGAACTGGTCATCACCCACTCCATGATCCAGCAGAACATCAGCCGGACGCTCAACGTCGATCGGTCCCTTACCCAGAATGTGGCCCAGTTTTCCAGGATCACCTCGGGACTCCAGAGGGCCTCCACCAGCCTGCGCATGGTCCCCATCAAGCAGACCTTCCAGCGCATGTCCCGCCTGATCCGCGACCTGGCAAAGGGCAACGGGAAAAACGTGGGCGTCGAGATGGAGGGAGAGGACACGGAAATCGACCGCAACATGGTGGACGAGATCTACAACCCCCTGGTTCATCTCGTGCGAAACGCCGTGGATCACGGGCTGGAAACGCCGGAGGAAAGGCTCAAGACCGACAAGCCCGAGAAAGGCCTTGTCCGGCTGAAGGCCTACCACCGCGGTGGAAACATCATCATCGAGATCGCCGATGACGGGCGCGGATTGAACCGGGAAAAGATCCTCCGCAAGGCCGAGAAGTCCGGCCTCATTACGGGCGGGGAAATCATGACGGACCAGGAAGTGTTCCGGCTGATCCTTCTGCCCGGCCTTTCCACGGCGGAGAAAGTCACGGACGTTTCCGGCCGCGGCGTGGGGATGGATGTGGTCAAGCAGGCGGTGGAAAAACTCCGGGGCAAGATCGAGATCGAGAGCCACCCTGGAGCGGGGACGAGATTCGTAACGAGTTTCCCCCTCACGCTGGCGATCATCGACGGCATGATCGTCCAGGTGGGACCGGAACGGTACATCCTGCCGACGACGGCCATCAAGAAGGCCCTGCGCCCCTCCGCGGACGCCTATACGAACGCCGTCGGCAAGGGAGAGATGATCCATGCCATGGGCCGCCTCTTCCCGCTGGTCCGCCTGAACGAGCTGTTTTCCATCGAGGAGTCGGTCAAGGATCCCATGGAGGCGATCATGGTCCTTACAGAGGGCGAAGGACGCAGCAAGTGCCTCATGGTTGACGAGATCTTGGGAAAGACGGAAGTCGTGATCAAGAGCCTGGGTGACGGAATGAAAAATCTCAGAGGGATCTCCGGCGGAGCAATTCTGGGAGACGGGCAGATCGGCCTCATCCTCGACGTGGAAGGAATCTTCGAACTGAGCGAAACAAACGCCTAGGAGGGAACCATGAATTTACGCCAAAGCATGATGATCAACAACTTCTTTTCTGCTGCACTGATCCTGTTTGGGGGAATCATCGGGTACGCCGGGACGGTAAATCTTCTCAAAAACTTCCTGAGCCCGCAGGCCCAGGCGATCCTGCTGATCGGGGGAACCCTGGTGGGAGTCATTCTTTGCCTTTTGGGCGGTTGGCTGACATACCGGTCCATCGCCCGCCGGTTTTCAGGCATCCTGGCCGGACTTTACGACAGCACCGGTCAGGTATCCAGCGCCTCCTCGCAGGTGGCTTCCAGCAGCCAGGCCCTGGCGGAGGGGACGTCCACGGCGGCCTCGGCCCTCGAAGAAACATCGGCATCCCTGGAGGAACTGTCGTCGATGACCAAAAAAACATCAGACCATTCCTCCAGCATGACCAAATCCGGGGATGTGACCTTCATGCTCATGAAGAGTTGCCACAAGTCCCTCCGGGAAACCGACTCCTGCATGAAGCGGATCGGCACCGCAGGGGAACAGGCCGCCAAGGTAATCAAAACGAGCGACGAAATCGCGTTTCAGATCAACCTGCTGGCGCTGAATGCCGCCGTGGAAGCAGCCAGGGCCGGAGAGGCCGGCGCCGGCTTTGCCGTGGTCGCCGAAGAGGTCCGGAACCTGGCGATTCGCTCCGCGGAAGCGGCCAGGGACACGGAAACGATCATCGGCACAATGTCCGGCCACATCCAGGATGGCGCCTCCCTGGTCGGCAAAACCCTTGAGCAGTTCTATTCCATGGGGGAAGAGGGCAAGAAAACCAACGACCTGATCAAGGAAATCAGCGCCGCCTCGGGGGAACAGGCCCAGGGCATCGTGCAGATCAACCAGGCCATCACGGAAATGGACAAGGTGACGCAGCAGGCCGCTTCCGGCGCCGAAGAGTCGGCCAGCGCCGCTGAGGAACTGGCCGCCCAAGCCCAGCAGATGAACGTGCACCTCGGAGAGGTGGTCTCACTCTTCGGCATCGACCTGGACGGAATCGCGCAACACGAAACAGAAGCACCGGCCGTTCGCGGCGGGCGGGAGCGGTTGCTTTCGCTCGCTCCGCACCGGCTCGGACATATTCAGACAGCAAACTCTATCGGGAGGTGATTCGTATGAGCCAGCAGGAAAACACAACAGCGGTGGAACACATCGGAAAGTCCGCGACCGAGCGCGAGGGCAAGTACCTGACCTTTACGCTGCACGATGAGGAATACGGAATCGGCATCCTCAAGGTCAAGGAAATCATCGGAATGATGCCGATCACAACGGTCCCCAAGACGCCCGGATACGTAAAGGGAGTCATCAATCTCCGCGGGAAGGTCATTCCCGTTGCGGACCTGCGGCTGAAATTCGGGATGGATCCCATGGACTATACCGAGCGGACCTGTATCATCGTCGTGGAGATCAGCGGAGCGGGAAAGAAAATCCACATGGGCATCGTCGTGGATTCCGTGTCGGAAGTCCTGAACATCAAAGCAGGAGACATTGAAGACACCCCCAACTTCGGCAGCCGTCTCGACACGGACTACATTCTCGGCATGGCCAAAGCGGGAGGCGGAATCAAAATCCTGCTGGACATCGACGAGATCCTCAACATCGACGAGATCGCCATCATGGAGCGGGCGGCCTGATCGGGCGCAGCACAGGCGGAGAGTGGCGGCAATCGCCGTTTTCAGCGATTCACCCGTCTGCCTGAAAGGCAGGCGGGAATGGCGGGCTGCGGGTCCCCTTTCGGAGAACCGCATGGTAAGAGAGCTGCGGCGCTTTCGGCCGTGGAGGGGGAAATCCCCCTCCCGCCGGCAGCCCTGCGGCTGCGGTTGGATCATTTCATTCGACAGACAACATGGAGGCTTAGAAGAACGTTACAATCCCGGACGTTTCCAGTCGCAACCGCCGCTGGAAACCGTCCGACCAAAAGCGGGAACGATATTCATCGAGGCAAGGTCCGGAGATATTTCCAGACCTGCATGGAAATCGCACGAGAACCGAGGGCATCGGAATGTTGGCAGGCGTGGCAGCCCACGATTTCATCAATATCCTGGAATCACATTCAGGAATATCGCAACCTGATGTTATCGAAAAAGCATTCATACCATCTCCATTCCCATTCCAATTCCCACCCGGAACTCGCGCTCCGAGACACCAGACAAGAACCGGCACGGACCTGATCTGACCACCCGGCTCCCCGGCCCTGCGGATTGATACGCGCCGCATGCCGGGCCGATGGTCGCGGGACACATGCTTCCCGGTATCTCCCTGTTCGCTCGAACAGGAGAGGAGATCCAAGACGGCATACCTGCGTCCGGAAGGCTCCGGACGGAGCGAACCGGGCATGCATGACCCTGCAGACGTCCAATCGAGCAACAAAGGAGACACCGATGTTCTCAAAACTGAAACTACAAACAAAAACCCTGATCTTACTTGTCATATTCGCTGTTTTTTTCTCCGGGACGATCCTGTTCACCATCATGACAGTGCGCGAAAAAATCATTCTGACCGCCCAGGAAAAATTAAAGGCCGACATGGCCATGGGTTACGCCATGATCAACGATCAATATCCGGGAGACTGGTCCGTCCGCGACGGGAAGCTGTTCAAGGGGGAAGTGCCGCTGAACGACAACTTTGTCGCCATTGACCGCATTGCCGAGCTTTCAAACGACACCGTGACCATCTTTCAGGGGGATACAAGGATTGCCACCACGGTGAAAAACGCCTCCGGCGCCCGGGCCGTGGGAACGAAGGCGGCGGCCAACGTCGTGGATACGGTCGTCCGCAAGGGACAGTCCTATACGGGAAAGGCCAACGTCGTCGGCACCTGGTACCAGACGGCCTATGAACCGATCCGGGACAGCGGGGGCGATGTCGTCGGCATGTTCTACGTCGGCGTCCCGGACACGCGCTACAACCAGGTCGTCAGCGACATTGTTCTGAAGGTCTCGATCTTCGGTGCGTCGAGCCTCGTCATCGTCTTCATCCTGGGGTTCCTGGTCGTCCGTACCATTACGGGGCCGATCCAGCGAATCGCCCGGGGATTGGCGGATGGCGCCGACAAGGTTGCATCCGCATCCGGCCAGGTCGCATCGGCAAGCCGGTCCATGGCCGAGGGAGCTGCGGATCAGGCCGCCTCCGTCGAGGAAACGTCCGCTTCCATCGAGGAAATGTCATCCATGACCCGGAAGAACGCAGACAACGCCGGGCTGGCCAAAGCCCACATGTCGGAAGCACGGGATATCGTGGAGCGTGTAAGCCAGCATATGGAAGGCATGGCGGAGGCCATTGGGGAGGTGACCCGCTCCAGCGAAGAAACCGGAAAAATCATCAAAACCATCGACGAAATCGCATTCCAGACCAATCTCCTGGCGCTGAACGCCGCGGTGGAGGCGGCCCGCGCGGGCGAGGCGGGTGCCGGCTTCGCCGTCGTGGCCGGAGAGGTCCGCAATCTGGCCACCCGGGCGGCGGAGGCGGCCCGGAATACGACCGGCCTGATCGACAACACGATCACCGTCGTCAAGCAGAGCAACGAGATCATGGGCCGAACCAGGGAGGCATTCGGAGAAAACATGCAGATCGCCTTCAAGGTCGGCGCCGTCATCGATGAAATCGCCGCGGCCTCGGAAGAGCAGGCCGCGGGCATCCAGCAGATCAGCAGGGCCGTGTCGGAGATCGAGAAAGTGACGCAACAGGCGGCGAACCATGCCGGCGAGTCCGCGTCCGTCAGCGGGGAACTGAACGCCCAGGCGGAGGCGATCAAAGGGCTCATGGCCGCCCTGTCGGCCCTGGTCTCCGGGAAGAACGCACTCATGGAACGGGGCCGTCCGAACGGTGTCCCGGTCGCCGGGAAAGCAATCGTTCCGCTGCGCGAATCCGTTTCGAACAATTTAACCTGATCAATTTCAAGTAGAAAGGAGAGGAAGATGGTTAAAAATTTTTCACTCAAGAAAGGCGGATTACGGTCAAAACTCATGATCGGCGGCTGCCTGATGGCGCTCGTTCCGGTCATCATCCTCGGGTCCATTGCCGTGTTCAACGCCATGTCGTCGATCCGGCAGGAAACCAGCCAGCAGATCACGGCGGTATCAAAGAGCACGGCGGACATGGTGGATTCCGTCCTGGCATCCGAAATGAACGCCATGGGCATGCTCGCACACCGGGATTCGCTGGTTCAGGCCGTCAAGGAAGTGAATACCGGTGGAAGCACACAGAAGGCCGAAGCGGTCCAGAGAGAACTGACCAAGATGTTTGCCATCGCAAAGGATCGGTATGAAGTCATCGCCGTCGCCGGAGAGGAAGGATTTAACATTGCCGACAGCCTGAACGGCGCACTCAAGGGCATCAAGATCACTGACAGGGACTACTTCAAGAAAGGGATGCAGGGCCAGCCCAACGCGGAATCCGTTGTTATTTCGAGAAACAGCAAGCAGCCCATCTGCTCCATCGCCTACCCCGTCAAGGATGAAAGCGGCAAGCCAATCGGCATCATCCTCGGGATCGTGAAGATGACGTTTCTTACGGAAAAGATCAACGAGATCAAGCTGGGTAAGACTGGTTACTCGTACATGATCAACCGTGAAGGCACGGTCGTCGCCTACCCGGATGTTACAAAGATTCTTCAGCTCAACCTGGCCAAAGAACAGGGCATGGAAGAGGTGATGAAACGGGCCATCGCCGGAGAGACGGGCGTTCAGGAATACACCTACAAGGGAGCCCGCAAATATGCAGGCTTCTCACCGGTCAAGATCAACGGCTGGAGCGTCGTGTCGGCCGTTCCCGTCGACGAGATGCTGCAGTCCGCCTATACGACAAGGAACATCATTTTCATCGGCGTTGTCGTCTTTGCCTTGATCGCTGCCGTACTGGCGTATTTTGCCGCCGGGTCGATCGCCGTCCCCGTCCAGAGGGCTGTGAAAAGGCTGCTCGCCAGCTCCGACGAGATCTCCGCGGCCTCCGGCGAAGTCGCCTCGTCCAGCCAGTCCCTGGCGGAAGGCGCCTCCGAACAGGCGGCTTCCCTGGAAGAGACTTCCTCCTCCCTGGAAGAGATGTCCTCCATGACGAAACAGAACGCCGGCAACGCCTCCCAGGCGGACGCCCTCATGAAGCAGGCAAACACCATCGTGACCAAAGCCAACGACTCCATGGAGCACCTGACCAGCTCCATGCGGGAAATCACTGCCGCCAGCGAGCAAACGTCGAAGATAGTCAAGACAATTGACGAAATCGCCTTCCAGACCAACCTCCTGGCCCTGAACGCTGCCGTGGAAGCGGCGCGGGCCGGGGAAGCGGGAGCGGGATTTGCCGTCGTGGCGGAGGAGGTGCGGAACCTGGCCATGCGGGCCGCGGAGGCCGCGAAGAACACCTCGGGACTCATCGAGGGCACGGTCAAGAGGATCCGGGAAGGATCCGACCTGGTCGGGAAGACGAGCGAGGCCTTCAGCGAGGTCGCCGTCAACGCCGCCAAGGTCGGGGAGCTGGTCGGGGAGATCGCCGCCGCCTCCAGCGAGCAGGCCCAGGGCATCGACCAGATCAACAAGGCCGTCACGGAAATGGACAAAGTCACCCAGCAGACGGCGGCAAACGCCGAGGAATCGGCATCCGCTTCAGAAGAGATGAACGCCCAGGCGATGTCCATGAGAGAGGTCGTTCAGGAGTTGATGCTCGTAATCGGAGGAAACGGCCATCATGCCGTCGCCGCGGTCCGGAACGCCGGCCTGGCGGGTAAAATGAGGACGCCTCTTCTTGAGCGGCATACCGGAGCGGGGCTGGCATCGGGAAAAAGCACGGGGCTGGCGGTAAAAAAACCGAGCCAGATCATTCCCCTTGAAGAGGAAACGGAGTTCAAGGATTTCTAGAAAACGGATGGACCAGGGGGAGGCCGCATGGTCTCCCCCGAATTTTTTGACATGCGGAGAACATGAACCGGAACCGGTATCCTCAAGGTTTTCGAGGCCGACCTGAAAGGGCGGGATCATGCGGAACACCCGGAGAAAAGCAATCCGAAACATCTTATCAGGGTTTGTCTTTGTTTCCGTAATGCTGATAGTGACGGGTGATTATCGGATTGTCCAAATCGTCCTGGGACAGCTTCGTCAGCATCTCCAGGGCCTGCATATCCAGCTTGAGGCGCTTGATCTTCTCGTCCAGGAAGGGCAGCTTTTTCTTGTAAGCCTTTCTCTGCTCCACCGCCATGAAAGGCTTGTCCCGCAGTTCCTGGAAAATGTGATTCCGGGCCTTGACCATTTCGGAAAGCGCTTTCTTCATGTGCTCGATCCTCTCCGCTTCGGTCATGGGAGTTGGGCTCTTTTTCGGCGGGGCCTCCGGAGTCCCTTCCGCCGACGGCGCCGCCTGGGGCGTTTGTGGAGGCGCCGAGGGATGGACGGCCGGGGGCGTCAACCGACCCTCAACGCCATCGGGATCCGCAGGGCGTTCGACCTGCGTCCGGACATTCGTTACCCGGTAGCCTTCCTGCCTTTTCTCCCCCTCTTCGGAGCGGCGGATGCAGACATCCACCACAAAATTCCCCTGCTCGGTGGAAAAGGGGATCACGATGCTGGGGCTCTTCAGGATATGGTTCAACTGGTGGCTCCGCCCGTGAATGACCGAAGGGATGGCGGCGTATACCGACAGGCCCTCCTTTTCCATGGTGCGCCGGGCGACCCCGGAAATCATGTTCGTAAGCTCCCCCACGGTGTCGAGCACATCGTCGATCACCTCCGATATCGTCTCCCCCAGCATCAGCCCGGTAATGCGGCAAATGCAGGGCTCGGTGAAGCTGATCGCCATGGACCCCAGCGCATCGCCGGTGATGCCGATAATCCCGGAGACGTCTCCATACGCCGTATCGCTCTTTTTCAGAAACGGCTTCCCCACAACGGCGTTCGTGGCCGCCATGGTCGAGAGTACCTCGCGGGTCGCATTCAGGAAGGGATTGATGATTCTTACGTCCATAGGTTTGCCTCTGTTTTCACAATCCGTTTACGAGTCGAGAATCTGACGGATTTTCAGGGACAGCTCTCCCGGCTGAAAGGGTTTCTGGATGAAGCCGTTGCATCCCTTGTCCATGATCTCCTGGGCCTGATCGCTGAGACTGAATCCTGTGGAAAGAAGGATCCGCGCCTCCGGGTTCATCTCCCTGAGCTGATCGAAGACCTCGCTTCCTCCCATTCCCGGCATGATCATGTCGAGGATCACCATGTCGATGTCCTTTCCCATTTTCCGATAGAGATCAACCCCTTCCCGGCCGCTTTTGGCCGTGTACACGTGGTATCCCATGATCTCGATCAGTTCGCGCGTCACATCCATCACAATCTCTTCGTCGTCCACGATCAGGATGGTCTCTTTCCCCCGGACAACCCCGTCCTGCACCCGCTTGTCTTCGACCGCCGACACCAGCCGGGCCGGAAGATAGATGTCGAAACGCGCCCCGGCGGCGATGCTGCTGGTGACGAAGATATACCCCTGATGCGCCTTGACAACCCCATAAACGGAGGCCAGACCGAGTCCTGCACCCTTCCCCATGGTCTTCGTCGTGAAAAACGGCTCGAAGATCCGTTTCCGGGTCTTTTCGTCCATGCCCGTTCCCGTATCCGTAATGGAGATTCGGACATAGCGGCCGGGAATGACGGGAACCTCCATGACATCGGAGTCGCGAATGAGCCAGTTGTCCGATTCCAGGTAGAGATCTCCCCCCCCTGGCATGGCCTGGCCGGCATTCACATACAGGTTCAGGAGGGCCTGCTCGATCTGCGCCCGGTCCAGCATGACGCTCCACAAGGCAGGCTCGAACCGTTGATGGATGCTGATGTCCTTGCGCGTCCGGCCGAACAGGTCGACGGTTTTGCGAACGAGGTCGTTCAGGTTCGTCGGTTTCATCTCGTACTGCCCGGCCCGTGCAAATCCCAGGATCTGGTTCGTGAGACCCGCCCCGCTGGCCACCTGCTCCTCGATCTTCTGCAGTTTCGCGACGTGCGGGTGATCCGGAGGGAGCTCCATGAGCATCAGGGAGACAAATCCCTGAATCCCCATGAGCAGGTTGTTGAAATCATGCGCGACCCCCCCGGCCAGGGTGCCGACGGCCTCCATTTTCGCTGCCTGGGCAAGCCGGGCCTCCATTTTCTTATGCTCGGTGATATCGATGAAGCTCGCCAGCACGGCTTCTTCCCCCGCGTAGGGGATCGGCACGGCCGACAGGAGGGCCGTAAACGGGCTGCCGCCGGCGCCGCGGAACGTCCGCTCTACATTCGCGATGCTGAGGGATTTGCGAAGTTCTTCCCGGAGTGATTCCCTCTCGACGGGATTCTCGTAAAACTCACGGACCGTTTTCCCGCTCACCGCCTCCTCGGAGAGACCGAAAATCTTGGCCGCCCGGGGGTTCAGGTAGAGGATCCCGTCGTCGGAAAGGCGGGAAACAACCACGGCGATGGGGATGCCGTCCAGAATCCTCCGGAGTCCCTGTTCCGATTCCTTGAGGGATTCCTCCATCAGTTTCCGGGCCGTTACATCATAGAACGTCCCGAGGCCGGCGGGTTTCCCTTCCCAGTCCACGACAACGGCAAAACAGTCCACCCACCGGTCGGTTCCTTCCTTTGTCCGGATCTTGAACTCGTAATGCGACGGGACTTCCGGACCATGAGGGCTCGAGAATCCACGCTTCCGGAGCATATCCCGAAAATCGGGATGCGCGATATGCCAGAAGGGCATGCTCATCAGTTCCCGGGAGCCGAATCCCGTAATAGCCTCCATCCCCGCATTGACGTAACGATAGCGATCCTCCTGGTAGATGAAAATAGCCGCCGTCGTGGCTTCCGTCAGCTTGCGGAAACGATCTTCGCTGCTGCGGTAGGCATTCTCGATCTGTTTGCGCTCCGTAACATCCCGGATGGACTCGATGGCTCCCACCGCCTCTCCGCGGCTGTTGTAAATGACGCTGGCTTTCCCCCACAGGGTCCGCTTCCGGCCTTTGATACAGGGTGCATCCGTCTCCGCAATGAGGAGGTTCTTTTCTTTCTGGATGAAGGAATACTTTTGTTCGATCTCCTCGTGAGAGACGAACACCAGGTCGATGAGGATGGGTCTCCGCTCGTTGTAGAAAGGCAGGGCGTATTCATAGTTCCCCCGGCCGATCATGCCTTCTTTCCGGACCCCCGTCATCTCCTCGATCGCCCTGTTCCAGACGATCACCTGCCCCTCGCGGTCGATGACGAGCGTCGGATCGGGAATGAAGGAAATGATGTCGCTCATCAGCTGCTGCGACTCCCGGAGCGAATCCTCCACCTTGATTCGCTCGCCGATGGTAGAGCTCAGGGTCTCCAGGACTCCCGAGAGCTCAAGGGACTGATCCTGAACCCTCATCTCCAGGGCTCTGCAGGTATTCTTGACCGCCTCCTCCAGTACCCTGCGCTCCGTAATGTCCTCGTAAGTGGCAACAATCATTCGGTCCCGGAGCGATGCCCCTGTCCGGGACGTGCTGATCATGCATTCAATGTCTTTCCCGTCCTTGCGCCGGCAGGGAAAGGGCTCGGAATGCGTCCGCTCGTGCTCGAGGGCCGAATAAAACCGCCGGCCCACCTCTTCGTAATCTTCCGCGCTCCGGTAGAGAAAAAGCGTATCCCTGCCGACGACTTCCTCCGGACGCCATCCGAAGACGCTGGTCACCGCCGGATTCGCGAATACGATCCGCCGATTCTTCAGCACCAGAACAGCATGAGGAATGGCATTCAGAACGGACTCCAGGATGTCCTTGATGTCTTCCGTGCTCATTCAGCCCGCCTTCCAATCCGTTTCATCATGCCGCTCTTCCGATTCCCGATCAGCCCATCGCAAACCGTCAATCGTTTCACATGGCAGTGAAAACCCCGGTCCCGTCGTTTCCGGCCTGGCCTGGGAATTACGGCAACATAACGCGAATTTTGTCCGCATCATGCTCCCTGAGCGTATCCTCTCCGCCACCGGTTCAATTTTTCGAACGCATCTTCCACAACCCGAAAAAGAAAGTCAACGGGAAGAGGCTTGGCGAAGAAATCGTCAAATCCGGCCTCCCGGCATTCTTCCACTTCGAAGAGTCCCGTCCAGCCCGTCATGGCGTAGAGAATGCACAGCGGCTTCTCCCGCCGGATTTTCCGGCACAGCTCGATCCCGTTCATCCCGAAGAGGTTCAGGTCGAGCAGCAGCAGCCCAACCTGCTCGCGCGAAAGGATCTCCAGTGCATCGACGGCTCCTTCGGCCGTGAGCACCCGGTATCCTTCGTCCGTGAGGATCTCCTGAAAAAAATTCCTCAACGCCTCTTCGTCATCCACGACCAGAAGGGTCTTCTCGGCCGCAAAATCAGATATCTTCACAAGAACTTCTCCACTGTCGTTCAGGAGCACGAGGCGGCGGGAGCGACCTCCGCGGCAGGCGGCACCCCCCGTATTCGAAAGCGGTGTTGCGTTCCCGCTTCCGCCATGCCCATGAGCAAACACACCATCCCATCATCGATTCCGACAACCGGACTTCCCATACCGCATGCCTCCATCCGGAACCCCGTTCCCGGGAATGAGCGGGGACGTTTCCAGAGGGAAGCACCTTGATCTCTATTCCATTTTCGTGCCGGATGGGACAAAACTTGAAAAAAAGAATTACATCGTGGCATCCATTTGATTTCATTAATCTATTATGAAAGGCAAAACGGAAAGCGTTCGATCTGTCCCCCCCGGCGGGAAACCGTCTCCTTTTTGCAGACGGGGACTGTGGCGACAGTTTTTTGACGTGCCGTCATAAACCGAGCAAGATCATGCCGTTCGTGCGGGTCTCCGGGAGAGGACAGAAATCCCTTTTCAAAGTCGGTCTTCCCCGGTATTTATGGGTCCCCGGCAGGCACGTGCAATCCGCCCGACGGGGGAGGCCGCCGCGGGAAAGACATCCGTCTCTCGGCCCGACAACCGAGCCAGCGGGAAAGGAATATTCTATGCCATTATACGAGTTTTCGGGGAAGAAGCCCCTGATCGGCGGAGAAACCTTCATTCATCCACAGGCGGTTCTGATCGGGGAAGTGACCATCGGCCGCGAATGTTTCATCGGCCCCGGCGCCGTCCTCCGGGCCGATTTCGGCCCCATCACCATCGGCGACGGCTCCAGCATTCAGGACAACGCCGTTCTGCACGTGACTCCCGGAGACCGGGTCGTGGTCGACGGGCGGGTCATTGTCGGCCACGGTGCCATCCTTCATGATGTCAAGCTGCATGAAGGCTGCGTCGTCGGGATGGGGGCCGTCCTTCTGCAGCGGGTCGTCTGCGAAGAGGCCTCCTTCGTGGCCGCAGGGTCGATGGTTCCCCAGGGCATGAAGATCCCCGCCGGGATGATGGCCGCGGGAAGCCCCGCCCGGATTATAAAGGAAGTCCCGGCGGACCTGGCGGCCTACATCGTCATGGGGATCGACGAATACAGGGGGCTGACCCGGCGGTACCTGGAAACCTTCCGGGAAGCCGCCCCGTAATCCGGGACTCAGCGGTCTTTTCCAAACAGCCGGAGATACTCGCCATATCCCTCGCGCTCCAGGTCCTCCTTCGGAATGAAGCGGAGGGCCGCGGAGTTCATGCAGTATCGCAGGCCCGTCGGGCGTGGGCCGTCCGGGAAGACGTGCCCCAGGTGGGAATCCCCGCGCCGGCTTCGGACTTCGGTCCGGGTCGTAAACAGGTGCCGGTCCTCCCGCTCCACGATGTTCTCCTTCACCAGCGGGCGGGTAAAGCTGGGCCAGCCGGTTCCCGAGTCGTACTTGTCGAGGGAACTGAACAGCGGCTCCCCGGACACCACATCCACATAAATCCCTTCCCGCTTGTTGTCCCAGTATTCGTTCCGGAAGGGCGGTTCCGTTCCTTCCTTCTGCGTTACGTCGTATTGAAGGGGAGTCAGGCGCTGCCGGAGCGTCGTATCGTCGGGCTTGGAATAGCCGCTTCCTTTCGTATCCGGAGCGACGCTGCTTACCCGCTCTTTCTCCCCGCCCGGCCAGACTTTTTCCAGGAACTGGTCCCGCCCCGATCCGTTCCTGTAAAACCGATATCGGAGCGGATTTTTCCTGTAGTAATCCTGATGGTAATCCTCCGCCTCCCAGAAACGGCCGGCCGGGAGAATCTCCGTCACGATCGGTTTTGAAAATCGTCCCGTCCGCCCGAGGGCCGTCTTGGACTCCTCCGCCTGCAGCCGCTGCTCTTCATCCTGATAGAAGATCGCGCTCCGGTACTGCCCTCCCCGGTCGACGAACTGGCCGCCGCCGTCGGTGGGATCAATGTGCCTCCAGAACACGTCCAGAAGGTCCCGGTAGGAAACCTTCGCCGGGTCGTAATGGACCTGTACGGCCTCCAGGTGGCCTGTCTTCCCGGCCGATACGTCCTCGTAGCGCGGGTTTTCCGTCCGTCCCCCCGTATATCCCGAAACGACGCGGACAACTCCGGGAACCTTTTCGAAATCCGATTCAACACACCAGAAGCATCCACCGGCAAAGGTCGCCGTACGGACATTTTCGTTCATACCTGGCATGGCCGCTTTCACCTCCTGCGAACTCCCCGCCTGCTGACAACCGAGCAGGAATGCAATGGAGATCATCATTAATGGAATCAAGAACCGTCTCATGGCTCCCTCCCCTCTTTTCCGCAATACGTCTCCTACGGCTGAAATGCCGTCACCCGGCCGCAAAAACGCCCGGTTGCCGGGCCTCCGAAGGCCCGATCCGCACCGCTGTTGCAGGGAAATGAGAACGTGAGGAAAATGCAGCAGACGGGCCTTTTCAACAGCAGCCTGGGGAATAAGGTAGGGCCGTTTCTTTCGATGTCAATGAGACCCCTGCGGACGCGGAGACATTCCGAATGCAGGTTCTCTCCTTGCCGCTGCGAAGGAAGATCGGGACAAGCCGAAAATGATACCGGCGGCCATGCCGAAGCACGGCCGCCGGTTCATGCTCCCGGGGATAAGGTGAATGCCACCGGTGATTGGATGGCTTGTGGATTGGAACGGGCGGCGGGGCACGGGCGCGGGATACCGAATCCCGTCAGTTCTTCTCAAAAACCTCGGCGACCTTTTCCGGGCGTCGATAAGCCAGTCCCTGGACCACCGCCAGGAGCTCCCCCGTTTCGTCCTTGACGTGGACCGTGTACGCGGCGAGTGTCCGGCTCGATGATATTTCCCAGGCCTCGGCGGTCAGGAGCCGCCCTTTGGGAGACTTGAGAAAGGAAACGGAGGCATTGGCAGCAACAGCCACGCGCCCCTTGGAATTGGCCGCCGCGGCAAAGGCCAGGTCCGCCAGTGTGAACACGACACCACCATGGACCATGCGAAGACCGTTGAGGTGCTCATCCCGGACTTCCAGAACGGCTTTGGCCCGGCCGTCAAAGGCTTCCACCAGTTCAATCCCGACATAATTGGCGAAGATGTCCCTCCGGAAATAGCGCTTCAGGTCCTCCTCACGGACCGGCGGCTCCTGGCCGGCATGTTTCGTCATGATCATGATCCTCAGTTATCATTTTCCGTTCGCTTCCGGATCCCGGCAAGGAACAGCCGGAACCCGGTCTTTCCCGCCGCGCATCGTCAGACAGGGAAGCGTTCGTCCAGCCGTCCCGGAATCTCCAGAAGGTCCGCCCCGGCAGGGGTCAGCATGAAAAAGTCGGGTCGGCGGTGTCCCGTCGTGGTGGACCCGGTGCAATGGACCAACCCGGAGTCGTTCAAATAATAAAGATCAAAGAGGTTTGCCCTCCCCTCTGCTGTGTTCCAGTCGAAAACCTCCGGGTCGCAATATGCGTATTCGGGATAACAGGCATAGGCCTCCCGGAGAATCCTCCGGCGGTTCCGGCTGATTTCGTCGTAGGAGCGCTCAGGCAGAGGGGATAAGGAATTCACGGCATCTCTTTCCTGGTCAGGCCTTGGGCTCGATTGGCCTGACAGGGCCGTCATACCTCATTTCAGGAACCTTGGCAACGTACGGGTGGAAGAAGCGAGGACAAGGCAATGATGAATCGGGAAAGAAAGCAGGGGTGTTGAAACACCGGATTGAACCGGCGGGGCGAGAAAGAAAGCCCCCCTCGCGATATCCTGCGAGGGGGGCTCGGAATAGATACCGTTGGCTGAATATCCTGCTCAGCCGATGAGTCCCCGGATGGCGTCGACGACCGGGTTCGTGAAGAGGGCCACCAGGACCGTGTAGAGGGCGAAGGCGCCCACCGCCTCGTTGGTGTACATCTTCTCATACTTGTGCTTCAGCGACACGATCGTCAGACCGCCCACGATCAGGCAGCCCAGCTGGAAGAAGGGGAAGCTCCCCACGCCCGCCGCCGCGTATTCCGCGAAGCTGAAGGTTGCCGTCAGAAGAACTACAATCCCTGCCACCATCATCGTTCCCAGTGTCTTTTTCATGATCCGTCTCCTCTCCGAGGGTTTTTTGTTTTGTTTGACTATCTCTATAGAAAAAAGCGTGCCAGGACGAGACAGGGAGGAAGAAGAGACGCTTAAGCGCATGTATTTATATACGTTTAACGAACATACAATTGCTTGCGATAATGCGTACCGACGCAGGAATCGGGCGGTCCATTCGATAAAACGTTAAAGATGGTTTGAAACATTCAGAGGTTTTTAAAGGAGTGGCGACCCCGGGCTTGCACAACCCGGGGTCGCTGAGAGGAAGGTAACTTCTGTGGATGCGTTAGACTTCCGCTGTCTCGATCCGAGAGGCACCCTACGTGACGAAGGCAAACGATCCAATCGGGTTCAGGCCTTTTTTCCGTTCGGTGAGCGTCCGAAAGCAACATCGGTGTTTGTCCTACCTTTCATCGCTTTTCGGCAGGTTGGATCGACATTTCCAACAGGACGGAATCTCCTTCGAGTGATTCCCGAGAAAATGCGGAACCAGGGCCGGGGCGGCTTGACGGCCGGTCAAAGACATTATAACGTACATTCGCGTACGCCGCAGCGACGACGGCTGAGGCGCAACGCAGCATCCAGTCATTTTCAGAGGCCGATTTAAAGGAGAAATGCCGTGCAACTACCCCTATACCAGCTAGACGCGTTCACCGGCCGGCTTTTCGCCGGAAATCCGGCAGCCGTATGCCCTCTGAAGGAATGGCCCGCAGATGCGCTCCTTCAGTCCATTGCCATGGAGAACAACCTCTCCGAAACGGCTTTTTTCAGCGGATGGGACGGCACGTACCGCCTGCGCTGGTTCACCCCTGCCTCGGAAATCGACCTGTGCGGCCACGCGACGCTTGCATCGGCCTACGTCATCTTCCGCTATCTCGAACCCACCCTGAGCCGCGCGGAGTTCCAGACCAGAAGCGGAATCCTCACGGTGGAAAAACAGGGAGACCTCCTGGCCATGGACTTCCCCGCCCGGCCGGCGGATCCCTGCTCCCTTCCGGAGGCTCTGGCAACCGGCCTTGGCGCTGCACCCCTGGCGGTATTCCGTTCTCGGGATTACATGGCGATCATGGACAGCGAGGAAACGGTCCGGGGACTCCGGCCCCGGATGGAAGAACTGGTCAAGCTCGACTGTACGGGAATCATCGCGACGGCGCCGGGAAGGGAGTCCGATTTCGTCTCCCGCTTCTTCGCCCCCCGGGTGGGCGTCCCGGAAGATCCGGTCACGGGATCCTCCCATTGCACCCTGATTCCCTACTGGTCGGAGCGGCTGGGGAAAAAGGATCTGCATTCCATCCAGGTTTCTCCCCGGGGCGGAGAACTCTTCTGCGCCGATCTGGGCGACCGCGTCCGGATCGCCGGCCGGGCCGTGACATACCTCGAAGGAATCATCCATACCGACTGACGGAAAGGGACCACTCACCACCATGATCAATCATCATGGAAGGCGACAGCCGGCTTCGCCCGCCTTTCCAGGACCGGCGATGAACATCCGGATCGCCTGGATCGCAAAGCAGGGTAACGCGGGAACAACCGCGAACGGCAAAGGAGGAAGCACTCGATCATGGAAACAATCAGGGTTCTCGGCATTCACTCCAGTCCCGTCAAGAACGGAAACACCGCCTCGCTGACGGAATACGCCCTCCAGGCCGCAGCGGCGGATCCGGGAGTGGCAACGGAAATGATCGCCCTGGCGGGTCTCGCCATCGGCGACTGCAATCATTGCAACTGGTGCATGCGCAAACAAACTCCGGAGAAGCTCTGCAGCATCGAGGACGATGCTGCGGAAATCCTGCAGAAGATCAGGGACTGCGATGTTCTCGTCCTGGCCACACCGGTCTATTTCACCCGCCTCTCCGGCCGGATGGCCTGTCTCGTCGACCGGACGCGGTGTTTTACCTTCGGCCGCCAGGGCCATACGGCCCTCCGGGACAAGGTCGGTGTAGCCATCGCGGTGGGCTGGCTCCGGAACTTCGGCGTCGAGTTCACCCTACAGAGCCTCCACAATGCCTTTCTTCTCCACGAAATGTGGACGCCGGCGGTCCACCATGCAGGGGTTGCCTGCGGGATCGGGGCCGTGGCAGGCAAGTTGAACGATGACGGCACCTTCTCCGACCGGAAGCGGGCCGTCATGGACGATGCGTGGGCCCTGTCGGCTACATCCCAGATCATGAAAAAGGCCGTTGAAACCGCACGGATGCTGAAGGGCGGAAAGTCATGAAAGCACAGGAAGCCGCTGTTCATAACGCCCCGATGGATCTTCGGATTTCGGGATCCCGTCAATAACAGACACAGACGCCTTCCATGAAAATCCACTACCTCCAGCATGTGCCCTTTGAAGGACCCGCCGCAATCCGACGGTGGGCAGAATCCCGCGGTCATCTGCTCACGGCGACTCGTTTTTTCGAGGACGGCAGCCTCCCCCGGATGAAAAACTTCGACCGGCTGGTGATCATGGGCGGCCCCATGAACATCTACGAAGAGGATCGTTACTCCTGGCTGGCCCGGGAGAAGTGCTTCATCGGCGAGGCCGTCGCCGCCGGGAAGACCGTCATCGGCATCTGCCTAGGCGCACAGCTGATCGCCGGCGTCCTCGGCGCAAAGGTTCAGCGCAATCCGCACAAGGAAATCGGCTGGTTTCCCGTCGAGTGGACGGAGCCGGCCCGGCAGTCCGCCGTCTACGAATTTCTACCGGAGCGGCTCGACGCCTTTCACTGGCACGGCGACACCTTCGATATCCCCGCGGGAGCCCTTCATCTGGCTCGCAGCGAGGCCTGCGAGAACCAAGCCTTCCTCTATGACGGCCGCGTCCTCGGGCTCCAGTTTCACCTGGAATCGACGCCGGAGAGCGTTCATCTCCTGACGGAGAACTGCCGTGATGAAATCGTTCCGGCCCCCTATATCCAGAATGAAGGGGAGATTCTGTCGCCGAACGCGGATCGATTCCGCGGGATCAACGAGGCGATGTTCGGAATCCTCGACCGTCTGCCGGGCTGAACAACGGGCGAGACCGGAGGAAGAAAACCGGCACCACGCTTTCGGAGCCGCAGCCGTGCTTTCCAGGCCGCACGCCGCCCCCCTCCGGAGACCGGACCGATAATAATCCTTGCATTGGCGCTGGATCGGGGATAAAAGCTGCAGCAATCAATGCGAACCATACGGTTCGTAAAATCAACCACGCAAAGGAATTTGCAGAGCTTCATCGAGCTGAGAGTGCCCTTGGCTCAACGGAGTCAAGGAGAACAATCAGTGCATTTTGAAGAGTTTCAACTCGAGCCCCACATCTTTGCCGGCATTCGGAAGGCCGGCTACACCACCCCCACCCCCATTCAGGAAAAAGCCATCCCGGTCGTCCTTGAAGGACGCGACTTGATGGGCCTTGCCCAGACCGGCACGGGAAAATCGGCGGCCTTTGTGCTGCCCATTCTGCAGCGCCTGGCCAGGGGTCCCGCGAAGCGCATCCGCGCCCTGATCCTCGCTCCCACTCGTGAACTGGCGGAACAGATCCACCAGACGATTGCGGACCTGGGCCGTTACACCCCTATTCGCAGCGTCGCCGTTTACGGAGGCGTGAGCAAGGGAGGACAGGTCGCGGCCATCAAGCGAGGCGTGGCGATTGTCGTCGCCTGCCCCGGTCGCCTGCTGGACCACCTGGGAGACGGAAGCATCGATCTGTCCCGGGTCGAAACGCTTGTCCTGGACGAGGCGGATCGCATGTGCGACATGGGCTTCCTGCCGGACATCCGCCGGATCATTCAGAAACTGCCGGCCAAGCGCCAGACCCTGTTTTTCTCCGCCACCATGCCGAAGGACATCCGCTCCCTGGCGGACAGCATCCTGAGCAACCCCGCCACGATCCAGATCGGCGCCACCGCACCCGTCGAGACGGTCTCCCATGCCCTTTACCCGGCGGCGGACGGCCTCAAGACGAAGCTGCTCACAACCGTACTCAAGGAAACGGCGACGGGCCGCGTCCTGGTCTTTACCCGGACGAAGCACCGGGCCCGCAGCCTGGCAGCGCACCTGGAGAAAAGCTCGTTCCGCGTCTCGGCCCTGCAGGGGAACATGACGCAGAACAAGCGCCAGAGCGCCATCAACGGCTTTCGGAACGGGACGTTCGACATCCTCGTCGCGACGGACATCGCCGCCCGCGGCATCGACGTGTCGGACATTTCCCACGTCATCAACTTCGACATGCCCGACACCGTCGACGCCTACACGCACCGGATCGGCCGCACCGGCCGTGCCAACCACACGGGCGAGGCCTTCACCTTCGTCTCCAGGGGAGATGAGGAGATGGTGCGTGAGATCGAGCGGGTCCTCGGCGCCCGGATCGAGAGACGTCGGCTGCCCGACTTCGATTACAGCAGAAGCGTCGAGGAGGGTCCTGCCCGGCAGACCGACGAGAGACGGCGAAGTTCGCACTCTGCGTCCCCCCGTCCCAACGCCGGGAGCCGCAAGGAACCAACACGCCGGACCCTGCCGGCAACCGGCTTCATGGGCTCGCAGCAGCAAGGTGGTGGCGAGTCGCGCTCCGATGCCTCCAGCCGCCACCGTCCCTCGCGGCCCTTACGGTTCTCAACCAACGGCAAGCGCTGAACAACGCCCCTGTAAGCAAGAACGATAAACATCAATCTCACGTAAAAAGCGGCCCGCCGGCTCACCCGGCGGGCCGCTCGCTTTTTCGACGCCTATTTATAGTCTTCCCGAACGGGGGAAAAGACGTCGATAACCCGGCAGTCCGTCTGCGAGGTGGCGGAATGGGGAACGTGCGGCGGGATGACGGCCACGTGGCCCGCCTGCAGGATCTTCGTCTCGCCGCCGACAGTCATCTTGAAGGTACCCTCCAGGATCGTCGTGATCTGCTCGTGCGGATGGGAATGATCCGGAAGGGACGAGCCGGCCTTGACCTCCCAGTAGGAAATCGTCATGGCCCCGGCATGGATCATCCGGGCCGTGAATCCCGGCAGCATCGGTTTTACCGCCAGTTCCGCAATCTCGAAAAAAGGCATGGTTTCTCTCCTTTCGGGTCGGGCGTCAGGGACTTGCCCTCCTGCCCTGTTGTTGCACCTCTTCCAGCCGGGTCATCGGAAACCTGCAATCCATCAGGAGATCCTGCTCCCGGCCCCGTTTCTCACACCCCGGACACCTGGAAGACCACCCTGCGCTGTCGAGGACGGTTGTCGAAATCCAACAGAACGATCTGCTGCCACGTCCCGAGGATGAGCTGACCCGCGGCAACCGGAATGGTGAGGGACGGTCCCAGCAGGGCCGCCCGGACGTGGGAATAGCCGTTCCCGTCCCCCCAGCGCGCATCGTGGCGGTAGGGGATGCCCCGTGGAGCGATCCGCTCGACGGCCTCCGCCAGGTCCCGGACCACTCCGCGTTCATATTCGATCGTGGTCAGGGCGGCAGTGGATCCCGGGACAAACAGGACAACCAGGCCTTCCCGAATGCCGGAATCCCTGAGGATACCGGTCGTCTCCCGGCTGATATCGATTACGTCGGTCTCAGCCGATGTGGTAAAACTCAACTCATCCCGATGGATCTTCATGTCCGCTTTCTCCTCCCGCGCGCTTTCCAGAATTCGTTTCTGTTTTTACCATGCGGACCTTTTGTTCCACAAGGAAGCCCTTCTCCCAAAGCCTGTCCTTCACCGGCTTCCTGAACGGTCAAAACCTCTTTCATCCCCTTCTTCCCGAGAAGGCATTCCCTGCGTATCCGTATGCCACGATCCTGTAGGTCCCGCTAAATCGGGATGCGCTGAACAGAAGCGAAGGGAAATACCCTGAATACAAATGGCGCTTGACATTATGCAAGACATGACATAAGGCACGAAATGAATAAACGTGGCACGCGTGATATCTATCGCTTTTTCATGACTGCCTGGATGAACCGGATGTTCGAAGGACCGGCAGGCCTTGCGGACGCCTCGTTTCATTCCATTTGAAGGGCGCAGGGAACGGTACAGGCAACGGGCCTGCCGGGTTCGAACCCGTCCAATCCGTCCGAGACGACCACAGGGAGGTTCAGGACATTGAATAAAGAGACAAAAACCTATCGGAAAGGGGAGATTCCCGGAATCATCGCCATCAATACCCGGGAATGCAAGGGATGCGACGCCTGCAAGCGCTTCTGTCCCACGGGAGCCATCACCGGCATGTTCGGCGCAACACACCGGGTCGATGCGGACCTCTGCATCAGCTGCGGCCAGTGCCTGGTCAACTGCCCGTTCGGGGCACCGTATGAAACGGTGGATCCGGTGGAACAGGTGGCGGCGAAACTGGCGGACAAGCGCACGACCGTCGTGGGAATCATCGCCCCGGCGGTTCGCGTGGCCATCGGCGAGCCCTTCGGCATGCCCGTCGGCAGCCTCGTAACGGGCAAGATGTACAGCGCCATGAAGAAGGCCGGGTTCGTGATCCTGGACAACAATTTCGCCGCGGACCTGACGATCATGGAGGAAGGGACGGAATTCATCCAGAGGGCGCGTCACGCCCTCTTCGGGGAAAAGGCGGAACACGGAGGGGAAATCGGTCCGCTGCCGCAATTCACCTCCTGCTGTCCCGCCTGGGTCCGGTTCGTGGAAACGAACTACCCCGCCCTGATTCCGAATCTGTCTTCGGCGAAGTCCCCCCAACAGATGGCCGGCGCCGTGGCGAAGACCTACGGGGCGGCACAGGTCTTCAAGGCAGCCCCGGAGTCCGTCTATACCGTGGGCATCATGCCCTGCACCGCCAAAAAGTTCGAGGCCTCGCGCCCGGAGTTCCAGTCGGCCTGGCATTTCATGAAAGAGAAGGGCGGCGCAGCTTCGTCCGCACCCTATCCGGACATCGACGCGGTCCTGACCACACGGGACCTGGCGCGGCTTCTGAAGAAAATGAAGATCAACCTGGCCGCCGAAAACGACGCCGAGGGAGGCACGCTCTTCGCGGAATACACCGGTGCCGGGACTATCTTCGGCAACACGGGAGGCGTCATGGAAGCAGCCCTCCGAACGGCTTACGTCGTTCTGACGGGAACCCCCCTCGCCAGGCTCGAATTCGAGGCTGTGCGCGGCCTGAAGGGAGTCAAGAGCGCCGACGTCACCCTGCGGGACCAGAAATACGGCAAGGACGTGACGGTGAAGGTGGCCGTCGTACACGACATCCGGGCGAACATCCGTCCCATCGTGGAGGAGGTCATGGCCGGCCGGTCCCCCTATCATTTCATCGAGGTCATGAACTGCCCCGGAGGATGCATCAACGGAGGCGGGCAGCCCATCTGCGACACAGGCTCATCATGGATCGGCCGCGTCCTGCCTTCGTTTGCCTGGTCCTGAGGAAAGGAGAAGAACATGAGCAAGAACGATCCGTCCCATGAATTCATGGAAAGCCCCTTCTCGTTGTCCAGAAGGGAATTCATCGCCATCGGCGGCGTGATCATCGCCCTCCTGGCCCTGCCGGCCGTCTGGGTCCGCTCCGCCCTGATCAACCGCAATCATCACATCCAGGCCAGGACCAAGGGGCTCTACCGGGACGACGCCACGGCGAAGATCCGTCTGAGTCATGAGAACCAGGCCGTCATGAGGCTGTACAGGGATTTCGCCGGAAAGCCCCTGAGCCCGGTGTCCGAGGAACTTCTGCACACGAAGTACATCAATCGAATGAAGGCACTTTCATGAAAGGAGCATGGGTATGACTGAATCATCCTTCATCCTGAAACATCCGCTCAGGGTCCGTGTTTTTCATTATATTCTCGCCGCAAGCTTTCTGACGCTGGCGGTGACGGGGATCATGCTCTACTTCAAACTCCTGGCCGAGCCGGCCATGAATACGGCCATGCAGGTCCATGTCGTGGCCGGGGTCGTAATGACCCTGGACGCCCTGGCCTTCTTTTTCCTGGCCTTCGACCGGGTCGTTCTGTTCACGAAACGGACGTTCACGTTCTCCGGAAACGATATCAAATGGTTCGCCATCCTCGGGGGATATCCCCAGAAGATCCTTCTGCACAAGAAGGTGGACGTTCCCCCCATGGGAAAATACAACGCCGGCCAGAAACTGTTCGGCATCTGCGTCCTCGTTGGCGGAACGCTCCTCATCCTGTCGGGATGGGTGCTCTGGGCTCTGCCCCACGCCGTGCCCCACGGCACGGCGTCCATGATCGGCTCGATCCATCTGTACGCGAGTTGGGTCCTGATCCTTTTCCTGTTCGTCCATCTCTTCCTCGGCATCTACATGTGGGACGACTTCAAGGCCATGTTCGTTGACGGCCGGATTCCCTACGAGGATGCGGCGGAGAAAGCCCCCTTGTGGGTGAAAAACGAACTTCAGCGGCTGAGCTGAGCCCCTTATCCCGCCTGCCCCCGGGCACGGCGGTTCCCGGAGAAAGGGCGGTCGCCCTCCGGCCCCCTTTCTCCGGCCCCCCAGTCCAGCCTCCTTTTCATGCCTCCCGTCAGCAGATACACTTCCTCTCGCAGATCATATGCACGCAATAAGCAATCCGGACGTTGACACGTCCTTTTCCTTTCGGATAGTCTCACCATCGGTTCAGGTATCGGCCGGTATCCGGAGAACCCGTTTCTCGGCGGCCCCTGACAATGGATCGGCCATTCACAAAAGGGAGGATTGCTCATGAAGAAGATCGTTGCCACCGTCACCATCTGTCTGCTTCTCGTTGCAGCATCGGCCTGGGCGGGCCCTGCCGACCAGATCCGGGGACGCATGGATAGCCTGCAGCATCGGATCGATGAAGGCACCCGGACGGGAACGCTGACCGGCCAGGAGGCCAAGCGCGTCCAGAACCAGTTGAACAGCATCCGCCGGGGCTTCGACAGCTCCGTCCGGAATGGGCTCTCCGACCGCGAGGCGAAGCACTTCAACCAGCGCCTCGACACCCTGAGCAAGGAAGTCTCCAAGGAGAGGCACGACCGGGAGGACACCCGCTCGGCAGGCCGGATCGACCACCGGATCAGCGACCTGCAGAAGAAGATCGACGAGGGTTCCCGAAGGGGATCCCTGACCCCGGTGGAGACGCAAAACCTCCAGAAGCGCCTGGACGGGATCCGCGGTCACTATGAGCGGGCACAGCAGGACGGAAACCTGAAGGACGAGGAAATCCGTTCCATCCAGGGGAAACTGGACTCGCTCGCCAAAAGCATCACCAAGGAGAGGCAGGACCGGGAGCGGTCGCGCTAAGGGAAGAACCCTGCCGCAACACGAAAACATAGAAGAGGATACAAAAAAGGCCGGGGGTCTTTCCAGCCCCCGACCTTTCACGCTGCCGTTGACAGCCGCAACAAACCGCAAACGTTCAAGACGGCTCCTTCAACTGATAGCCCTTTTCCCGAAACAGCCGGATACAGGCGTCGACCACATCCGCATCGAACCGTATTCCCCTGTATTCTCCAATCTCCGCGAGGGCCGCGTCGACGCCGAGAGCCGGGCGGTAGGGCCGGTGAGACGCCATCGATTCCACGGTATCCGCGACGGCCAGGATTCTCGATGAAAGCAGGATCTGCCCTTCTTTCAGGCCCTGCGGATAACCGGATCCGTCCATTCGCTCGTGGTGCTCCAGGACGGTCCGGGCGATTTCCCAGGGAAACTGGATCTCCCGCAAAATCCGAACAGCGGTTTCCGGGTGTTCGCGAATCAGCATCATTTCCATGTTGTTCAATCCCGCGGATTTACTGAGAATCTCGGCCGGAATCGACATTTTCCCGACATCGTGAACCATCCCGGCCATGCGGATTCCTTCCGTCTCTTCTTCGTCCAGGCTCAATTCACCGGCAATCGCACCCGCGAGATCGGCCACCCTCATCTGGTGCCCCGCCGTATAAGGATCCCTCTGTTCCACAACCCTCACCAGAACCTGAATCACTCCCCGCAGCGCCTGCTGAAGCCTGTCCATCCCCTCGCGGATCTTTTCCTCCGCTTGCTTCCGATCCGTGATGTCGACGACCCGTCCTTCGTAGAACAGGATCTCTCCCTCCCCATCCCGGATGACTCGGGATGTCAGCGATACCCAGAACGGGCTTCCGTCTTTTCGCCGGTGCCGGACCTCCATGTCCCGGATCGACCCCTTCTCCTCCAGTTCGGCGTTGATCCGATCCCGGTCTTCCGCCAGACAGTAGACCTGCCGGTCGACGGAGAAAATGCCGTCAATCATTTCCTGCGGCGTTTCGTAGCCGTACATCCGGGCAAACGACGGATTGACGACGAGGAATCGACCCTCCCGCGTACTCCGGTAGATCCCTTCCACCGCATTGGTGAACATGTCCCGGTACCGGGCTTCGCTGACCCTCAGGTTCCCCTCTACCAGCCTGCGCTCCCGGATTTCCCCCTCCAGCGAGCGATTCGCCTGTTCGAGATGAAGCATCTTCGCTTCCAGCTTCCGGATCAGCACCTCATTGTATTCCTTCAGGTAATCCGATTCCGGGAGTTTCATGTCCTTCTCGTCCGCAGGGGCTTTGGAATCGCTTTCCCGTTTCAGAAGAAAGGATGCGATCTCCCGAACCAGCGTTTCCGGATCCAATGGTTTCACCAGGAAGCGATCCGCCCCGAGGTTCAGCGCAAAGGCTTCGTCCTTCGGGTCCGTATAGGTGGCGGTATAGAAAATGAAGGGGATCTTCTTCAGCCGCTCATCCCGTCTCCATTCCCGGCACAGGGTAAAACCGTCCATGACGGGCATCAGGATGTCCGAGACGATGATGTCGGGAGGACTGCGCCTAGCCTTCTCCAGGGCCTCCAGGCCGTTCACCGCGCTCTCCACCTCGCATCCGTTCCCTTTCAGAAGCACTTCGAGCATATAGAGATTCTGCTCCTGGTCGTCCACAATCAGGCACCGGTTCATGAATCCACTCTCTTTCCCTGCGGCATCCCGGGCAGAAAACCGGCGATCTGGTCCATGAACGTGTCGGGATTGATCGGTTTTTCAATGTATCCCGAACAACCGGCGGCGATCGCCTTCTCCCGGTCGCCTACCATGGCGTAGGACGTGACGGCCACGATGGGGATTCCCTTGAGGACCGGATTGGTTTTGAATTCCCGCGCCACGGCGTAACCGTCCATCTCCGGAAGCTGGATATCGAGGAGAATCAGGTCGGGATTCTCCTGGAGCGCCAGTTCGATTCCCTGCCGCCCGTCCCGGGCCTGCAGAACCTCCTGCCCGTTCCGGTTCAGAATGAATGTTAACAAATACAGGTTCTGCTCATTGTCCTCAATGATAAGAATCCTTGGTTTCATCGTTTTCCTCCTTTTTCCACGGCAGCGTGAACGTAAAAACACTTCCCCTGCCGGGACCTTCGCTTTCCGCCCGGATCCGCCCGCCCATCAGCTCGACCAGCCGCCGGCTGATGGAAAGTCCCAGGCCCGTTCCCTCGTATCGCCGGGTCAGCCCCGTCTCGATCTGGCGGAACGTTTCAAAAAGGCTCCCCATGTCCTCCGGTTTGATGCCGATACCCGTGTCCCGCACGCTGACAACGACTTCGTCGGAACGTCGCTCGCACCGGACATGGATTTCGCCGTTTTCCGTAAACTTGACCGCGTTGTTGACCAGGTTGATCAGAACCTGCTCCACTCTCCGCCGATCGTGAAAAAGCCGGTTCGCATCGGCGGGAACGGGATCCACCCGGATCGGCAGGCCTTTTTTGTCGGCCAGGGGCCGCACCAGCTTGGCGACCGAGTCGACGGCTTCGCCCAGGTCGAACCACTCGGGCGACAGCTTCAGTTCCCCCGCCTCGATCTTTGAAATGTCGAGCACCTCGTTGATCAGTTGCAGGAGGTGATTGGAACTGTTGCGAACCATGCTCAACTGCTTCGCCTGCTCTTCATTGACGGGACCGGCGAGCCCCTGCAGCAGGATGCCCGTGAAACCGATGATGGAATTCAGCGGAGTTCGGAGTTCGTGGGACATGGAGGCAAGAAAGGCGGATTTCAGCCGGTCCGCGTCCTGGGCCTTGTCCCGCGCCCCGGCCAGTTCCTCGGTCCTCTCCTTCACCAGTTCCTCGAGGTGTTCCTGGTGGCGGATAAGGTTCCGCTCCGTATCCTGCAGGGCTTTCTGCGTGACATTCAGGGCCGTGATCATTTCGTTGAAGGACGTTCCCAGCATCCCGATCTCGTCCTTCGAGGTAATGCGGACCTGGCGGTTCAGGTCGGACGTCCTGGCAATCCGGGTCGTCTCTTCGTTCAGGTGATTGAGAGGGCGGATGACGAAGGCATTCAATCCCAGGAGGCTGAGAGCGCTGAGAAAGAGGAGGCCGAGGATCAGTCCCGCCGTCGTCAGGAGGATAGGAACCCGGATTTCCCGCTCGATCGCATCGACGGGAATCAGAACGGCGACCTTCCAGCCGATCCCCGCCATTTCCCGTGAAAACACATAAAGCCTGACTCCCTCGATCGCAACCGCATCCTCTCCCCGGCTGTCACTCAGCAGAATCTGCCCAAGCTCTTTTGAGTAGTCTCCGATCTTTGAAAACAGGAGGTCCCTGTTCTGGGAAGCCAGGACAATCCCTTTCCGGTCCACAAGGAGTATTCTGGATTCAGGCCCGACCTTGAAGTTGAGAATGTAGTCCGTGAGATTCGCCAATGTAACGTCCGCGCCTACGACCCCGTAAACATGATCGACGCTGTCGACCAGTGCCTTCACGATACCGATGTTGACGTCCTTGGTCGTAATGGAAGGATAGGGCTCGGTAATGACGACTCCGTCGGGGGACCGCTCGGCGTGCCTGTACCAGGGGCGCCTGCGGGGATCGAAGCGGGTCGGTCGCTCCCGCTTGTGGGAACGGACGAAGCTGCCGTTTGCCCGCCCCATGTAGACGGAATTCACATAGGGGTGGGTGACGCGATAGGCATTGAAGATATCGATGATCTTCTGTTCGGACGGCCCGATGCGGTATTGGAAGGTCCTTTCGTCGGCCTTCGTAAAGTTCGTGAAGTCCCCTTCATCCTTTGTGCAGACGATCCCGTTCTGCGCCAGGGTTCGCACATCGTTTTCCACCTCGTCGAAAAAGGCGCCGACGGAGAATGCGATATGGCGAAGCTGTTCCTGCGTATTCAAACGAATGGAACGAAACCGGTCCTCGCGGAGATGCTGATAGAGGAGGACTCCCAGCGTGGCCGTGATGGCCAGCGACGCCACACCGAAGAGAACCAGGAGTTTCCACTTGAGTTTCATCTTCGCCGAAACCGAATATGGGAAAGACGGCCGGGACTTCGACACACGCACCGGCGTTTCACACCTCCGGCATGGAACCGTCGAACCGTCCCGGGAAGCAGGGCATCTTACTTCTTCTTCGCCGCCGCCGCAAGCACGGGGAGGACCCGCCGGAAGCCCTCATCATGTTCCAGGAGGAAGGAGGCCTCCATCCCGGGGGTGCCGCCATCGATCATGAAGCTCTTGGTGGTCGTCAGGGCCGAAAGAGGCGCCTCCAGCAGGGTCGCGGCGATTGCCAGGGCCCGTTCAAGGACCTGTCCGTCTTCCGCGACCTCGCTGACAAGCCCCGTCCTCAGGGCCTCCTCGGCCCCCATCGTCCGCCCCGACAGGCAGAGGTCCCGGGCGATTCCCTCCCCGACAATCCAGCGCAGGGGAGTATAGAGAACGGGGGAGCCGAACTTGATCTCCGGGTGGCCGAAAACGGCCGACCGCGCGCATATCCTTATATCGCAGAGTTTCGCCAGGTCGAATCCACCCGCCAGGGCGGGGCCGTTGACGGCGCCGATGACGGGTTTCGGGAATTTCCAGACATCCCGGTGATAGCGGGACGAGGTTGTGAAGATCTCCTCCGTCAGGGTCGGGTCGCGGAATTCCTTCAGGTCGAACCCGGCGCTGAAGGCGGCGCCGGCGCCCGTCATGACCAGAACGCCCACGGCGGGGTCTTCCTTCCACGCCTCCAGGCAGGCGGAGATTTCCTTCCGCATCCTGACGGATATGGCATTCCGCAATTCCGGGCGATTCAGTGTAAGCACTCCCGCGCGGTCCGGCCGGATTTCCGCACGAATCGTCTCGAATTCCATCCCTGTTCCTCCTTTCCGGTTCGCATAACTCCAGGCAGCGTTACAGATCCAGGGGGCAGATTTGAAATCCGCCCCCAAACCCCTCGGGTCAACAACCCGAACCGACCATATCGTCATTACAGAGATTCAATTCCTTCTTGCAAACGCGCCGGGGGTCCTTTACAGTAACCCTCCGGCCGGGCGGCCGGGAAAGAATCTCAGATATCTTCCAGCATATCAAGCACTTTAACAGACAATCCGGGATAAAGACACGCTATCCCGTGGTCACCATCCCGGCGGTAACGGTATCGACATGGACATTCGCATAGCAGGCTACAATGTGGACGCCGAGCTCCTGGAAAGCCTCCGGGAGGCCTTGCCGGAGAAGATGGAGCTGACACCGGAGACCGTTTCGGCGGCCTATGCCCGGATCAGCCGCAGCCCCAGAACCGTGGGTGAACTGCGGGCCTCGGCCCGCCTGGAAGTGGAAAAGGCCCGCCGGTCGAACCGGTCGATCGTCTTCGACATGGGCCACAGCTCCGTTGCCGAGCACGCCGTCTTCAACCTGGACATCACGGGGATCTCCCGGCTCGTGGTGGAAGAGGTGGAGCGCTTCCGGCTTTGCTCCTACATGGAGAAGTCACAGCGCTATGTCCTGTTCCGGGACGACTTCGTCCGCCCCGAGGAAATCAGCCGGGCAGGGTTGTTGGAGCCTTACGTGGACACGATCCGCGCCCAGCAGAAGCTCTACGCTGAATTGTACGAAGCGCTCCGGCCCCTCATCTTCGAGCGCCATGCCGACCTGGCCGCGGAAGGGAAAAACCGGTCCCTCCTGGAGGGGTGGGCCAAAGAGGATGCCCGGTACGTCATCGCCCTGGCCACGGAGACACAGCTCGGCCTGACCGCCAACGCCCGGAACCTGGAACTCATGATCCGGCGCCTTGCCGCGTCTCCCCTGGCGGAGGCGGCCGACTGCAGCCGGCGCATCCTGGAAGCCGTCCGACCGGTCGCCCCCTCCCTGATCCGCTATACCGAAGCCACGGAATACGACCGGCTGACCCGGGAAGAGCTCCGGCGGGAGGGGGACGTTCTGGCCGACGGAAACACCGGGAAAGGTATACCCCGCGCAAGAACGCGGGAAGTCTCCCTGGTCCACGCCACGCCCGATGCGGACGGACAGACGGTGGCGGCCCTCCTGTTTGCCTCGACCCGCTGGCCCCTGGTCCGTTGCATCGAGGAAGCGGACCGAATGGGGCCGGACGGCCGGAAGGAATGGATCCGCAAAGCCCTTTACCGCATGCAGTCCCATGACGCGGCCCTTCGGGAATTCGAGTTTCCGGAGCTGGTTTTCGATCTGGTCGTGAGCGCCTCCTGCTTTGCGCAACTGAAGAGGCACCGCATGGCCACGCTGATCGCCCAGGATTACGATCCTTCGCTGGGAGTAACGATTCCCCGGGCGATCCGCGAGGCGGGAATGGAGGAACGGTTTCTGGAAGTCATGCGGCAGACGGAGAAAACCTACTTCAGGATCCGGAAAGCGGCGCCCGCCGCCGCCCCCTACATCCTGACCAATGCCCACCGGCGGAGGGTTTGCCTGAAGCTGAACGCCCGGGAGCTGTACCACCTGGCCCGCATGCGCTCCGACGGACACGCCCAGTGGGACATCCGGAACATAAGCGACGGGATGCTGGCGCTGGCCCGGAAGATAATGCCCCTGACCATGATGCTGGCTGCAGGCAAGGACGATTTCTCCAGGACCTGCGAAAAGACCTTCGGCAAGTCCGGGGGTGAAGGAAAGCGGAAAAAATGACCGGGACCGACGTTGTCTGCTCCGTATGCAGGCAGGCAGATTTTTTCGTCTCCTGCATCGACTGCCGCGTTCCCCTCTGTGAAGGCTGTGCCTGCTTCGAGCTGCTCGCGGAAGGGTGCGGCACGGTGGTGCCTGCCTATTTCTGTCCGAAATGCGCCGTCGATCCCCTGGTCAATCCGAATGCCGCTTTTCGAGATGATTTCTGAAACCACAGCCTTCCGCCATTCATAACATCTGATGCTTTTGGCCTATGCGGGTTCCTACCTATAGAAAACATTCGTACTTTTGGACGATTGTCTTTTCTATCGCCCCTTCATAAACGGACAGAAAAAAGATATGCTGCGAAATCATTTCATCGGCAGACGGTTGATCCTTTAGCAGGCTCCCTTCACTCGGCAGTATGAAGGACGGGAAATGAAATCTCTCGGTATCTGCATCGGCGCATCGACTCTATCCGCTGTGGAACTCCTGCCATCTGACGGTGGCGGCTTCCGGGAAGGCCTTGTGGTAAACAGCGCCCACGCGGGAAATCCGCGGGAGGCCGTTCGGGCGATTCTCGACCGGTACCGGACCGGCGAAGACTGCCGGGTGGCCGTGACGGGCCGCAAGTTCCGGGGGCTCCTGAACCTGTCGTCGATCTCGGAGCCGGAGGCGGTCGAACAGGCCGTCCGCGTCTCGGTTCAGGGAAACGGGTCCTTCGATGCCGTCGTCAGCGCCGGCGGCGAGACCTTCATGGTCTATCGCATCGACGGGAACGGGCGGATCTGCGGCATCAACACGGGCAACAAGTGCGCCTCCGGGACGGGGGAATTCTTCCTCCAGCAGATCCGGAGGCTCGGGCTCAGCCTTCCGGAGGCGCTGCCCCTGGCCCGGACGGGCGATCCTTACCGGGTCTCCGGCCGCTGCAGCGTCTTCTGCAAGAGCGACTGCACCCACGCCGCCAACAAGGGCATCCCCAAGGGCAGGATCACCGCGGGGCTCTGCCAGATGATGGCGGGCAAGATCCTGGAGCTGCTCCGGCAGACGGCCCGGGAAAACATCCTCCTGGTGGGCGGCGTCTCCCGGAACGAAGTGCTCCTGGAAATCCTGCGCCGGGAGATCCGGAATGTCGTTGTCCCCCCGCAGGCCGCCTGGTTCGAGGCCTGGGGAGCCGCCCTCTGGGCCCTGGAAAACGACGCGACCCCGCTGCCTGAAGCCGGCTCCCTGTTCCGGCCGGAGCACCGGTCTTTCCACTACCTGCCTCCCCTGGCCGACTCCGAAGCCAGGGTGTCTTTTCAGAATAATGGAACGGAGAGCGCGCCGGTGGGTGGCGAGGCGATCCTCGGCCTCGACGTCGGCTCGACCACCACCAAGGCCGTGATCATGCAGATCGCCGACAGCCGGATCCTGGCCTCGGTGTATCTCCGGACCGGTGGCGACCCGGTTGCGGCCTGCCGCGCCTGCTACGCCGAACTCGCCCGGCAGATGGACGGGCAGGGGACTCCCGTCCGGATCACGGGCCTCGGCGTCACGGGCTCGGGCCGCCAGATCGCTGCGCTCCATGCCGGAACGAGCGGCATCGTCAACGAGATCATCGCCCACGCCACCGCCGCCCGTTACTTCGACCCGGACGTGGACACTCTCTTCGAAATCGGCGGCCAGGACGCCAAATACACGCATCTCGTCAACGGCGTTCCCATGGACTACGCCATGAACGACGCTTGCAGCGCCGGAACGGGATCGTTCCTGGAGGAGGCGGCCCTGGAAACGCTGGGCGTCGCCATGGAGGACATCGGCCCCCTGGCCCTGGAGGGGAGCCGCCCTCCCAATTTCAATGACCAGTGCGCCGCTTTCATCTCGAGCGACATCAAGAACGCCCTCCATGAAGGCATCGGCCAAAAGGACATCCTGGCCGGGCTCGTCTACTCGATCGCCATGAACTACAACGTGCGGGTCAAGGGAAACCGGCCCGTCGGCAGGCGCGTCTTCATGCAGGGCGGCGTCTGCTACAACCGGGCCGTACCGATGGCCATGGCGGCACTCGCGGGCAGAGACATCGTGGTCCCCCCGGAGCCGGGCCTCATGGGGGCCTTCGGCGTCGCCCTGGAGGTGGTGGACCGTCAGCGCCGAGGACTCCTGGAGCCGGAGGAGTACATCCTGGAAGACCTGCGGGACCGCGACTTCTCCCACGAAGCCTCCTTCGTCTGCAAGGGGGGCGCCCGGGAAAAATGCGACCGGAAATGCGAGATCTCCCGGGTCCGAATCGGCGGCAAGGTGTTTCCGTTCGGCGGAGCCTGCAACCGCTGGTACAACCTGCGGATCCACCGCGACACCGAGGACACGCCGAATCTGGCCGCGGTCTATGAAAGCCGGATCCATCCTGCGTCCGCCCTTGCGGCGGAGAAGACGGCGGGGACGCACACCGTCGGTCTCAACCGGTCTTTCCACGTCCACGCCTGCGCACCCCTCTTCCGAACCTTTTTCCGCCGCCTCGGCTTCGATCCGATCCTGCCGGAGAAACCCGAGCCGGACGGGATGGAGGCCCGGGGAGCAGCCTTCTGCTACCCCGCGGAGCTGGCCCACGGCTTCTTCCTCGACCTCCTCAACCGGGAGCCCGACTTCCTGTTCCTGCCCCACGTGCGGGACCTGCCGGCACAGCCGGGGGCGCCCCGGAGTACCACCTGTCCCGTCACGCAGGCGGAGCCCTATGTCCTGGCGACGGCCTTCGGGGAGCACCCCGTCTTCCGCCGCCTGCAGTCGGAAAAGCGGATCCTTTCGCCACTCCTGGATTTCACAGGCGGATGGGGAGGGGCGGAAGAGGCCTTCGTTCAGATCGGCAGGGATCTCGGAGCCACGGCCCGGAAAAGCCGTTTTGCCTTCCGGGAGGCCCAGGAGGAGCAGCGGAGAACGACGGAGGAACTCCTCGCGGAGGGACGGAAATTTCTGGAAGAACTGGAAGGGCGGCCGGACCGGTTCGCCGTGGTTCTCCTGGGCCGCGCATACAACACCTGTGTTCCCGAGGCCCACCTCAGCATCCCTCAGAAGTTCGCCACCCGAGGCATTCCCGTCATTCCCTGCGGGATGCTGCCTCCGGGCGAATTCCCGCCGGATCCCGGCATGTACTGGGCCGCCGGCCAGACGATCCTGCAGGCGGCACGGAAGATCCGGGAGCATCCCCAGCTCTTCGGCTGTTACATCATGAACTTTTCCTGTGGTCCTGACTCTTTTCTCCTCGGGGACGCACGCCGCATCATGGGTCGCAAGCCCTTCCTCGTTCTGGAGCTGGACAGCCATACGGCCGACGCGGGCCTTGAGACACGCATCGAGGCGTTTCTCGACATCATCACCAACTTTCGGAGCGCCAAGGAGGACCCGCCCCGGTGCCCTGCCACCGCAACGCAGCCGGCCCGCTGGGACGAAGCACGCAGGTCGTTCGTCGATTCCAGAGGATGCCCCCGAAGCCTCATGGATGAATCGGTCCGCGTCGTCTTCCCGTCCATGGGCCGCTTTCTCTCTGAGGCGGGGGCCTCGGTCTTCCGGGGCCTGGGCATCCGTGCCGAGGCCATGCCCCCGGCCGACATGGAGATTCTCCAGCTCGGGCGGGGGGAAACGACCTGCAAGGAGTGCCTCCCCCTCCTCCTGACAACGGGAACGCTTCTCAAGACCGTCCGGGAACGTCCCTCGGCGGAAGAGCTCCTGGTCTATTTCATGCCCACCACCGGCGGCCCCTGCCGGTTCGGCCGCTACGCCCCTTTCATGAAAGACCTCATCCGCGGGCAGGGCTGGGAAAACGTAGCCATCCTCTCGCTGACCTCGGAAGACAGCTACACGGGTCTCAGGGAGAGCGGCGCCTTCCAGCGCCTCTGGCTCGGCGCCGTGACCGCAGACATCATCCAGGACGTCTACTCGGTCCTTCTGTCGGATGCCTATGACCGGGAGCTTGCGCTCGGCATCTTCGAGGCTGAATGGCAGCGGATCCTGCTCGCCCTGGAGCGGATGAAAGACGAGACGGACGTCCGTGAGGCGCTGGCAGGAGCGGCAGAACGACTGGGCCGGATCTCCCTGAAGCGGCCTGTCCCGGACATCCCCGTGATCTTCCTGACGGGAGAGATCTTCGTCCGCCACGACGACCTGTCACGGCAGTTTCTGGTGGAGCGGCTGGCGGAAGAGGGATACGCCGCGAAGGTGGCCAGCGGCATGGAGTGGGTGTACTACACGGACTGGTGCCTGCGGCAGGGCATCGGCAAGGAGCGTCCGGACCTGCGCGGCCGCCTTGCCCGCGCCATCCGTGGGGCCGTCATGAAGAGGGGGGAACGGTCGCTCAAGGAAGTCATGGCGCGTTCAGGACTTTACGCTTCCCACGAGGAAGACGTCGGGACCGCCATCGAGTGCGCCCGGCCCTACCTGGATCCCCGACTGACGGGTGAGGCGGTTCTCACCATCGGCGGCTGCCTGCACGAAGTTCCCTCGCGGGCCTGCGGGGCCATCGCCATCGGCCCCTTCGGCTGCATGCCGAACCGCATCGCCGAGGCCATCCTGTCCCGCCGGATGCATCCGCTCCCGTTCCTGGCCATCGAGAGCGACGGCACCCCCTTCCCCCAGCTCATTGCCGCCCGGCTGGAGGCCTTCCTCCTGCAGGCCCGGCGGGTCCACCAGGAGCGGAGCCCCGGACGGAGAGAACCAGCCCCTTGAGGTAGCGTCCCTCCGGGTGCCCCAGTGACGAGGGATGATCCGGTCCCGCCCCGAGCCGGTAGAGGATGGAGGCGGACCGGCCGGCGTCCTGCAGCGCCCCCTGCACGATCCGCTCGAAAAGCACCTCGTCCACGGCATTGGAACAGGAAAACGTCGCCAGTATGCCCCCCTCCCGCAGCCGGAGCAGGGCCTGCAGATTTGCGTCCTTGTATCCCCGGGCTGCCCGGGTGACATCCCGTCTTGTTTTGGCGAAGGCCGGCGGGTCGAGGATGACGAGGTCGAAGGTCTCCTCCGTCTCCCGGAGATACCGGAAGACATCGGCCCGTACGACGGGATGGTCCTCCGGCGAAAGGCCGTTGGCGGCCAGGTTTTCCCGGGCGAGGGCGCAGGCATCTTCGGAGACGTCCACAGAGACGACCCGTTTCGCCCCGCCCCGGCCGCAGGCGACGGAGAATCCTCCGGTGAAGGCGAATCCGTTGAAGACCGCCGCCCCGACGGAGAGGCTTCCGAGAAGGGCCCGGTTCTCCCGCTGATCCAGGAAGAATCCCGTCTTCTGTCCCTTCAGGACATCCACCCGGTAGCGATGGCCCCGCTCGCGAATCTCGACCGGCCCCGGCGGGACGTCTCCGAAAAGGGATCCATGCCGGTCCGGGAGCCCCTCCAGGCGGCGGGCCTTGCCCTCGGAGCGTTCCAGCACGCAGTCCGGCTTTGTCTCCTCCACGAGCGCCGAGACGATCTCTTCCCGCCGCCGGTCCATGCCGGCGGTGGCGAAGGAGACCACCAGGACCCGGTCGTACCGGTCCACGATCAGCCCCGGCATTCCGTCCCCCTCCGCGTGAATCAGCCGGTACGCCGTCGTCTCCGGCGGCACGACGAGGCGTCTCAGGTCCATGGCCCGCCGGATTTTTCTCCGCCAGAAGGCGCCGTCCACGGGTTCGTCGGTGCGGCCCGTGAGCAGGCGGAAGATGATGTCCGTCTGCGGCTGGTAGAACCCCAGGCCAAGGGGCCGGCCGTCTCCGGAGACGGCCAGGACGACGTCTCCGGCCCTGGCGGGCGGGCGCACCGACGCAACGGCCCCGGAGAAAACCCAGGGATGCCCCTGGCGCAGGGACCGGTCCCGGCCGGCCTTGAGAATCAGTTGGGGGACGACATCGCTCACGGTGGGAATTCACCTCCGATGGAATCACCGGGCCCGGGGAGAGGGTGGAATTTGTTCATCCGCCTCTTCACCTGTTGCCACAACGCCGGGACCGGATGCATTTGGCCCTGGCAATGTACCGGCGGGCAGGCTAAATTGCAAGAAAACCGCGAGGCGCCCCTTGAACCTGTTCCGCGATCCCCTGTACCCCAACCTGTGCCCGTCGACGTTTCGCCGCCGGCTGCACCGCTTCGCCGTCGAGTGCGACCTGGACGGCCGGACGGTGACGGCCCATCTGCCCAACCCGGGGCGCCTTTGGGAGCTTCTCCTGCCGGGCCGGACCGTCCTCCTGGCGCCCGCGGACAAGCCTGGGCGCACCCTGGTCTGGACGGCCGTGGCCGTTTTGCGCGACGGGGCCACGGTCCTGCTCCACACGACTCTGGCGAACCGTGTCGTGGAATTCCTGATCGAAGCCGGCCGGATCCCGGACCTGGAAGGGGCGTCCGTCGTACGCCGGGAGGCGACCGTCGGGGACAGCCGCCTGGACTTCATCCTCCGGCGGGGAGAAGAGGAGATCCTCCTGGAAGTGAAATCCTGTACGCTTTTCGGAAACGACCTGGCGATGTTCCCCGATGCCGTCACCGAACGGGGGCGCCGCCATCTCCTGAACCTGGCCGAACAGGTCCGGCCGGGGCGGCGATGCGGCGTCGTCTGGCTCGTCCAGTGGCCCCGGGCGCGGAGATTCCTCCCGGACTACCACACGGACCCCGCATTCGCCCAAACCTTCCTGGAACAGAAAGACAGGCTTTTCTATCTCCCCGTCGCCGTGTCCTGGACGGAGGACCTGCGCCTCGCCCCCGAGGTCCGTGTCCTCCCCGTTCCGTGGGACCTGCTCCGCCGGGAATCCCGGGACCGGGGCGCCTATCTCCTCCTCTGCCGCCTGGCGTCGAAGCGCTCCATCGAGGCCGGCTCCCTGGGGCGGATCGCCTTCCCGCCGGGGACCTACTGCTACGTCGGCTCCGCCCGGAAGAACCTGTCCCGTCGAGTTGCACGGCACCTGCGTCTGCGGAAGACCCTGCACTGGCACATCGACCATCTCCGGGCCGTGGCGGACTCCTGTACCGCCCTTCCGATCCGAACGGCTGAAAACATCGAGCACGAACTCGCCCGGGCACTGGGGGCAATCGCCGACTTCTCCGTCCCCCGCTTCGGGTCCTCCGACTGCTCCTGCGAAAGCCATCTCTTCGGCTGGCGGGGCGACCCGCTCCGCGATCCGGCCTTCGTCGCCCTGCTCCAGCATTTTCGCATGGACCGCCTCCCGCCGGATTGATCTTGTCAACGGGGGCTGTCTCTGCTATGCATCCCGGGGTCGTGATAACCGTCCGTATTCATATGACAAGTCGAACGCCGACCCATTATCTGCAAGGAGAATTCTCATGTATATCGTCATCATGGCCGGCGGCCGGGGAACCCGCTTCTGGCCCCGGAGCCGGGACCGGAAGCCCAAGCACCTCCTGGACATTCTGAGCGAGCGGACGATCATCCAGGAAACCGTCGACCGCCTTCTTCCGCTCGTACCGCAGGAACGCATCCTCGTCGTCACCGGACAGTCCCACGAAGAAGAATTACGGAACCAACTCCCCGACATCCCTGAAGACAACATTCTCGTCGAGCCGATGGGGCGGAATACCGCCCCCTGCATCGGCCTGGCGGCCCACTATATCCGCTGGCAGAACAGGGGTTGTCCCGACAAGGATGAGGTCATGGCGGTCCTCCCGGCGGATCACCTGATTACCGACGGAGCAAGGTTTCTGGAAGTTCTCCAGGCGGCCGCCGAAGCGGCGGCACCGGGGCGGCACCTCGTGACCATCGGCATCGCCCCCACGGCCCCGGAGACGGGATACGGCTATCTCGAACTGGGCGATGCGGAGGATCCCGTTCGTGGCGAGAAGGTCTGGCGGGTCCGGTCCGTCCGGGAGAAACCGGACCTCGAAACGGCGAAGGCCTTCCTGGCGGAGAAGGATTGTTACGTCTGGAACAGCGGGATGTTCGTCTGGACCACAAGAGCAATCCTGCAGGCAATCGAGGCACAGATTCAGAATTCCGCCGGCCGGTTGAGAACCATCGCCGGCACTTTCGGAACAAGCGGTTACGGGCATACACTTGCAAAGGAATACCAGGCGATGGATTCCATTTCCATCGACTACGGCGTCATGGAAAAGGCCGACAATGTCCTCGTCCTCCGGGGGGATTTCGGATGGTCCGACGTGGGAAGCTGGGACGCCCTCTGGGAAGTGTCGCCAAAGGATCCGTCGGGAAACGTCATCAAGGGATCCGTCGCCACTACCGGGACACAGAACACGCTCGTCGTGGCCCGGGACCGGCTGGTCGCCCTGGCGGGGGTGGAGGATCTGATCGTCGTGGACACGGAGGATGCGCTCCTCGTCTGCCGGCGGGGCGACTCCCAGCGGGTCAAGGAATTGGTGGACCTTCTGGAGAAGGAAGGACTCACACAGTATCTCTGACCGGCATGGTACAGACAGCAATCGGGAGACTTTCCATCGGGTTCTTGAAAACACCCGCCGGCCGTGTTCTCCGAGTCCCGAGCCACGGTCATGCCAAAGACCGAGACTGCAACATTTTTGAGCTGCACGGCAGGGATTCCTGCCTTATGACGGTCAGTTCCGCTGTCCCATTCTTCCAGAAAAAAGTGTGGATAATTTATTCTGATTATATTAAGCACTCTCACTTGATAAGCGCTATGATTACAGGGGATCAATTCATATGAGGTTTGAAATCTGCAAAGGCGGAAGCGGGCTTACCTACGAAATCCGCAACATCGTCAACATCGCGAAGAAGCTGGAGGGGTACGGGGTCGAGATCTGCTGGGAAAACATCGGAGATCCCGTTCAGAAGGGGGAGCACATCCCCGACTGGATGAAAGAAGTCATCATCGAACTGATCCGGGACGACAGGTCCTTCGCCTACTCTCCCACGAAGGGCATGGACGAGACCCGCAAATTCCTGGTTGATCGGGTCAACAGCCGGGGCAAGACCCAGATCACGCCGGAGGACATCATCTTTTTCAACGGCCTGGGTGACGCCATCGCCCGCTCGTACAGCGCGATACGCATCGACGCCCGGGTCATCGTCCCCGAGCCGACCTATTCGACCCATTTCCTGGCGGAAGTGCTCCACGCATCGTTTCCGCCCAACACCTACCGGATGAATCCATACAGCAACTGGTATCCGGACATCCGGGAATTGGAGCAGAAGGTCAAAAGCCACAATGCCGTCGTGGGCATCCTGGTCATCAACCCGGACAACCCGACGGGCTTCGTCTATCCGGCGGACACGCTCCGGCAGATCGTGCGCATCGCCAAGGAGTACGACCTGTTTCTGATCTTCGACGAGACGTACATCAACATCGTCTACAACAACAAGAAGACGGCCCAGCTCTCCGACGTCATCGAGGACGTGCCCGGGCTCAGCATGAAGGGAATCTCCAAGGAATTCCCATGGCCGGGATCGCGCTGCGGCTGGATTGAGGTGTACAACGCCGACAAGGACGAGAAGTTCGCCAGCTACATCAACACGATCCTGCACCAGAAGATGTCCGAGGTATGCTCCACCACGCTGCCCCAGATCACCATCCCGAAGATCATGAGCCATCCGGAGTACCAGAATTACCTGGCCGAACGGACGAACCGGTATGAGCGCCTGTCCAACATCGCTTACAAGATCCTCAAGGATGTGCCCTACCTGATGGTGAACCGGACCAACGGCGCCTTCTACATGACCGCCGTGTTCAACGAGGCGGTCCTCAACGCCCGTCAGTTCCTGCCGATCGAGCATGAAGAAGTACGGGAGTACATCGAAAAGCTGACCGGCCCGAACATCGAGTTCGACAAGCGCTTCGTTTACTACCTCCTTGCCTCCACGGGGATCTGCGTCGTGCCCCTGACGTCGTTCTTCACGAACATGCAGGGCTTCCGGATGACCCTCCTTGAAAAGGACGAGGATAAGTTCGCCCACAACATCCATGTCATCGCCGAGAAGATCGTGGAGTACATCGAGTCTTCCAACAAGCAGTCCGTCAATGCCATGGTGGGGCCGTAATCATTCCAAGGAATCGTACACAAAGGCGGGCCGGGAAATCCGGTCCGCCTTTTCTTTTGGCAGGCTGTTCAAAAATGCCCGGATGGCAAGGCGCCCGATATCCCGGGCCGCGAGGTGTACTCGGCAGTACGTTGAGCGGAGCGGGATAAGGGCAACGCCGCAGATGGGCGTTTTTCAACAGCCTGTAGACATTATTTTACCAGGCGGCGGTGCATCAGCCTGAGGGCCAGCGGGTACGACACGGCCGCAAAGGCCAGGAAGTAAAGAAGGCCCCACAGGGCGGACAGGTCCCTGAACCCGATGCTGATGGCCCGGGTGACGTTCACCAGGTGGGTCAGGGGCATGATGAGGGCCGCGTGGCGGGCCCACTCGGGAAGGGCCTCCAGTGGAAAGAACGTCCCGCCGAAGAGGTACATGGGCGTGATGAAAAGGAAAAAGGGGAGGTTGAACAGCTCGATGTGGGGCGTGACGGCCGTGAAGATCATGCCGATCGAGCCGAAGGCGATCCCTCCCAGGAAAGCCAGGGGAATCAGGAGAAGCGCCTCGGGCCAGCGCAGGAGCCCGAAGAGACTGATTACAACCAACATGATGGCCGTAGCGATGACGGCCTTCGTGGCGCCCCAGACGATCTCGCCGGTGATGATCTCCGAGACGGTCAGCGGTGTGGCCATCATGGCGTCGAAGGTCTTCTGGTAGTACATCCGGACGAAGGAGCCGTAGGTGTTTTCGAAAAAGGCGTTGTTCATCACCGTCATGGCGACCAGGGCCGGCGCGAGAAAGAGAGTGTAGGAAACAGTCGCCCCGCCGTAGGGGACGTCCCCGACGAGGCGGCTGAAACCCACGCCGAAGGCCAGGAGATAGAGAAACGGCTCCAGCATCGGCGTCAGGAAGCTGACCATCCAGTTCTGCCGGTAGACGGCGAGATTGCGCCTCCACACCCTCCAGAACCGCCCCGAAATGGCGCTCATTCCCGTAGCCCCCGTCCCGTCAGTTTCAGAAAGACATCCTCCAGGGTCGCCATCCGGAGCAGGCAGCCGTCTCCCGGGCACCGGCCGGCGACCTCCCGGAACAGGCCCTCGCTGTCTCCGTCGTTTCCGAAGATGATCAGCCGGTGACCCAGATCGTCGAATTGAAACCCCCGCTCCCGGACCCACGCGCGGAGATCCTCCCTCGGCTCGGCCACCTCGATGACGTGCCGCCCGGCAAATCGCTCCACCAGTTCCCGGGGGCTCCCCTCCACCAGGAGTTTCCCTTTGTCCATAATGATGAGCCGGTCGCAGAGCCGCGCCGCCTCGTCCATGTAGTGGGTCGTCAAAAGGATCGACAGGCCCCGGGAGCGGAGCTCCTCCAGGCGCTCCCAGACCTGGTGCCGCGACTGCGGATCGAGGCCCGTCGTCGGCTCGTCCAGGATGAGAAGGTCCGGGTTGTTGATGAGCGCGCGGGCGATCACCAGGCGGCGCATCATGCCGCCGGAAAGCTCCATGGCCCGTGTTTCACGGCGGTTTTCCAAGGACATGAAGGCCAGGAGATCCAGGGACCGTTTGCGGGCTTCCTGCCTGGGGACGTTGAAAAACCCGGCGAAGACCTCCAGATTCTGGACCACCGTCAGGTCCGGGTCCAGATTGTTCTCCTGCTGGCAGACGCCGATCCGGCTCTTGATGGCCCGGTAACGGCGGCGGATGTCCATCCCGAAGACCGAGAGATCCCCCGCCGTCATGGGCGAAAAGCCGTAGATCATGCGGATCGTGGAGGTTTTGCCGGCGCCGTTGGGCCCCAGGATCCCGAAGCACTCGCCGCTCTCCACCGCAAACGACAGGCCGTCCACGGCCACAAGATCGCCGAAGGTCTTCCGCAGATTGGTTGCCTCGATAACCGATTCCATACCGCTTTGCGTTTCCGAAAAAAAATGAGCCGGAGATCCCCGGCAACACCCACTCACACAGGGTTTTTGTTCTCCCGGTCCGGCAACCGGACCGGACAGGGTCATCCCTCCGTTTGCCAATCGCCACCGGGATGATTATCTTGGCAGTCACATCGCTGATACCATACCCTTCGCGGAAAAGGGAACTGTCGGACGATTTTTATTGCATCGGAATTACCGCCGGGATATGGGGGAACGCATGAACCCAAAGGACACCAAGGTGTCGGAAAGGACAGGAGACACATGTTCACGGTAACGGAAAAAGCAAACGAAATGATCAAGGATTTCATGAAGAACCGGAAGGAGAACCTGCCGATCCGGCTGATGGTTTTCGAGGGCGGCTGATCGGGGCCCTCCTTGGGCATGGCTCTGGATGAGCCGAAACAGGACGACCAGACGTTCGAGGACAACGGCCTCAAGTTTGTGATCAATCAGGCCCTGTACGACGAGATTCAACCCATCACCGTGGACTTCATCGAGACCCCGAACGGGTCCGGATTCAAGCTGTCGTCCAACTTCGTCGCCGCCGGCGGCAGTTGCGGCACCTGCTCCTCCTGCGGTTAAACGGACATCTCTCAACCACTTGCGGCCCGGGGCTGCGGATCATCCCATCCGCTTCCCCGGCCGCTCTCTTTTTTAAACAATCATGACGACTGCGAACGACAATAGCCAAAGCGGGCGCAATGCGGCGGACCGGCTCTATCAGGACGGGCGGTTCGAGGAAGCGATCCTTCTGTATCGGAATCTGCTGGCGTCATCTCCCGAAGACAGTTCCATCGCCCTCTCCCTTGCCTGGGCCTGCCACGATGCAGGCCGTCTGGAGGAGGCCATCGGGCACTTCGAGCGCCTTTTCCAGAAGGAGCTGACCCGGCAGGTCTTCACCGGGTTCGGCTTTGACGAGCTCGTCCGCATCTTCAAGGACAATGCGATGTTCGACCGGCTGGTCGACATCTGCGAACGGGCCATGGCGGTTCAGCCGGAGGACTTCGCCCTCAGCGAGGCGCTGGCGGACGCCTACCTAAAGGCGGACCGTCCCCGGGACGCGGTGAGGGTGCTGGAAAAAATGACGGAGGAGGAGCCGGAGGCGGCCGCCGTTCTCTGCCTCCTCGGCAACGCCCTCCTGGCCCTCTCCGAATGGGACCGCGCCGAGGCGGCCTACCGGCGGGCCGTCTGCCTGGAGCCCGAGAAGACCGGCGTCTTCTACGGCCGCATGGCCCACATTCTTCTGGATCTGAATGAGCCCGAACGAGCGCTTGATGTCTATAGCCACTGCATCGACTTCCAGCCGGAAGATCCCCTTTATCGTTGCGGCCGGGGAGACATCCTCCTCCGACTCGACCGGCTGGAAGAGGCCCTGGAGGCCTATGACCTGGCTGTCTCCCTCAACCCGGAACAGGCCGGGGCCTACCTGAACCGGCTGGGCCACAGCCTGGCCCGTCACAACCGGCACCCGGAAGCCGCCGACGCCTTCCGCAAGGCCGCCGCCGCCGAGCCCGACAACCCCCTCTACCCCCTCCATCTCGCCGAATGCCTCCTGGCCATGGGGAAGGAGGAAGAAGCGAATAAGATTCTGAAGAATCTTAACTAACGCCAAACACGATAATTGGCATGATAAAAAGTATCAACGACTTTCTCATGTCGTTAAAACCCCCTCTCAATCAGGAATAGAGCATTACAATTAAAAATCTGCTTTTCAGACTACATGGGTCCGATTCCCATGCACATCAACCACTTTTTCACAAATTCAGCAAATTAGCGAAGCATCAACTCTAAACTGCCTTTAACCTAATGATCCCTGAAAAATATTCCGTTGGGACAGACAGGATATAAGCATTTCTTCCGTTGACGACGATTCCTCCGAAAAGACTTCTCTTCTTGACATGAAGCGAAAGACCCGTCTTATTGCTTCACAGAATGAAGCATTTAGGACGGCAAATGGCTCGATACCTCTGGCAGCGTCCGAACTGGACACGGTTTCGCTGGAACAGCGAGGAGATGCTCGTTGGACTGGGCGAGTGCAGGCTGTTGCAGGGCAAACTGCTCAACAAGGTGACAGACCTCGGGCTGACGCTGGAAAGCCAGGCCCATGTTGAAATCCTGACAGAGGAAACCCTGAAAACGGCCCTGATCGAGGGAGAGACCCTCAATCTGCAGGCTGTCCGGTCTTCCGTGGCAAGAAAGCTCGGACTTCCATCCGCAGGGCTCCCGGTGAGCCGTCCCGTTGACGGGCTCGTTTCCGTTCTCCTGGGCGCCACAAAAAATTTTAACGAACCCTTGACGAAAGAACGGATCTGCGGCTGGCACGCCTCCCTTTTTCCGACGGGATACTCGGGAATGCATCGGATCCGGGTTGGAGAATGGCGTGGAGACCAACCCATGCGGGTTGTGTCCGGCCCACTGGGCAAAGAAACCGTCCACATCGAGGCGCCTCCAGCGGATCGCATATCCTTGGAAATGGATCGTTTCCTCGGGTGGTGGAACGAGAGCAGGGACCGTGTGGAAGGAATCCTCCGGGCGGGAATCGCCCATTTCCATTTTGTAACCCTCCATCCCTTCGAAGACGGCAACGGTCGAATCGCCCGCGCCCTGACCAACATGGCCCTGTCCCAGGATGACGGACAATCGATCCGTTACTACAGCCTCTCGTCCCGGATCATGGCGGAACGCGATGCTTACTATCGTATCCTGGAACGATGCCAGAAGGGAACTGGGGATATGACAGAGTGGCTCGTCTGGTTTCTCGGGTGTTTCCGCAGGGCGATCGAGCACTCCGGGGGAATCCTGTCAGGCGTTCTCGACAAGGCTGACTTCTGGAAAACGCATGCTCAGACGCCCCTGACAGAGCGGCAGCGCAAGGTCATCAACCGGATGCTGGATGCCGGCAGAGGCGGTTTCGAGGGAGGCCTGACCACAAGAAAATGTGTTTCGCTTGCCAAAGTCAGCCGGGCAACAGCCTTCCGTGAGATGGACCAGCTTGTCAAGCTCGGCATCCTGACCGTGAATCCTGGAAAAGGCCGGAGTGCAAGCTATGACTTGCGCTGGGATGAAATGTGAACGAGAAAACAGAGCGCGTCGAAAAAGGTTTTTTTCTATCGCGTTGAGAACAAAGAAAAATCCGGCCTTCCTGATTCATGCAAGAAAGCGAGAGGACAAAATGGGGAAAAGATATTTCATACCGATCCTGTTGTTTGTTTCTGCACTTATCATGGTGTTTTTCGTCAACAGCGCTTCGGCCCAACTGCACGGAAGTAACGCCGAGAAGCAGGCGGTCGCGGAGATGCGAACCCGTTTGAAAGCCGCTCTGTCAAAAGGCGATACGGCGGCCTGCAGGAGGGAGGGGGACAATCTGGCGCGCTACCAGCGGGCAAAGGAAGGAGAAGCCCTGATCGAGGCAGACCTCAGGGCCGTGGAGAAACGATTGATCGAGATACGGACAGTATACGACCAGCTCCGGCAAGTTCGCGACCTCAAACTGCAAGGGGCTGTGGAACAGGCATACGGTCTGATCCGGGGCATCGCTGCAAAAATGGCGGAGGACGTGGTCACGGAGGTCACGGTCACGCTGGTGACGGCACCGGTTCCCGGGGCGGGCAAGATCGTGACGGAGATGGGCAAGCAGGCCGCCGACTTTCTGGGTAATTTCAATGATGCCGGCAAAGTGGTGAACCGGGCAAAGGCCATGAAAAGCCTGGACGCCATGGCGCGCTATGCCGACGAGCAGATGAAAACCCTGATCCCCGCCATTCAGGAAGCGCGATGGACGCGGGGCATGCTGAACGAATGCCGGCAGCAGTATCTGGCCGGTGCGGCGGGAAAGATGCCTGCGATGAAGACGGAAGTCAAGGCGCCGCAGCCGGCGATCGCAAAAGGCGGGGGCCTGTGGGTGCTTTATGACATCAGCCGCGGCAATGAAAACAAAGGGGGGGACTATGCGACCGTGCAATTTGGAGATGACGGGCTCGCCGGCACATTCAAACTGAATCCAACGGACGGCCGGAACATACCGGTTGAAATCAAATGGAGCCTTCCGCCCGCCAAGCTCGTAGCGGGGTCATCCATCACGCTCACGGCGAAGGTGACCCATGGCAGCCTGCAATGGCCGGGGAAGCCCCTGGAGAAAACCGCCAATACATCATGGAGTTACGGGAAGCTGGTCTGGGACGGAAAAATCCAGACCACGGAAGGCACCGCGACGCTGATCGTGCCGGAATTGAATGCCAGAGGAACCCTGGGCAATCTTTACGGGATCTCCTATAATGCATCGGGCCAGGCCGGACCGGGCCGCAAAGCCTGGAACGGGGTAACGTTCAAGTACAAATACATAAACCCCGGTGACGCCATGCCGGCAAGCCCATCCTATCAATACATGAAAGATAAAAAGTAAGGGAGCAGCTCTGGAACGACAAAAGGGGGCTCGCCGCCCCCTTTTGTCGTTCCCGCAAATATTACAACCGGGCCTCAGATCTTCCCGATCTTCCTCAATCCGTCCGTGAACACGGCGTAGAAGTTCTTGTTGTCGTTGATGCCCCGGCGCAGGATCGGTCCGACGTCGTCGATGTTCTTCTTGTTGATCACCAGATTCACGCTATGATGAAAGGCGGCCATGTTGTCCATGGTCCGCATCGTGGCAGTGAGCAGAACGACAAAGATGTTCCGCCGAACGCTCATGTTCAGGGTTTCCAGGTAATCCAGCACCTCCTGCTCAAAGCCCTCATCCACAACCACGAGGTCGAACAGGTGGAAACGCATGCTCTTCAGGGCGTCCTTGGCGGCTGCGGACTCGCTGATCTGGAATCCCATCGCCTGCAGCGCCTGGATGATCTTCTCCCGGCTCGAGGTCTCGTTCGAGCACACCAGGGCCGTCTCTCCCTCCTCGAGAACGAAGTCGAACGGACGGTCCGACGAATCGTATGTATCCGCCGCCACCTCGTCCAACAATTTCTTTTCTTCTTCCATCGCCTCTCTCCCCTTGTCTGAAAACGGTATCAGGAACGAATATCTACCAGCCCGGTTTCTTGGGAGGCCTGCCGTAATCCGAGTCCACCTGGAGTTTTCCCAGGTCCGTCGTTTTTTCGCCCCTGGCGCTCTTGATGGAGTCGATGCCCCGTCCCACGGCACTCTTGTTGGACGCATAGGCCTTTGCCGTGTCTTCCGTGATGAGACCCTGCTGGTATAGCTCCACAATGGATTCGTCGAAGGTGACCATGCCGAAGGGCCGGCTCTGGGAGATAATATCGTAGAAGGTCTTGCCTTCGGACTCACCGTTCAGGATCGTTTCCTTCACCCGCAGGTTCGAACCCATGATCTCGAAGGCCGCCACCCGGCCGCCGCCGACCTTCGGCAGCAGACGCTGGCAGGCGATCCAGCGGACCGTATCGGACAGGCGGATGCGGATCTGCTTTTCCTCCTCCGTGTTGAACATGCCTATGATGCGGTTGATGGTCTGACCCGCGTCGACGGTGTGCAGGGTGGTCAGGACCAGGTGCCCCGTCTCCGCGGCGGAGAGGCCGATCTCGACGGTTTCGCGGTCGCGCATTTCGCCGACGAGGATCACCTTCGGGGCCTGGCGCAGGGCCGCCCGGAGGCCATTGGCAAAGACATCGAAGTCCTGGCCCATCTCCCGCTGGTTGAAGGTCGCTTTTTTCTGGGAATGAACGAATTCTACGGGGTCTTCCAGGGTGACCACGTGGACGGACTGCTCGTCGTTGATCTTGTCGAGGACCGCCGCCAGCGACGTGGACTTCCCGCTTCCGGTGGCGCCGGTGACGAAGATGATGCCGTTTTTCTCCTGGGCCATCTTCTGGAAGCCATCCGGCAGGTTCATCCCGGCAATGGTGGGAATTTTCGTCTCCAGTTTGCGCATGACGATGGAGTAGTTGCCCTTCTGGGAGAAGACGTTCACGCGGAATCGGGCCCTACCGGGCAACTCATAGGCCAGGTCGCAGGATCCTTTCGTCAGGAGGTCCTCCGTGAGGCGGCGGTCCCGGTTGATGAGGTTCATCGCGAAGACTTCCGTCTGGAAGGGCGAGAGTTTTTCGAAGCTCGGCTCCAGGTCAACCTTCGACAGCTGGCCGGATGTCTCCACCTGGAACGGCTTGCCCACTGTCATGTTCAGGTCCGAAACACCCTTGTGGGCATCCAGCATCTTTCCCAGGATATAGTCGATCTCCTGCTTTCTCATGTCCTTGCCTCCTCGTCGCCGGTCCGGCGGGACCGGACGGTCGACTACACCTCCGTGAAATCCGTCGGCGGGTTCTTCAGATACTGGCGGAACCGGGCCTTGTCGTTACACTTTTGGTACGCATCATCGCCGGAGATCCACCCCTTGTTCATGAGTTCCATGATGGCGTCGTCCAGGAGCTGCATGCCGTATTTCTTTCCTGTCTGGATCATGGACGGGATCTGGAAGGTCTTGGATTCCCGGACAAGGTTGCGGACGGCAGAGTTGGCGATGAGGATCTCCAGGGCGGCACAGCGGCCCTTCTTGTCGACCCGCTTGAAGAGGGTCTGGGAAATGACCGCCCGGATGCCGTCGGCCAAGGTGGAGCGGATCTGCGCCTGTTCGTTGGCGGGGAAGACTTCAATGACGCGATCCACCGTCTTGGCCGCGCTGGTGGTGTGCAGGGTCCCGAAAACCAGATGGCCCGTGGAGGCGGCCTCGATGGCCAGGCTGATGGTCTCCAGGTCGCGCATTTCACCGACCAGGATGATGTCCGGGTCCTCGCGGAGGGCGCCCCGGAGGGCCGCCGAGAAGCTGCGCGTGTGGAGCCCCACTTCCCGGTGGTTGACGATGCAGCCCTGGCTCTGGTGAACAAACTCGATGGGATCCTCGACGGTGATGATGTGGTCTTTGCGGAGCCTGTTCGCCTCGTCGACGATGGCCGCCAGGGTCGTCGATTTGCCGCTCCCGGTGGGTCCCGTGACCAGGACGAGTCCCCGGGGCAGGAGGGCCAGTTTGGCGATCACGTCCGGGAGTCCCAGATCCTTGCAGGTGAGGATCTTGCTCGGGATCTCCCGGAAAACGGCGGCGCAGCCCCATTTCTGCTCGAAGAAGTTGGCACGATAACGGGCCAGCCCTGGGATTTCATAAGCAAAGTCGACATCCCCGGTCTCTTCGAACTGCTTGATCTTGATCTCCGGGGCGATCTCGTAGAGCATGGCCTTCAGCCCATCATTGTCCAGGGTGTCGTACTTGATACGCTCAATTTCGCCACGGATGCGGAGGGCAGGCTGCTGGCCCGTGACGAGGTGCAGGTCCGAAGCCCCCTGTTCGTTCATCAACTGGAAAAAGGCATCTATTTTGGCCATGGAATTCCTCCTCTGTCGATTTGGCGGCCCCGTTGGATTCTGAAACCGCGCTTTCGTCGCCGAAAGCGGGAATCCGGAGAAAGGCAGGCCGATCTCGTGGAAAAGCCCGGCTGCCTGTTGGATGAATCGGCCGATCCCGGTGCGTGCGGATGCGACAATCTATAAAGGATAGGTAAAAAGAATGTCAAGCGTTTCTGCGACCATGCGCCTTGTCAGGCGGTTTCGGGTATGTTAATGGTTCCTTCAGGAGGTCGGAAGAAGCTTTTTATGAATGGACAATTGCCAAAAAAAATCAACTACCTGCGAGTATCCGTCACGGACCGCTGCAATCTGCGCTGCATCTACTGCATGCCTAAGGAGGGACTATCCCTGCTGGGGCACAACGACATCCTGCGCTATGAGGAAATCCTGCGGGTTGTAAGGGCGGCCATCCCGGAAGGCATTACCAAGGTCCGGCTCACCGGCGGTGAGCCACTCGCACGGAAAGGTCTCGTGGGATTCATTGCCAGGCTCGCAGGGCTCAAGGGCCTGATGGACGTCAGCCTCACGACCAACGGCACACTGCTCGCGGACCATGCGGAGGAGATCTATCGGGCGGGCGTCCGGCGGATCAACATCAGCCTCGACTCCCTGAATCCCGAGCGGTACCGGGCCATCACCCGGGGCGGAGACCTGGAGGCGGTACTGCGGGGGATCCGGAAAGCCGCCGCAGTCGGCTTCTTTCCGATCAAGATCAATGTTGTCCTGATGAAGGGGACCAATGACGATGAAATTCTGGACTTTGCCCAGGCCACCCTCCGGTGGCCCTACCAGGTCCGATTCATCGAGATGATGTCCATCGGACAGAATAATTCGGAAGCGATCACCGAATACCTGTCCAACGATGTGGCCCTCGAACGGATCGGCCGGATGTTCAAGCTGGAATACCTGGGCGAGAACGGCGCTCCGGAAAACCGAGGGCCTGCCCGGCGCTACCGGATCGAGGGGGCGAAGGGAGAAATCGGTTTCATCAGCCCCATCAGCCATGAATTCTGCGGCGACTGCAACCGGCTCCGCCTCACCGCCGAAGGCCACCTGCGGGCCTGTCTGCTCTCCGACGACGAGATCGACCTCAAGCACGACCTGAGAAGCGGATGCTCCGACCGGGTGCTCAAGGCGCTGATTCGTAAAGCCATTGCCAGCAAACCAGCGGCAAAGAACATGCTGCCGGGGGATCCATCTCCGAAGAAATGCAGCCGGCAGATGTCAACCATCGGTGGATAAGGACGGTAATACAAAAGGATACAGTCCACCGCACGGGTGCAGATCCCGGGCCATGCCGGCGCTTCGCCGGGCAAAGGAGCAGGGAATTGATTTTCAATGAGGACATCGCCCAGGCCTACGACGACTGGCTCCTGACCCCTGCCGGGGCCTACATGGACAGGAGAGAGAAAAGCCTCATCCTGAACCACCTGGCGCCTCGCGAAGGGGAGCGGCTGCTGGACGTGGGGTGCGGAACCGGAGACCACCTTGCCCTCTTCCGGGCAAAGGGCTGCGCCGTCTCCGGAATCGACCCGTCTCCCCCCATGCTGGCCCGGGCCAGGGAAAAACTGGGGGCTCATGCGGACCTCCGGCTCGGCTCGGCAGAAGAGTTGCCCTTCTCGGACAACGAGTTCGATGTCGTCACGCTCATTACTTCCCTGGAATTCACCGCCGACCCGGAACGGGCGGTCGCCGAGGCGATCCGGGTCTGCCGGGGCCGCGTCTTCGTAGGAGCCCTCAACCGCTGGTCTCTCATCGCCGTCGAGCGCCGCCTGGCCGATCGGCGCGGCCCGACCATCTTTCGCCATGCCCGCTTTTTTACCGCCGGGGAACTTCGGCGGCTCATCCGGAAGCTCCTGCCGGGATCCCACATCCAGTGGGGAAGCGTCGTCTTCCTGCCCTATGGATGGTATCCCTCCTTCTCGGACCTGGAAGAATTGATCCCGGTAACCAAAAATCCCCTGGGGGCCTTCCTGGGACTGTCTTTCCCGGTTACCTTCTCCACCCGGACCATCCAGGAACCCATTCGGATTTCCTTCGGAATGGAGACCCGGAAGCAGCGACCCATCCCCGGCGCCATCCGGGTGATCAAATAGGAGAGGTACCGAACCGTGATGCGGGAAGCGCTGCTCTACGAGAAGAAGGAAGAAGGAAAAGTCAGATGCGGGCTCTGCGCCCACCGGTGCCTCATCGCCCCGGAGAAAAGGGGGATCTGCGCCGTCCGGGAAAACCGGGACGGGATGCTCCACACCCTCGTGTACGGGGCTCTCATCGCCCAGAACGTCGATCCCATCGAGAAGAAACCCCTCTTCCACATCCATCCGGGTTCGAAATCCTTTTCCATCGCCACGGTGGGCTGCAACTTCTCCTGCACGTTCTGCCAGAACTCGGACATCTCCCAGATGCCCCGCGAGACCGGATTCATCCAGGGCCGCGAGACTTCCGCTGAGGACGTGGTCGAACGGGCCGTCCGTTCAGAGTCCCGGACCATTGCGTACACCTATACGGAACCCACGATCTTCTTCGAGTACGCCCTCGACATCGCACGGCTGGCCGGCGGTAGAGGGCTCCGGAATGTCTTTGTCACCAACGGTTACATGACCCCTGAGACCCTCGACATGATCGGCGCCGATCTTCACGGAGCCAATGTGGACCTGAAGTCCTTCTCCGACGAGTTTTACCGGAAGCGTTGCGGGGCAAGGCTGGAACCTGTCCTCGCGACCCTGCGGGAGATGAAACGGAGGGGGGTGTGGGTGGAAGTGACGACGCTGCTGATCCCGGGGCTCAACGACAGCGATGCGGAGCTTCGGGAGATTGCGTCGTTCCTCGTGTCCCTCGGACCGGAGACCCCCTGGCATATCAGCCGGTTTCGTCCCCAATACCGGCTTACGTCAGCACCGCCGACCCCGCTGGAGATCATTCATCGGGCCGCGCAGATCGGACGGGAGGCGGGGTTGAAATACGTTTACAGCGGGAATGTCCCGGGAGACGAGGGGGAAAACACATCCTGCGCCGCCTGCGGAGAGGCGCTGATCCGGCGATGGGGCTTCACCGTTGCGGAAAACCGCCTCCGGCAGGGCGCCTGTCCGCAATGCGGCACCCCCCTGGACGGCATTTTCTGACGGACGGAAGGCGGCTCCGCCCATACGGAACGACGCCCCGGCTGTCCCTTTCACGTTCTATTCTTCGCCCTGCCAGTCCAGGTCCCGTTCTGCATAGGTCCGGTTCAGGATTTGCCGGGCCTGCTCCACGTACTCTTCCGGCACAAGGATTCTCACCGCCCCCAGCCCGTTGATCGTCACACCATAGAGGGAACCCGCCACATCGTACCTCAGCCTTACCGGGATGCCTTCCGCCTCCAGGCGGCCGGCCATGACCTGCGCCGCAGTCAAACCCGAAGCGGTTACGGCGACGGACCAGGATTCAGGATCCATCATGACCTCCTATGCGCCGGATACCTTGTTTCTCCAACAATGGGAACAGCGAATACCCCGACAGGGCGGATTCGGGAACACATCCCGTGGAACCGGATCGTCGAATACCCCCTATACCGGAACGGACACCTCGGAATCCGCCTCACAACGAGGTTTTCTCAGCGCCTCCTGATGATGACCCTTCTCTTCAAAATCTTTTTGGTGCTTTTCGCCGCCTCCGATGTTTTCTTCGCGGCCACTGGGGCAGCCGTTTCGTCCTTCGTCGTGAAACCCGCCACACGATAGTTGAACTCGAACGCCAGGGCGCCGCTCCAGTCCTCGTCGAAAATACCCTTGTAGCGGGTTCCGTCGACAGGTCCCACGGGCTTCCCGTAGGTATAGAACCAGTTCACGATGGGGTCCCCGGTGAATCCCAGGGCAATCCAGTAGGAGCCGGGCATCAGAATCGGGCTGTCCTTCGAGAAGTCGAAGTCCGTCCAGCGATACCCGGGCTTCGTGGAAAGCTGGTCAAGGGTGACGAGTCTGCTTGTCGCCAGGGGCGCACCCGGTTTTCCTCCGTTGTCCTGGTAGATCTCAGCCCAGAGCTGGCCGTCGCCGCCGAAATTGTGCAGGGCAAGGGCCACTTTCTGAAGCTTCACTGGCTTTCGCAGAACGACGACCTGGGCGTACTGGGTGGCCTTGGTGGTCACGTATTCCGCTGTTTCCACGAGAAAATTCCGGGCCATCTCAAACTGGTTCGCCCCTGACTTCTTCGTCGCCCGGGGGAAGGCGAAATCGACATTCTCCGGATATTCCAGGTTGCCGTAGAGGAAGGGGACATCATAGCGCAGCTCTTTTTTCACCTCCTCGGGAATGACCGGCGGAGGAGGAGGCGGTTCGATGATGATCTGCTTGAACTCGGCTTTCACGCTCGGCGTCAGGAGCAGGTTTTTCGGCCCGTATGCCTGCCGGGTACCTCGGACTTTCACCGCATCGTTGGCGAAGGCGGCGTCGATGTTCTCCTGCATGGTCGGTTTTGTCCTGGCATTCGCCACCTGGGACCACCGCATCAGTCCGTCGTTCTTCGTCTCGTTGTTGTCAACGCCGACTTCGACCCTGATAAAGCGGTTCGGCACGAACAGGACCGTGCTCTGGGGATCGAAGGGCACCCAGCCCAGATCGGGGAACCAGACCTCGATCCAGGAATGGCGGCCTTTGCCCATCTTGAAGGTCATGACGCCCCGGTCCCAGGTCACGTCGTAGGCCCGATCCAGGGTCACGCCGTTGATGATGCGAACCGGAATGCCGACGGAGCGGAGCAGGGCCGCGCTGAGGTGCGAATAATTCTGGCAATTCCCCTTGCCCGACTGGAGGGAGTACAGGGCATCATACTGGGCCGGAGGGCTGACGTAACGGACATGATCAACAACCCAGGAAATCACCTGCTGGACGGCATCGAATTCGGTCTTCAAGCCCTTCGTCAGGTCCGCGGCAAGAAGCCGGATCTTCGGGTTATCCGATTGGACCTGCTCGGTCGGTTTCAGGTAATCCTCCAAGACTGCGTCGACTCTTCCCAGCGGGAAGGGCGTCCGGGTCTCCAGGAGCTGAAGGTTCGTCCGGTTCAAGGCATTGCAGGAAAGCTTCACGACCACCGACGCGGGTGGCTCCGTCCAGGTAGCTGTTACGATCCGGTTTCCCCGGGCATCCGTCGTTTCCTGCCGGTCCTGCGGATTCGGTTTCAGGTCCAGAGAGAAATCCGATATTGCCTGACGGTAGGTGGGTGACTCGAAGCTCTGGGGAATGACGAAACTCATCACGATCTTCCGCATCCCGTCGCCGGAGATGACCTTTTCCTCCAGCACGTAGCGGATCGTGGAGCCCATGTCGCCCTGAACGGTGACGTTTTCCGCAGCGGCCGGAGACGCCATGAGCGCAAGCAAAAGCACGTACAGGATCCGGACGGCCAATCGGTGCATGATGGAACCTCCCTTTCAGATATATGACGTTCGGCGCGTCTTCCGATGACGGGATCCACCCGGAGACGACCGGTACGGATGACCGGGAAGAGGGTTACGGAAACGCCCCGGGCGGCGATCTTCCGGATCGGAATCAAAACCTTCAGAAGGATGCGGGCTTGGCGATGATTTCCTTTACCTTCAGGTCGAAGACGTTCGAGCTGTTGGCGGGCCGGATGATCAGGGCGGCGTCGCATCCCTCTTCCGTGCCGCCGATGGAGACGACATCCTCATCAGTCCGGGCGAGCCCTGCATCTGCGGCCATCAGGGCCAACTCGACGGCGACCTTGGTTCCCTGACCGAAGAGCCGGAGGGTGAAGGCCATGATTTCATCCACCTGGTATGTACCCAGCCGCTTGCGAATCCCGCGGCCGACGCCGCCGAAGGCATGCTGGGCCGTCAGCACGGATACGCCGAGGGATTCCAGCTTCCGGCGGTCCGCCTCGGCAAGCTCCTGGTGGTTCGGCTTCTCAAATCCGGTGAAATGGGTCACGGCGATGATCCGGATGTCTGCCGCGAAAATCTTCCGGGCCTCGAAGGCTGTGCGACCGCTGCACGTGGCCACAAGGACCTTCCGGATCCCCGCCTCTTCCGCCCTCCCGGCCGCTGCTTCAAGCAGAGCCTTTGTATTGCGCCGGCCGGGGTGTCGAAAGTAGCGGCAGGAAAGGTCTTCATAAGACTTTGCTCGGGTCATACATTCGCTCCACGACTGTTTAGAGCTTTTTATCTTCACGCTCCCCGGGTGTCAAAGAAAAATCCGAACCGGCCCCTCGCAGCCGGGAGGACGCGCTTCTCTCCAGGCGAGGGATCAAGAATGCCGGACCTTGAGGAAATGCGCGATCCATGATACCCGTCAGGACCATGAAACGATCCCACTGGCTTGGAATGTACGGCCTTCTATGGATCGCCGTGCTCTGGTTCCTCTTCGCCGTACCGGGCTGGGCTCCCGGAGGAAGCGGACGGGGCGCGGCCATGGCCTGGTTCATTCTGCAGAAAGGGCCGGCGGTTCTCGTTCTGTTCGTAGTCACGGACTTCCTGACGCTCCATCGGAAAGAGGAAACAATTCCCCTTTCGGGAATCCCTGAGTATCTGAAAAAACGGCCGCTGCCTACGGTGTTTTTCATCCTGGGGATGGCCCTTTTTGCAATCCTGAATCTCCTGTAATATTCTACCTCTTCCGTTATTGTCTTCCATAAGGATCGGCCGGCCGCACATCTTACCGGTTCTCTTCTCTGAAGACTTGAAGGCCGTCCCATCACAAAGTCTTCCGACGAAACCCGTCCCTGCCCCCGGCATGGGTCCTTTCGGTTTTCCCGCTGCAAACTCCTTCCATGATCGTCAGCCGCTGGACAAGCCACCTAACCTCATAGGTGTTCGCTTTTTCAGGCAATTCCACTTGACTCTTATGTAATATGTAAATATATGTAAGGCAAATATTCGTTATAAAAACTCAATTCTCCCGACCCATCAAGGGAATGAAGACCCTGAACTTAATAAACGGTTCTCAACCCGGTTCAATCGCACCCCCCGTCAATTTACCTGCAACCGGGGCGCCTTTCTGCACTACCTGTGAACACGCTTGATTTCCAGCTGCGTTTCAAAGAAGGGAGCTGCCCATGAAAAAGAACATCCTGATTTTCCTTCTGACAGTCCTCATCGCTTGTTTCACTCCTTCGGCACCCCTTGCACAGGGTTTGCCGGACCTGCAGGCGGGAATCGAGCAGTACAAAGCTGACAATTACGAGGAGGCCCTGGAAATCTTCAAGAAGGTCAGAGAGGAAAACGCTTCCTCGTCGGAGGCCGCCTTCTGGCTGGGACTGACCTACAAGCAGATGAACAGTACGGCGGAGGCGCTGCCGCATCTGGAAGCCGCATCCACCCTGAAGCCATCCGTCAAGGAAGCGGTCATCGAACTGATAGACGCCCTGTACCAGACCGGCAGGGTGGGAGAAGCGAAAAAGTGGATAGGCGTGGCGGAAGAGAACAGCATCTATCCTGCCAAAACGGCTTTCCTCAAGGGGATGGTACTCGCAAGGGAGGAGAGGCACAGCGAGGCCATTGAATCCTTCGAGCGGTCCAAGAAAATGGACCCCAGCTACAAAACCGCCGCGGATTTCCAGATCGGCGTCTCCCTGATGCTTGAAAAAAAGTTCGACAAGGCCAGGGATCGCTTCCAGGCCGCCATCACCCAGGATCCTCTCTCCGACCTGGCTGCCTACGCCCGGCGCTATACGGACATCGTGGAGCGGCGCAGCTTCCTCGAGAGGCCCCTGCGCTTCACCTTCGGCATGATGGGTCAGTATGACACGAACTTCATCCAGGAGCCGAACGACTATATTGGCATTCCCTTACCGACGCCCGGACAGCTCGATATGGGCAAGGAATACGGTTACGCGCTGATGACCTCTGCGCGTATGGACTGGGTCCCGGCCCTAAAGGGTCCATGGCTGTTCAACGCCGGCTTCGCCGTCCTGAGCACGCTCCATGAGCGGTTCATCATCGCCCAGAACGGAAACGTGCCGTCGACCAACTACGACATGTTCGCCACGAGTATTTACATGGCGCCGGGCTACGATTTCGGCCGCGCCGCCCTCAACCTGTCAATGAATTATACCAACACGCTGAAGAGAAACCCCGGCTATGAGCGCTACATCGACACGTACAACATCGGACCCCTCTTCCGGGTCGCCCTGACCCCGACCAACAGCCAGATCCTGGAATTCTACGCCGGCTATTCCAAGAAGGATTACGCCAACAAGGTCAATACGGAAATATGGCCGTATCAGGACGTCCTCGACAGGGACGAGGAAGATCAGACCTCCGAAGGGTTCAACGCCCATGCCAGCTGGTTCTGGCTCTTCCGGAACACCGGCCTCTTCAACCTGAAATACACCTACAACAAGGATCATGCCCGGGGCGTCAACTGGGACAATGAAGGGCACCGCTTCACTGCGAACCTGATCTATCCCGTCTGGAAGGCCCTCAAGCTCCAGATCTCCGGAGATGCCTACCTCCAGGATTTCACCCATCCGAGCACCTTCGCCATCTTCAACGGCGTAACCAGGAAAGACAGGATCTACACGGGCACGGCAGGCCTCACCTGGGAATTCAACCGGCATCTGAGCGCTCTGATCCAATACACACGCATTCGGGCCCACTCGAACATCTTCCTGTACGACTACAATCGGGAGATCTATGCGGCGGGATTCGAACTGCGGTTTTAGCGGACCGCGAAGAAAGGAGTCTGACCCATGAAGGCAGGGAAATGGTGGATCCTTGTGGTTTTCCTGATGGCGCTGTTCATTGCCGGACCGGCACTGGCTGCTCCGGTCGGCAAGGTCACCCATCTGGAGGGTAAGGCGGATCTCACCGGTCCGGCCGGAAAGTCCCGGGCTCTCAAGCTTAGCGATCCGATCGAAAACGGCGACATCCTCAGGACGAAGAGTAAATCCAAGGTAGGGATCACCTTCAGCGACGGCAACACCCTGTGGCTGGCGGAAAAAACCCGCATGAAGATCAGCCGGTACAGCGCAGAAGCCGGTTCGCACAGCTATTTCGACCTTTTCCGCGGAAAGTCCCGGGCGGTTGTAACGAAGCTGGCCCGCGGCTCCCGCATGGAGCTCCACACGCCAACGGCCGTCTGCGGTGTCCGCGGCACCATCATCATCGGCCTGTTCCTGAACGGGGAGAGCGCCTTCTTCCTGCAGGGCGGCGCCGGGTACGGCTATAACAAGAACGAACCCGGCAAAGAGGTGGCAATCCCGGCGGGAAGCGGGATGGTGGTAACAAACGAAAAGGCCGAACCCGTGGTCAAACCCTCCACGGCGGCGGATATCGAAATGCACATGCAGGACACATCCGCAGGGACGGGTGAAAATTCGGCGGAAACGTCCGGCACTACCGAGACGCAACTGGAGGTGGCAGCCCCCTGGACCCCGGAGACCGGCGCCGAAACGCCGCCTGCCACGATCACGGACGAGACGACCGATGTCACGTTCACAAACACGATCGCGCAGGACGGTTTTGCCGGTACCTTGCAGGGAAGCTACGGTCTGCTAACAAGCAGGGGTACGATCAGCTACAGCGGCACCGGGCCGTCGGGGCCGGCCGTCACCTCGCTGGCCACGCCATTGACCGGAACCCTCAGCAACGGCTCCACGTACACAGGGCTCATCGGAGGCGTGACCGGAACCTATCATGGTTTCTTCAACAGCATCACCAACAACGGCGGGGCTCTCGGCATCCTGGCGGGCAACCTGGATGGAACGTATTCCGGCGGAAGTATCACCGCAAATGGAACACTGGATTACACCAGCACCGGCTACACCGCAGCCGGGGCGTTCCAGGCCTTCGGCAGCGTTGCCGTTCCGACCTTCGCAACAACCAAGCTGAGCGGCCTCTTTTCCTATTATGCTCCGGTCGAGACGGGACTCGCCTACGGGTACCTCACCTCTTCGGGAGGTCTCTTCGGCCTGTGGGGGTTTTCGGGAAACGGCGGAGAATATGTGAACGACGGCGGCTATACGACCTGGATCAGCTATTATGGTTATGACTTCACAAAATCCTCGGTAGGGGGGCCGTCGGACGTCTTCATGCTGGGCCTGGTCACCGGAACGGATGACATGGCGGGACACACCACCCTGACCGGGAACGACTCGATACAGTACATGGACCGGGACTACTTCGGCCTCATGAGCGTCAGCTATATGGGCGAGTATATCGGAGCGAACTATGAGATCGCCGGAACGGGGATCTACAAGCTCGCCCCCCTGGCCTTCACTGGCGACTGGGGGGGCGACGGAACCCATCCCGGCGCAAGCGCCGTGGGCGCCTTCTTATACGACGGCACCGGCACCCAGACCATCGCCGGATCGGGTAAAGACATGTACGGCCTCGTCGGCGGCTACTCCCTTCCCTGGTCCGGGGGTACGACCATGTACGCCATGGGCAGCTTCACGCTGACTCCGACCTCGAACACCCATTACCTCTGGCTCAGCGACCTCACCGGGAAAGCCCGGAGCGGCGGAGTGACGGACACATACCGCAAATTCGACGGCTACATGACGGGACTCTGGCTGCCAACCTCCGGCACGAACAACGGGACCATCGAAGGCACGGCCCGGACACTCTTCCAGAATGTCACATACGGCACTTCCTACAGCGGGACCATCGGCATCCTGAGTTCCGACAGCCTGAGCGGTAACTACTATGGATTATACAGTCCCGGTGCGGGTACCCTGAAAGGCATGTGGCAGGCCTCAGGCACGCTCGGTCCTTCCTACAGCGAGACGATCACCGAGGTCACCACATTGGCCACCGGCACCGGCACGATTCAATCCAATTCGAGGCTCGCCGGGCAGTTCGACAACGGCGGCTCCATCAAAGCCGAGGTCCTTGGATCGTTGAAATTCTACCTGGTGGACACGGTCTATCGCCCCTGGGGCATCTACAAAATGGCCCTGCAGAGCAAGGAAGAAAGCTATGATCGCCCTGCCGGCGCGACGACCTGGTCGGCCCGCCTCGGCGGCGAGGGAATCTTCGGCTCCGGCGCCAACGCCGAAGGCTACTGGGTGTCGACAATCAACGGGACCTGGAACGACACCGGCGAGATCCGGGGCCGGCTGGGTTTCGTCTCCGGGATCGCCGACTCCTTCAGCCTGTGGATGACACGGGATTACGTCGGCGTCCTGTCGGGCCAGGTCTACGGAGTCAGCGATTCGTCTACATCCTGGGTCGGGGAGAGCGTCGGCAGCTACACCGGGACGAAGCTGGCCTTCGTGACCCAGGAGAATGGGAGCGGCAAGTTCTGGGATTACGACTCCGGCACCAGCAGCTTCCTATCAAGCGGGGGGATCCCGGGGCTGATCGGCGGAACCGAAACCCTTTTCAACAGCGCAAGCGGGGTCACTCCCTACCCGTCTGTTCAACTTTATGGCATTGGGGGACTCACGAAAACAGGCGATCTCAATTATACGACCATTCTCGGCCAGTTCAGCGGCGGCATTCCGGATCAGACAGGGTACCGGCTATCCTACGCGGGCCTTCGGACCGCGACGGATACGGTTTCATCCGTCCTGGGCGGTGTCTACTGGAACAAGATCAGCGAGGGATCGTACAGCATCGGCTTCCTGTATTCTTCCAGTGGCGGCGCCCGGAGTTCCTTCACCACGCACCTCTATGAAGACCTCCCGACGGGGGCTTACCAGATGTGGTTTCTCGGCGCCAATGCCCGGCTCCAGGCTTACCAGATCGATACCGTGGCTTCGGCACCCGGGATCGACGACTGGGTATCCGAGGGAAGGAACAACTATCTCGTCTCGGCCCAGGGACTGACCGACGGAACGATCACCCAGAAGGCCTACCGAAACGAGTACGTCAAGATCACCAATGCTTCCTGGAGCGTGGGCGTGCGTCTCGCGGGAGGAACCTATTCCGTGGGCGGCATGGAGGACGGCATCAAAGGCTTCGAAGGCCAGTCCTTCACCATGACCAGTTCGAATGCACTCGGTACGGTGAATACCTACGACCGGGTCGACTTCACCTCGGTTGATGAAAGCACGGGCGTCTTCGCCGCCACGATCGCCGGGGCCCAGGTCGGCCTGGAAGCCGGCTGGACATCCGTCAACGGGGCCGTCGCCAAGGGACTGTTCGATCCCGCCACGACGACCTGGCGGATGGCCGGCACCGGCTTTTCGATGGAGACGGGGGCCTTCCTGGACAAGATCAACGGGCTTGACGAGGCGGGCCGGGCGGCCTTCCAGAAAGCCACAGGCATCCCGAGCATCGTCGTCGGAACGGCCGACCTGGCCTTGGCGAACAATGCGAGCAACCCGAACATCATCGCCCTGAACATGAATAGCGTCACCTTCCTCGCCACCCAGAGCGGGTCGGCGCCGCAGATCTGGGCGACCAAGAACATCTCGGGATCCTATTCGGATACACCGCTGCTTGGCGTGGGAAAGAGCGTGTCATTGAGCGGCAGCGGGCTGATAGCGGACTTCACACCGGTCGCCTGGACGGGTGCCTCTTGGGGCGCAACCGTATCCGGGAGCGGGCTTTTGAGCGGCGGGTCTTACACCGGCACCATCACGTTTAAGGGCGGGGCCGCCGGAGCCATCACACCCGGAGTCGGAACGGCCGGAACCATATCGGGAACCGGCGCCGGTGTCACAAGTGCTTCGGGTCCATTCTAGGACCGGCACCAAAAAGCATTTTCGTAAAAAAAAGGCACGGGCTGCAGGCCTGTGCCTTTTTTGTTATCCCGCCGCATTCCGGCCGGAACACCGGAGTCAATCAAGCTGGAAGATTAACAGCATGACCGGAAAGAAGAATCTGCCGTGGGCGGCGGAAGGAAAGACGGATTCCGCACATTGGAGATCCGCACGGATTTCTCCCGGAGCGGGGTTGCCTCACGGTCCGGGCGGTGCTACAGTTCCTCCCGAAGCAGCGGAACGAATTCGGGAAGAAGAAACTACCCCCCGGCGAGGAGGACACAATCATGAGAAATAATACGGTTTTTGTGATGCTGATCGCCGTGGTCCTGCTGCTGGCTCCCACGGCGGCAACGGCAGAGCAGAAAGAAGGGCGATGGACCCTGGCGGGTTTCACGAAGTATCAGGACGGCGTCTTTGTGGACGGAGAACGCCGTTCCGCTCCCTCTCCAGGTAACGCCGCCGCCTGGATCCGGGTGGCCCCCCGGGAAAAGAGCCCCTACATCGGCGAGATCCGCAGCTACCTGGCGTCGGCCGGTGTGAATCCCCGGGCCTTCCGGGCCATCGAGATCCTTTGCGAATATGACTGCACCGGCAGCCGGATCCGCTTTCTCCGCTACGTGTACCTGAACCGGAACTGGAAACCCATCCACGAGGCCGGCGAGCCGGTCCCGCCATGGCATACCGTCCAGCCGGGCAGCCTCTGGGACAAGGTCCAACAACCTACCTGCCGATAAAAAGCAGGAACGGGGACAGATAGATTTAAATCTGTCCCCGTTCCTGTAATTCAATGGCGGAGAGAGCGGGATTCGAACCCGCGGTACACCTTTTATGGCGTACAAGCGCTTAGCAGGCGCTCGCTTTCGGCCACTCAGCCATCTCTCCGCTGGGCCGTTATGCATTCCGGGGGGCACATCACGGGGGGCGGAGTTCCAATCCGTCCCCGTTCCATCGAAATCTGCCCCCATCAGGGGACGGTCCGTTTTCTGGCGGAGGGAGCAGGATTCGAACCCGCGGACCTTTCGGTCAACGGTTTTCAAGACCGCCGCCTTCGACCACTCGGCCATCCCTCCGTTTGTCTATTGAATGACCTCGAGTCCTCCCATGTAAGGCCTGAGAACATCCGGGACGACGACGGTCCCGTCGGCCTGCTGGTAGTTCTCCAAGACGGCTACCACCGTTCGCCCAACCGCTAACCCCGAACCGTTCAGCGTATGGAGGAATTCCACCCGGCCCCCGTCAGTCCGGCGGAATCGCATTGCACCCCGCCGAGCCTGAAAGTCCTCGAAATTGCTGCAGGAGGAAATCTCCCGGTATGCTTCCTGCCCCGGCAGCCAGGCCTCGATATCGTAGGTCTTGGCGGAGGAGAAGCCCAGGTCCGCCGTACAGAGGCTGACCGTCCGGAAGGGGATCTTCAGCCGTTTCAGCACTTCCTCGGCATTCGCCGTCAGTTTCTCCAACTCATCATAGGACGTCTCCGGCTGGCTGAACTTCACCATTTCCACCTTGTTGAACTGGTGCTGCCGGATGAGCCCCCGGGTATCCTTCCCGTAAGATCCTGCCTCGGCCCGGAAACAGGGCGAATAAGCCACATAGTATATCGGCAGGTCCTTCTCTTCGAGGATCTCGTCCCGGTGAATGTTCGTGACGGGCACCTCCGCCGTGGGGATGAGGTAGTAGTCCGTCTTCTCCACGTGGAACAGGTCCTCCTCGAACTTCGGGAGCTGCCCCGTTCCGGTCATGCTGTCCCGGTTCGCCATGAAGGGCGGCAGGATCTCCAGGTAGCCGTGCTGCCGGGTATGGAGATCCAGCATGAAATTGGTGATGGCCCGTTCCAGGAGCGCCCCCGCTCCCCGGTAAAGGGTGAACCGGGCACCCGTGATCTTGGCCCCCCGGGCAAAGTCGAGGATTTTCAGGTCTTCGCCGATGTCCCAGTGGGGCTTCGGGGCAAAATCGAAAACCCGCTTCTCTCCCCAGGTACGGATCACCGGGTTGTCCTCGGAGCATGTCCCGTATTCCACCGACTCGTGGGGCACGTTCGGAATGACCATCAGGAAGGCATTCAGGTCTTCCTCGGTCTGCTTCAGCGTCTCGTCGAGGGTCTTGATCCGGGCGGATACCTCACCCATCCGGGCGATGATCTCCGCGGCGTCTTCCTTGCGCTTCTTCTTTTCCCCGATTTCCTTGGAGACGGCGTTCCGCTCACTCCGGAGAACCTCCACTTCCTGGAGGATGTCCCGCCGCCGCGCATCCAGTTCCGTGAAGCGGCCCATGTCTATTTCCTGGCCCCGCTCCAGCATTTTGATCCGGATGTGCTCCAGATTCTGTCTCAGATATTTGATGTCCAGCATGGCTCTTCCATCCCGGTCATAAAGGTCTAAAGGGACAAATTTCCTACCACTCGGTCCGGGTCAAGTCAACCTCTTTGTCCCGTTCCAGCCCGAGTTCAGGGGGTTTTCCCGGTTCTGGAGCGGCTCATTTTTCGCCGCAGTGCATCCGCCAGGGCCGTTATCTCAGGGCTCCTGACGAGCCAGGAGGAGAGCAGGAACGCCCCGCCTCCGAACAATACCGCCAGGACCAGGAAAACGGCCCGCTCGAAGAAGGGACCGGATGCATTCCAGGGATACAGGACATCAACCCCGAGGATGACGCCCCACATTACCGCCGAGGAAAAGAGGACCTTGCCCAGGGAGGGATAAAAGTCACGCATCAGGAAGGGGCCGATCCTGCGCCAGAGGATGACGGAAAGCATTCCCACGTTTACCGCCGAGGCGATGGAGGTCGCCAGGGCGATCCCGCCGTGCTTCATGGGATACATCAAAACCACGCTGAAGGCGACGTTTACCACCAGGGCGACGATGGCCGCCCTCATGGGGGATTTCGTGTCCTGAAGAGAGTAAAAGGCCGAGACGATGACCCGGATGACCGAGAAGGCCCACAGGCCAACGGAGTAGCACAGGAGGGCCCAGGCTGTCTGCGTCGTGGACTCGGCTGTGAACGCCCCCCGCTCGAAGAGGACCGAGATGATGGGAACCCGCAGGGCGATCAGGGCCACCATGGAGGGAACGGTAATGAAGAGCATCAGCCGGAGCGAAAAAGAGATCGTTTTTTTCAGCTCGTCGAACCGGCCCTGGGCGACCTGCTCGGAGAAGCTCGGCAGCGTGGCCGTCCCGATGGCAATGGCGAAGACTCCCAGGGGAAGCTCCACCATCCGGTCGGCATAGTAAAGGTAAGAGACGCTTCCTCTGGGCAGGAGCGATGCCAGGACCGTCCCAATGAAGACATTGATCTGATAGATGGCGGCGCCGAAAATCGCCGGCAGCATCAGGGCGCCGATGCGCCGGACGCCGGGGTGGCGGAAAGCGAAGTTCAGCTTGAGCCGTATCCCCATTCTCACGAGGAAAGGCCACTGCATGACCAGCTGTAGAATCCCCCCCGCCATGACGCCCACGGCGAGCCCCACGATCGGCTCGGAGAAGCAGTCCTTCAGAAAAAGGGCCCCCAGGATCATGGTGATGTTGAGCATCACCGGCGAGAGGGCCGGGGCGGCGAAGTGTCGGAGGGAATTGAGGATCCCCATGCACAGGGCCACCAGGGAGATGAAAAAGATGTAGGGAAACATCAGGCGGGTCAGGAAGACCGCCAGGTCGTACTGCTCGGGAACCCGCGAGAACCCCGGGGCCATCACCGTGACAATGAGGGGGGCGAAGAGGACGCCGAGCAGGGAAACGACCACGAGGATGATCGAGAGCGCCGTGAAGGCCACATCGGCCAGCTCGAAGGCCTCTTCCCGGGATTTCTTCTTGAGATACTCCGTGAAGACGGGAACGAAAGAGACGGTCAGGGATCCCTCCGCAAGGAGGCGCCGGAGCATGTTGGGAATCCGGAAGGCCACGAAGAAGGCGTCCGTGGCGAGACCCGCCCCGAAGAAGGCGGCAATGACCACGTCCCGGATGAAGCCGAAGACCCGGGATAGCATCGTCGCCAGTCCCACGACCCCCGCCGCCCGCGCAACGTTTGCATTCTCGGACCGGACCGGCTTCTCGGCGTTCACGGCTTCCGTTCTCCCAGAAGTTCCGCCAGCCGATGTTCCAGTTCCCGCCGGTCCACGCCGGAAAGCGCGAATGTCTTTGTTTTTGAAGTCTGCCCTGTCACAAGGGTTATCTGAGATTTCCGGATCCCCAGCGTCTCAGCGAGGAAGCGGAGGCAGGCCTCGTTGGCCTGCCCCTCCACAGGGGGGGCCATGATCTTGAGCTTGAGCGCCCCGTCCTGAACGCCCGAGGCCTCCGTCCGGGAGGACCGGGGCAGAACCCGGACCTTCAGCATCAGGCCGCTTTTTGTCTCGGTTAGCGGAATCGACATGGCGTCATCCGGCGCGGTCGGCCGGGATCAGAAGCGCAGGGCAGCCTGGATCAGGGTTTGAACAAGAAACTCCTGGAGGAAAAAAATGATCAGGAGGACCAGGATCGGCGAGAGATCGATCCCGCCCGTGCTGAACGGAATCAATCTCCGGAGCGGCGCCAGGACCGGCTCGGTGGCCCGGTAGAGGAAGCGGACGATCGGATTGTAGGGATCCGGGTTCACCCAGGAGACGAGGGCCCGGGCGATGATGATCCACATGTAGATGGTCAGGATCAGGTTGATGACCTTGGCAACGGCCACAATCAGGTTTTGTGCGACAAACATGATGCCTCCTGGGATCGGTCCCGCCACCGGCAGCTTCCGTTCCCGGATCTCCGGCCGGAAACCGCACCGGGAAACGATCCCCCGGGGATAAAATTCGAGCGCTTATCGAACCGTCGCTACAGAGATTCGGCGAATTCCGAGAGCACCTGGTTGAAAGCCTCCGGATTCTCCATCATGGCGAAATGGCCCGCCTCGGGAATGCGGGCAAGTTTCGCACCCGGAATGGTATCCCGGAGGAATTCCGAAAGGGACGGGGGGGTCATCTTGTCGTCGTCCCCGCAGACAACGAGGGTTGGAACCCGGATGGAACCGGCGGTCTCGGTGAGGTCCAGGCGGTCGCAGGCGGTCAGGTCGCCATGAAAGATCATGGGATCCACTCGCGACATGCTCTCAACCATGATTTTACCAAAGCGCTCTCGATTGGCCTTGGTAAAGGAAAACTTGACGGCCATTTCATAAATCGGCCCCGGGTTCGTTTTCAGCCCCTCCAGGAGGGCCGGGTTCACCGGCATGCGGGCGCCGCTTCCGACGGTTACAATTCCCGTGAGGAGGGATCCATGCCTGACGGCGAAGGTCAGGCTGATGGCGGATCCCAGGGAATGGCCGATGAGAATGGGCCGGGCGATGCCCAGGGTGGCGATCGTCTTTCGGACCCACTCCACGTAAACGTCCACAGACTGCTCACCGGGCCCCTCGGATTGGCCGTGGCCCGGCAGTTCGAGGACGGCGACCTGGAAACGGTCTTTCAGGGTCGAATACTGGTAGATCCAGTTCGTGTGATCACCCGCCGAGCCATGGATGAACACGAGGGTTTTCCGCGACGGGTCAAGGGACTCCCCGCTCACCCAAGTGGACAGTTTCCGGCCGTCCACATCCACCGTACGCATCATGATCGATCACCTCCTGTCGGGCAGTGGGGCATGGTGTAGCACATCCGGCGGGACTTGCGCAAATGAAAGCTTGACGCCGGCTTTAAATATCCCCTATGATTCCCACCATTTCAGCACACCTGAAAAGGAGGGAGCGGGGCGATGGATAAAAAGACGAGAATCGGCTTCATCGGCGGCGGGAAGATGGGTGGTGCCATCGTCGGGGGACTTCTCTCGCGTGGCGTGGCGGATGCAGGACGGATCTGGGTATCCGACACGGCAAAGGACAGGCTCCAGAAACTGAAAGACCTCCATGGAATTCATACTACAACGGACAACAGGACGGCCGTGAAGAATGCCGACATCCTGATCCTCGCCGTCAAGCCCCAGGTCATGGGATCGGTCCTCAAGGGACTTTCCGGGGCCGTCGGCCCTTCAAAACTGGTCATTTCCATTGCGGCCGGCATCCCTATCGCGTTCCTCGAGGAGCACCTTGGCAAGGGGGTCCGGGTCATCCGCACCATGCCCAACACACCGGCCCTGATCGGCGAAGGCGCCACGGCCCTGGCCCGGGGAAGTCACGCCTCGGAACAGGACCTGGAGGCGGCTCGGCAGATCTTCAACGCCGTGGGCCAAACTGTCCTCGTCCCGGAGGAGCAGCTCGACGCCGTCACGGGTCTCAGCGGCAGCGGCCCCGCCTACGGGTTCATCATTCTGGAGGCCCTCTCCGACGGGGGCGTCCGGATGGGACTTCCCCGGGACACGGCCCTCGTACTCGCAGCCCAGACACTTCTTGGGGCGGCGCGCCTGGTTCTCGCCGGAGACAAACATCCGGGCCAGCTCAAAGACATGGTTACATCCCCGGGAGGGACGACCATCGCGGGGATCCAGGCACTGGAGGAAGGGGGCCTGCGGGCAGCCCTGATCCGGGCCGTGGAGGCGGCGACGCTGCGTTCGCAGGAACTGGGAAAAGCAAAATAAACAGGGGGCGGATTTCAGATCCGCCCCCTGTCCAATTCCAGGGACGGACTTTGATCCGTCCCTCTTTATAAAAGGCCTTTGCGGGACTCGCAAAGGCCTTCTCTGATCAGCGTCGTTGCCGCGAGAAAAAACCACCGAAGGAATCGTCCTCGTCATCCAGGTCAAAAAACGATTCGCTTTCCAGCGGGTTGCTTTCGCCGGACACCTTCACCTCGCCGTCCTGCGGAAGATCTACCTCCCCCTGTCCCTCACCCCGACTCTCCACCCGGGCGCCTGATCTCCGGCGGCGGCGAGGCCGGCGACGGGATTTCTTCTTCGGGGGCTCCTGCCCCGGCAGCGTCTCGGCGTCACCGGCGACAATGTGCATCTCCGTTGATGGTGCGGTTGGAACCGGTTCAAGGGCCTTTTCCCGACCCGTCTTTCCTTCGATGGTCCCGGCGTTTTTTCGGGGCTCTTTGACCGGGGCGCCTTTTTCCTGCTTCTTCGGCTGCCTTCGCTGTCTTTTCGGTTTCGACGCCGTTTCCGGTGTCTCGGTATTCATCTCCACTTCAACCGGCTCATCCGGTTCATCCCTGTCCAACTCCGGCTCCTGTTCCGGCACCAGTGCCGGCGCCGCCTGCCTGCCGACGGATTCGACACGGAGCATGTCCCAGGCCATGTCGGGGCTTCCGGAGATATGGATGTCCATGTCATATTGGTTTTCCAGCTTCAGGAGCTCGGACCGCTTCTGGTTCTGGAGGTAATCCGCAATCTCGTAAGGAAGCGAAACCTTCAGCACCGCCGAGAAACCCTTTACAGCCTGGGACTGGATTCTCCGGAAGGCCGCCAGAGCCGTGGATTCCAGCGATGGCCGGACTCCCCGGCCTTTGCAGAAGGGGCACATGGAGAAGCTGATTTCCTGGATGGTGGGCTGCTTCTTCTGCCTGGAAAGCTCCAGCATTCCGAACTTGGAGATCCGGGAGAGTTGGATCCGGGACCGGTCCAGGCTCAGGGCCTTCTTGAATGCCTTCTCCACCTCCGCCCGATGCTTGCTGTCGGCCATGTCGATGAAATCGATGACGATGAGCCCGCCGAGATCCCGGAGGCGCAGTTGCCGCGCGATCTCCTCCGCCGCGTCGAGATTGGTCCGGAAGGCCGTTTCCTCAACGTTGCGCTTGTTGGATCCCCGGCCGGAGTTTACGTCGATCGTAATCATCGCCTCCGTCGGGTTGATGACGATATGGCCGCCCGATTTCAGATCGACCCGCTCCTGGTAAATCACGCGGATCTGGTCCTCCAGGTTGTGCTGGTCGAAGATGGGGGCGTTTTCCTTGTGGAGTTTGACGAACTTGGCCATCCGGGGCGAGACGACCTTGCAGTAGTTGCGCATCTTCTTGAAGGTTTCCTGGTCGTCGACGAGAATTTCCTCGATATCGGAGGTGTAGTAGTCCCGGAGGGCCAGAACGCCGAAATCGCTTTCCTGGTAGATGAGAGCCGGCGAGGGGGATTCCTTCGCCGCCTTCTGGATCTCCTTCCAGAGGCGCAGCTGGTTCTGGTAATCGCGGGAGAGCTCCTGCTTGGTCCGGGTCATGCCTGCGGTCCGGACGATGAGCCCCATCCCCTCTCCGACGCGGATCTGTTCCACCAGATCCTTGAGGCGCTTCCGGTCTTCCTCGTCCTCGATCTTCCGGGAAACGCCGCTGCCGGCCTTGTTGGGCAAGAGCACCAGGTAGCGGCCGGGAAGGGAAAGGTACGTCGTGAGGAGCGCCCCCTTGCGTTCGCTCATCTCGCGGAGAACCTGGACGAGCACTTCCTGACCCGTCTTGAGGACGGACCGTCCCCCTTCCGCAGGTGTAAAGTAGTCGTCGCTCACGTCCCGAAGCGGCAGGAAACCGTCCCGCCTGCCCCCGTAATTCACGAAGGCCGCCTGGAGCCCCCGCTCGACCTTCAGGACCGTTCCCTTGTAGATGTTGCCCGTAATGGGTTCCCGCACGGACATCTGGATATAGAATTCCAGCAGTTTGCCCGCGTCGACGATGGCCATGCGCTTCTGCTCGACGTGCACGGCATTGATAAGCATTCGTTTCATGACGGTTCCTTTCTCAGAGAAAGGCCGAGACGTCCCCCTTGCCGACCCGGATAACCTCCGCTTCGTCCTGCAGCAGGCTGATTACGCTGGATTCCTCGGGTATCAGGCTCCCCCCGTCGATGACCAGATCGACGCAGTGTCCGAACTTCTTCTCGATCTCCCGGGGGTCGTTCATGTAGCTTCCGTCTTCCAACTTGACGGATGTGCTGATGATGGGCGAACCCAGTTCGGCCAGGAGAGCGTTGCAGATGGCATTGTCCGGTACGCGGATGCCCGTGGTCTGACGCTTGGGGAGGATGATCTTGGGAACCAGCCTGGAAGCCTCCAGGATGAAGGTGTACGGCCCGGGGAGAAGTCGCCGCATGATCTTGTAGGCATAATCGGTGACCCGGGCGTACTGGCTGATGTCCTTCAGGTCGGCGCAGATGAAACTCAGGGGTTTGTTTCTGTCCCGCCTTTTGATCTGATAAATACGTTCAATTCCTTTTTTATTGTACAGGTCGCAACCCAGCCCGTAGACTGTGTCCGTGGGATAGACCACGAGGCCTCCGGCCTTGAGCACATCGACGGCCCTCCGGATCTGGCGCGGCTGGGGGTGCGAATTGTGGATTGCCAACAGCATACATACCGCTTCTCGAGGGGGCCGTGCCGGTCCCCTTCCCTGTAAAACTTGATGAGAGTATCAAATGGCGGTTGGATTGGCAATGAATTCTTAGGCCGGCGCGGTTTCCCGCCGCTTGTGATTCTTGTTGAGCCGATCCTTGCTCAGTTTGTACTGCATACTGTCCACGAGGGCATACCAGCTGGCCTCGATAACGTTCTCCGAAACGCCGATGGTGCTCCAGGCCTCTTTTTCATCGGCCGACTCGATCATGACCTTGACCACCGCCGCCGTTCCCTCGCTCGCCTCGACGATGCGAACCTTGAAATCCGTCAGGTGCATCCCCTCGATCTCGGGATAGAATTTCGCCAGGGCCTTCCGGAGGGCATGATCCAGGGCATTGATGGGACCGTTTCCCTCGGCAGCCGTCAGTTCCTCCTCGTCGCCCACGGAGATTTTGATCGTCGCCAGTGCGGTGGAGGGATGGTGCGCCGTCTTCACGACCGCCACATTGAAACACTCCAGGACGAAGGGCTCGGTGAACTCGCCGGTGGCCTTCCGGATCAGGAGCGAGAGGGACCCGTCGGCGGCGTCGAACTGGTACCCCTTGTCTTCCATTTGTTTGATCTGCTTGACGATGCTCTTGCTCACCGTGCCGTCTTTTCCAAGATCGATGCCCAGTTCCCGGGCCTTGTATTCGATGTTGCTCCGGCCGGCCATGTCGGAAACGAGGACCCGCTGGTGGTTCCCCACCGCCTCGGGCCGGATGTGCTCGTAGGCCTCCGCATTCTTCAGGATCGCATTGACATGGATCCCTCCCTTGTGGGCGAAGGCGCTCCGGCCCGTGAACGGCATGGAGTTCTGGGGCGGTACGTTGGCCACGTCGCTCACGTACAGGGAAAGGTTCGTCATCTGCCGGAGGGCCGATTCGGAAAAGCAGCGCCGGCGCATCTTGAGCTGAAGATTGCAGACGGAAGCGACCAGGTCGGCATTGCCGCATCGTTCGCCGAAACCGTTGACCGTCCCCTGGATCATCTTCGCCCCGGCCTGGACAGCGGCGAGCGTGTTGGCCACCCCGACGCCCCCGTCGTTATGGGCGTGGATGCCCAGCTTCGCCTTGGGCAGGGCCTCTCCGACCTTCCGGACGATCTCTGTCACCTCGTGGGGCAGGGTGCCTCCATTGGTGTCGCAGAGGACAATCATGTCGGCTCCCGCCTCAAAAGCCGCCTGCAAGGTCTGCAGGGCATAGTCGCCGTTCCGCTTGAACCCGTCGAAAAAATGCTCCGCATCGTAGACGACCTCGCGGCCCCTGTCCTTGAGAAAGGCCACGGAATCCCGGATCATCACCAGGTTTTCCTCCAGTGTCGTACCCAGGATTTCCGTGACATGGAGGTCCCAGGACTTGCCGAAAATGGTCGCCACCGGCGTCTGGGCATCCAGGATGGCTTTCAGGTTCTCGCAGGACTCCGGGCGAATGCCCGGCCGACGGGTGCTGCCGAAGGCAGCCAGCCGGGCATGCTTCAGGGCGGCGTTTTTTGCCAGCTCGAAGAACCGTACGTCTTTCGGGTTCGATCCCGGCCATCCCCCTTCGATGTAGTGGAACCCCAAGTCATCGAGTCGATGAGCGATCCGGAGCTTGTCCTCCGCCGTGAAGTTGATCATCTCCCCCTGAGCTCCGTCCCGGAGGGTCGTGTCGTAGACCAGGATATCGGTTTTTGTCATATGCGGGCACCTCTCAGAAAAAAAAATCCGTTACCAGGGGTGGCCTGATAACGGATGGTTGTTTCGCTCTTCGATGTCCGGCGGGACTATCCCCCTATCAGGCCTCCTATGTCAGGAGTCCTAATTATGCCGCTGATAATAATGATGGTAGAAATCCGGCCGGTCATTGCTCTCTTGCGCTCTCTCCGTCTTGATGAAACCAATGGAAGCCGCTGTATATTTGCTTTAGCCGTCCTTGTCAACGGGAATTTCGCCTTCCAGGAGCGCCCGCAAAAGACTCTCCGCCTGCCGGAGCCCCTCCCGGTAGGCCTCGTCAAAGGCGGCGTCCCCGGATCGGCAGGACAGGAACAGGGGGGTGTACAGGATGGCCCGGAAATCCTCGACGGGCCGGCCGTTCTCTCCCCAGACGGCAGCGAGCAGATCCTCCGTGGCGGCATGCCACTCCCGGAACGCCTCTGCATAGGGAGACAGGGAGCACAGGGCCTCAATCGCCCTGATCTGATCCGCAAGATTTTGGAGAAGCGCTTCCTTCATGACGCCTGTGCTCCGGACGTGTCCGGGGTGTCGGGGGCCTCCGGCACGATCCCGGAAGGATCCGTCTCTTGACAGGCCTTACGGCGGCAGTCCTCCCACACGTCCGGCGGAATCATCTTCACGGCCAGCCAGAACCCGGCGGGCACCAGGACCAGATCGTCGAGCCACCCCAGGACAGGAATGAAGTCGGGGATCAGGTCCACGGGGCTAAGCGCATACCCAACCACCGCCGCCGCCAGGGCCTTGACGTACCAGGGTACCCGGGGCTCCGCCGCGGCCAGGCGAAGGGTCTGAAATTCTCTTCTCAATAAGGCTACTCTGTTGCGCCAGTCTTCAAACACGGGCAAAACGCATTTCCTCCAGATCACAAGCCATCCGATTCTGAAGGACACAGGATCGGGAAATCATCCTGAAGGAAATGCCAACAACGTGTCAACCACAAGGTTCCCCAATGCACGGTTCGCGTTCTCGACTGTTTCGACTCACCGGAAAGGTGCTTCACTTCCGGAGGGTAGATCCATTTGCCACTCGTCGAGCGCGTCGATCAGGCCGCTGATCGTCTCTGTCTGCCCTTCTGTCCGGGAAAGAAGGCCCTCCAGGGTGTCGATCTCCTCGCGGATATGACGGGAGGCCTGCTTCCTCATGCAGCTCCTCCAGGGGTCAAGTCCTGCAGGAGCATCTTCTCCTGCCTGGACGGATCGTTCAAGCAGGAGTCATCAGCCCCGGGGGCTGTTTTTGGTGAACTCCATCACCGTGTTCACCTTTGAGCGAAGGCATGCCGCCTTGTCAAGGGGGACCTGGGGGCAGACAGGTCCATCGACAAAGGGAACAAATTTGTAATTATTCCCTTTTCCGCATGATTCGGACGCCGCGCGACGGTGAATCCGTTGCGTTGAAAGCGGCCTTTCTGATATGGAAGAATCCGGCTTCAGGAAGACCAACGGGAGAGACCATGCCCCACAGAATCGAGATCGGCTTCAAGGAAGGATTGCGGGACGCCCTGGGCGAAAAGATCCGGCGGCGAATCATCGAACACCTGAACCTGAACGTGGACACCGTCCGGACGGTGGAGGTCTACACCATCGACGGGGACCTGGCACCGGAAGCGCTGGAGGCGTCCGCCTCCGGTCCCCTCTCCGACCCGGTGATCCAGCATTATGCGGTCGACCGGGGCCTGGCGGACCGTTTCGACTGGCTCATCGAGGTGGGTTTCCGGCCCGGCGTCACGGACAACGTCGGCAAGACGGCCCGGGAGGCCCTGGCCCTCCTCTTCGGCAGGAAGACGGAGGCCTTCCCCCGGGTCTACACCTCCAGGCAGTATCTCCTCAGCGGCCCGCTCGACCGCCGTGACACCGAACGGATTGCATCGAGCCTCCTGGCGAACGACCTCATCGAGCGTTACGAGATCGTGGACGGGGCATCCTGGAATGCCAGCGCCGGCATGGCGGCCCATGTTCCCCGGGTCGCCGGGATCGACGATCCCCAGGTGGAGGAGATCGACCTCGACACGGACGACGCAACCCTCCTCCGGATCAGCGCCGAGCGGGTCCTCGCCCTGACCCTGGAGGAGATGAAGATCCTCCGGGACTACCTGAAGGACCCCGCCGTCCTGGAGGCCCGGCGGCGAGTGGGCCTCGGGCCGGCCATGACCGACGCGGAGCTGGAATGCCTCGCCCAGACCTGGTCGGAGCACTGCAAACACAAGATCTTCAACGCCGAAATCCGCTACATCGACGAGCAGGGGGATGAGAAGACGGTCGTTTCCCTCTTCGACACCTTCATCAAGGGCTCCACGAAGGAAATCCGGAGACGCATGGGGGAGAAAGACTGGTGCCTCTCGGTCTTCTCCGACAACGCCGGCGTGATCCGCTTCAACGACGACCACAGCCTCGTCTTCAAGGTGGAGACCCACAACTCCCCCTCCGCGCTGGATCCCTATGGCGGCGCCCTGACAGGCATCGTCGGCGTCAACCGGGACCCCTTCGGCACCGGCCGGGGCGCCCGGCTGATCTTCAACACCGACGTCTTCTGCTTCGCCCCTCCCGGCTACGACAAGCCCCTGCCGGCACGGATCCTCCATCCGCGGCGGATCTACGAGGGCGTCCGGGAAGGCGTGGAGCACGGCGGCAACAAGAGCGGCATCCCGACGGTGAACGGATCCCTCGTCTTCGACGACCGGTTCCTCGGGAAGCCCCTGGTCTACTGCGGAACGGCGGGGATCATGCCGGCCGAGCTCGGCGGCGAGCCCACCCACACGAAAGAGATCCTCCCCGGCGACTGGATCGTCATGACCGGCGGCCGCATCGGCAAGGACGGCATCCACGGCGCCACCTTCTCCTCCGAGGAGCTGCACGAGGACTCGCCTGTCACGGCGGTGCAGATCGGCGATCCCATCACCCAGAAAAAAATGACCGATTTCCTGCTCATTGCCCGGGACCGGGGGTTGTACCGCTGCATCACCGACAATGGCGCCGGCGGCCTTTCCTCCTCCGTCGGCGAGACGGCGCGCCTGGCCGGCGGATGCGAGCTGGACCTGAAGAAGGCTCCCCTGAAATACGCCGGTCTCAATCCTTGGGAAATCCTCATTTCCGAGTCCCAGGAACGGATGACTCTGGCAGTGGATCCCGCAAAGATCGACTCATTCCTGGAACTGGCGAAAAAAATGGACACGGAGGCCACCGTCCTGGGCCGCTACACCGACTCGGGGAAATTCCACGTTCTCTACGGCGGGAAGACCGTGACCTTCCTGGACATGGATTTCCTCCACGAAGGGCTTCCCAGGATGAACCTCACGGCCCGCTGGATCCCGCCGCAGCACCCGGATCCGGAGATCCCGGAACCGGCCGACTACGGAGACGCCCTGAAGCGGATGCTCTCGCGCCTCAACATCTGCAGCAAGGAATCGGTGGTCCGCCAATACGATCACGAGGTCCAGGGGGGGAGCGTCCTGAAGCCCCTCGTGGGCGCTGCCAATGACGGCCCCGGCGACGCCGCCGTAATCCGGCCTCTCCTCGACTCCTTCGAGGGCATCGTCGTGGCCCACGGCATCTGCCCCCGCTACAGCGACATCGACACGTACGACATGGCGGCCTGCGCCATCGACGAAGGCGTCCGCAACGCCGTCGCCGTCGGCGCTTCCCTGGATCACCTGGCGGGGCTCGACAACTTCTGCTGGTGCGACCCGGTCCAGTCGGAGAAGACGCCCGACGGGGAATACAAGCTGGCCCAGCTCGTCCGGGCCAACCAGGCGCTCTACGACTGCACGCTCGTCTACGGCGTTCCCTGCATCTCCGGCAAGGACAGCATGAAGAACGACTACCTCATCGGAGACACGAAAATATCCATTCCGCCGACACTCCTGTTCTCCACCATCGGGAAGATCGAGGACGTGCGGAAGGCCGTCACGATGGACGCGAAGCGGCCCGGCGACCTCGTGTACGTCCTCGGGGAGACGTATCCCGAACTGGGTGGCTCCGAGTGGTACGCCCTTCACCATGCCGTCGGGAACAGCGTCCCAAAAGTGAACGCCCCCCGGGCCCAGGTCCTCTATGAAGCCCTGCACCGGGCAATCCTGGAAGGCCGCGTGGCCTCCTGCCACGACTGCGCCGACGGCGGCCTCGGGGTGGCCCTGGCGGAGACGGCCTTCGCCGGCGGGCTCGGGATGGACGTGGACTTGGGACTCGTCCCCGCCCGGGACGTCGACCGGGACGATCACCTCCTGTTTTCGGAGACACCGAGCCGTTTCATCGCCACCGTCTCCCCGGAGAACCGACAGGCCTTTGAAGCGACCCTGGAAGGATGCGCCTTCGGCTGCATCGGCGCCGTCCGGAGCGACGGCATCCTGAAGGTGAAGGGACGGTCGGGAGGAACGCTCCTGGAGGAGGACATCGGCGCATTGAAGGCTGCCTGGCAGGCGCCGCTCCATTTCTGATCCGGGACAGAATCCGGACGCGACACGAGAAACATCTCGGCAAGGGGATTCAAGGCATGGCGAAACCGGTGAGATCCATCGTCATCACGGGAAACGGCACGAACTGCGAGCGGGAAATGGCCCACGCCTGCCGGCTGGCGGGCTCGGACGTCACGGACATCGTCCATATCAGCGAGCTGCTCTGCGGAGAGAGGAAACTCGACGACTATGACTTCCTGAACCTGCCGGGAGGGTTCCTCGACGGCGACGACCTGGGTTCCGCCAAGGCCGGAGCGAACCGGATCCTCCACGCCCCGGTCCGGGGGACGAAGGAAAGACTCTTCGACCAGTTCGACCGGTTCATCCGTGCCGGCAAGCTCATCCTCGGGGTCTGCAACGGCTTCCAGCTCCAGGTGAAACTGGGCATGCTCCCGGGATTCGACGGCGATCACCGCACTCAGACGGCCACGCTCTCCTTCAACGATTCCGGGCGCTTCGAGGACCGATGGGTATCCCTGAAGGTCAACCCGGAATCTCCTTGCGTCTTCACCCGGGGCCTGGACGGCCTCTATCTTCCCGTCCGCCACGGCGAGGGGAAGTTCATCCCCGCCGGGGACGGCGTCTGTGAGAGGCTCGAGAAACAGGGGCAGATCGTCGTCCGCTACTGCACGCCGGATTTCCGGGAAGCGACGATGGACTATCCGCTCAATCCCAACGGCTCCGTCGGGGCCGTCGCCGGCATCTGCAACGAGACGGGCCGCATCTTCGGCCTGATGCCCCACCCGGAGGCCTACCTCCACCGGACGAACCATCCCCGCTGGACCCGGGAGGAACTCCCGGAGGAGGGGATGGGCCTCGCCCTGTTCCGAAACGCCGTGGAGTTTCTCCGGCGCGAGTCGCTCTGACAATCGCAACGGAAATTGAAAACAGCGCCCCGGGCCGTGAGGGCCCTGGATCGGACAGGCAATCCGGCCTCCCGGCTCGACGGCAAACCCGGGCCCGCAGCGGGAACAAAACTCTTTTTTTTCTGAACCCTTTCGGCTAATTTGAATCAGCTCGCGCCCGAAAACCGTGCCGTCGCACACGGGCTGCCCGGCAACTGGAATCATCATCCTCTTTCGTAATGACGGCGTCCTGAAAGGAGCCCTGCCATGAGCCTCATCACCGCCGAGAATCTGGCGAAGGACTACCGGACCGGGGAAGTTACCGTCCATGCCCTTCGGGGGGTGTCCTTCCGGATCGAGCCCGCTTCTTTCGTCTCCTTCGTCGGTCCCTCCGGGAGCGGGAAGACCACCATCCTGAACATCGTCGGCTGCCTGGACAAGCCCAGCGGGGGAAGCCTGACCGTCGCCGGAACGGACGTAACGGCCCTCGACATGAAGGAAAGCGCCCGCTTTCGGGGAAATCACATCGGCTTCATCTTCCAGGACTTCAACCTCATCCCCGTGCTGACTGTTCACGAGAACGTCGAGTACCCCCTGATGATGGTCCAGAACGTGCCGGAACGGGAGCGGCGGGAACAGATCGGGACGCTCCTGGAGGCCGTGGGGATGGCGGATCAGCGGGACAAGTACCCGGACCAGCTCTCGGGGGGCCAGAAACAGCGGGCGGCCATTGCCCGGGCGCTGGTAACGAACCCCCGGCTTGTCCTGGCGGACGAACCGACGGCGAATCTGGACTCGGCAACGGCCTACGCCGTCATCGATCTCATGAAACGCATGCGGGACGAACGCCAGACGACGTTCATCTTCTCCACCCACGACCAGAAGATCGTCGGCGAGGCGGAGATTCTCTTCTGGCTGGAGGACGGCGCCCTCCGGGAGGTCCAGGAAAAGGGAGGTCGGAACCATGGTTAATCTCTTCAAGATGGCCGTCCGGAACCTCCTGCGGTACCGCCGCCGAACCCTGCTGACGGCGTCTCTCATCACCATCGGAGTGGTCTTTGTCCTTGTTTTCCTGTCTGTCTCCGGCTCCTTCAAGGCCATGATGATAGGCCAGATCACCGATTCGATGCTCGGCCATCTCCAGATCCACCGGCATGGCTACGTTGCCTCCATCGACAATCTTCCCCTGAATCTCAACCTGAAGCCGCCGGAGGTCCGCAAAGTGTCGGAGGCCCTCGATGGGATGCCCGGTGTGGAGACCTATTCTCCGCGGATCAAGTTCGGGGGCATGTTCAGCAACTTCACCGAAACGACCAACATCCGTCTCAATGGGGTCATCCCGGAACGGGAATTCAAAACGGTGCCCCTGCTTCCCTCCCGGATCATTGAGGGGAAAAAGGCCCTCGGGAAGGGGGAGATGCTCCTGCCGGCCCTCCTCGCCCGCGGGATGGGCATCAAGGTCGGGGACCCGGTGGTCGTCGTGGCGACAAACCAGGACGGCTCCGTCAACGGCAGGCAGTTCATTGTCGCGGGAATCCTCGAGGGCGTAACCGGCCCGGGGGGACGGGACGGTTACATCCACCTGGACGACGCCGTGGAAACCCTGCGGATGCGGGAGCCCGAAATCAGCGAGATCGCCGTACGGCTGAAGGATTTCGGGCGCCTGTCGGACGTTCACAACAGGCTTTCCGGTCTTCTTGCAGGGGAAAAGAATCAACAGGGGAAGCCCCTGTTCGAGGTCCACACCTGGGAGGCCCTCTCGCCCTTTTTCAACGTCGCCCGGATGATCGACGTCATGACTTTCTTCATCAAGCTCATGCTCATTGCCATTGTCCTGATCAGCATCATGAACGTCATGATCATGGCCGTTTACGAGCGGGTCCGGGAGATCGGCACCATGGCGGCCATCGGCACCCTTCCCGGCCGGATCCTCTCCCTGTTTCTCTTCGAGGGCTTCTGCCTTGGCATCCTGGGGGCCGTCGTCGGCTGCATCACAGGGAGCCTGCTCCTGTGGATCCTCAATCTTTCCCGGCTCACCTTCGACTTCGGCCAGCAGAAGGGACTTGTCCTGGCGGTATCCCTCCGGCCGGGAGACCTTCTGACCATATCCGTCACCGTCATCCTCGTCTCCGTGGCAGCGAGCCTGCAGCCCGCCTGGAAGGCCTCACGGATGGAGCCGATCGAGGCGCTGCGCCACGTCTGACCGGAAAAGAAAAGGAGGAACCTCATGCTGCACAAGTTGCTGCTCACGTCTCTGGTCCTTCTGTTCGCCCTGCCGGCCTTCGCCCTGGACGGCCCGGCTCTGCTGAAGCAGGTGGACCGGAACCTGAACCCCGAGTCCTACGAAATGTACCGGAAGCTGATCAACGTGGAACCCGATGGAAAAAAGAAGGAGTTCACCCTCTTTTCCGTCAAGAAGGGAGCCGACAAGGTGGCCGCCCTCTTCCTCGCCCCGGCCAGCGAAAAGGGCCGCAGCACTCTCCGGCTGGGCGACAACATGTGGCTCTATATCCCCAGTGTGGGCAAGCCGATCCGTATCACCAGCCTCCAGTCCGTGGTTGGGGGCGTGTTCAACAATGCCGACATCCTGAACCTCGACTACAGTGCCGAGTACGACGTGAAATCCGTCACGGACAAGGACGGGGGGTACCTGCTGCACCTCAAGGCGAAGACCCGGGAGGTCGCCTATGACCAGCTACGCATGCAGGTCGACCGGAATCGCAAGGTTCCAATCCGGATCGAGTGCCTCACCGAGGCGGGGATGCTCATCAAAACCCTCTACTTCAAAGACCCGAAGGAGTTCGGCGGCGGGCTCGTGAGGCCCTCGGTGGTCGAGACGGACAGCCCCCTCTACAAGGGCTACCGGTCCATCATGATCTATGCGAAGATTCGCAAGCGGACGTTCAAAGACGAGGTCTTCACCCTCACTCACATGCCGAACATCGATTCGCTCCGATAGGGACCGATGGACGAATGACCCGGTTTCGTGCATTTGGCCGCGGACCCGACCGCGGCCGAGCCTGCCCCGGGAGGCAAACATGAAGCCCGCACAACCGGGGACTCCGGACTGGCACAGCCGGGGATCCCTTCGCAGGAACGGCGGACGCCCGTGTCTTGCAGGCGCACTGCTCCTGTGGGTCCTCCTTACCCTGGCACCCGCTGCCCGAGCTGCGGACGAGTCTTATTCCTTCGACCTTTCGGAAATCGAAAAAAAATCCTGGCACATCGGAGGCTACGCCGAGGTCCGGCCGGTCCGATACCGCCTCAATCCCGACGGGGCATTCTACAAGCTTCGCTTCTACAACCGGCACGAGGGAGACGCCGTCGACGAGTACAATGGCCGGTTGCAGTTGGAAGGGAGTTATGAGAAAGGCATTGCCCGCCTGTACATGAGAACCAACACGGACTATCGACGCTCGTACACAGGGGAGACCGAAAAAACGAGCATCTACGAGGGGTACGGTTCCCTCCGCCCCTCCGCTTCCTTCAAAATTGACGCCGGCAAGAAGAATCTCAAGTGGGGAAAGGGTTATGCCTGGAATCCGGCCGCTTTCCTGGACCGACCGAAGGATCCCGACGATCCGGAACTCCCCATGGAGGGTTACATCGTCCTCACGGCCGACTGGATCCGGAGTTTCGACGGGCCGCTGAAGACCGTTTCTTTCTCCCCCGTCGTGCTTCCCGTCCATGACCATGTGAACGACGAGTTCGGAGCCGCCGCCCGGATCAATGTTGCAGGCAAGCTCTATCTCCTGCTGTACGACACGGACATCGACCTGATGGTCCTGGCCGACGGCAGCCGCACCACCCGCTTCGGGTTCGACTTCTCCCGGAACTGGACGAGCAACTTCGAGATCCACGGAGAATTCGCCTGGATCCGGGATCATGCGAAAACCAGGATCGACGCGGCCGGGTCTACCGAGACGGAAACATATAACGCCTTCAGCGGCCTCATCGGCCTCCGCTACCTCACGACCCGGGACACGACGATCATCGCCGAGTATTACCACAGCGGGACGGGATACACGGCTGAGGAAATGAAAGGATTCTATGCATTCGTCAACCGGGGGTGGCGGACGTACCTGGCCGGTGGAAGCGATGGCATTCTCCAGCGGGCTCTTCTGACAGCGGATGGAACGTATGGCCGGCCCAACCCGATGAGGGACTACCTGTACCTGCGGATCGTCCAGAAGGAACCCTTCGACATCCTCTACTTCACGCCCGCTCTGACCGTCATGGCCAACCTGAACGACGGGGGATATACGGTCTCGCCGGAGGCCGTGTACACAAGGATAACGAACCTGGAATTGAGGCTCAAGGCCAGTTTTCTGTACGGGGGTCCCGACAGCGAGTTCGGCGAGAAACAGAACCGCTGGCGCATCGAGTTCCGGGCGGGATACTCGTTTTAGGGAATACCGCCGTGCTTTGATCACATGCGCCCGATCCGGGCTTGAAGCGCTCCGTGATGGCGTGCGGGACCCCTTGCCCGGAGCCCCCCGGCCGTTCATTAAGACACTCTAACTATTAAATATTACAACGCTTTATTGCGACTCACGGAACCCATAAATTCATTGAAAAAAAACCCTTCCGATGTTAAGGGTATCGGCATTCCAAGCGAGAGAGAGAGCGGCAAACCATGGACCTCGGCCACATGCTGGAGGAAAGTACCAGACGTTTCACCGAACGGATTGCCCTCATCCATGACGGCAATAACCTTACCTATCGGGATCTGAACCGGGCTGTCAACGCCCTCGCCGGCGGTCTTCGGGATCTGGGAATCGGCAAAGACGACAAGGTCGCCATCCTGCTCCCCAACATCCCCGAATTCGTCATCGCCTACCTTGCCGCCCAAAAGCTCGGCGCCGTCGCGGTCACGCTCAACGTCATGTCCACCGCCTTCGAGCTTCGACACCTCCTGGGCAACAGCGATTCCAAAGCCTTTATCACCACGGCCTCGGCGGCAAGACGATTCGAAGAGATCCGGGATGAAATGCCGCTCTGCCGGCACCTTCTGGTCACCGACAGTGCCGATTCTCCCTATGCCTGGAGTACACTCGTGTCGAAGGGAGGGGACGATTTCCCGATTCCCGCCATTGGAGACGACGATTCCGCGGTTATGATCTACACCTCGGGACTGACCGGCAGGCCCGTGGGGGCGGTGCTCACCCACGGCAACCTGCAGAGCCAGACGGGCCTTCTGGCATCGGAGGTTGCCGGCACGGAGGAAGACCGTTGCCTGGCAATCATCCCTTTCTTCCACTCCTTCGGAGCCGTCGCCAACATGCTTGCACCGCTCAGGACCGGAGCCAGCATCGTCCTCATGGACCGCTTCACCCTGGACGGCATCTTCACCGCCATCGAACGGGAAAAAGTCACCTACATCACAGGCGTGCCCCGGCTTTTTCTGGGAATGATCTTTCATGACAAGGCGGACAGCTACGATGTAAGCTCGCTCCGCTTCTGCATCACCGGCGGTGCTGCCATTCCGCCTGACGTTTTCACCGCTTTCGAGTCCAAATTCAAGGTCAAGCTGGTCGAAGGATACGGTCTCACGGAGGCCTCCCCGATCTGCACGCTCAGCCGCATCGACCGGCCCCACCGGCCCGGTTCCATTGGCACGGTGATCCCCGGCCTGCAGGCAAAGATCGTCGACAAGGACGGGCGGGAGGTGCCCCGGGGGCAAGTGGGGGAACTCATTGTCCGGGGCCCAAACGTCATGAAGGGATACTACAAGGACTCGACCCGGACCGCCGAGGTCATCCGGGACGGCTGGCTCCATACAAGCGACCTGGGAACCATGGACGGGGACGGATATATTTTCCTGACGGGCCACGCAAAGCGGATGGTCATCACCAGCGGTTTCAATGTCTACCCCCGGGAGATCGAGCTGGTCCTGGAGATGCACCCGGCCGTCAGGCAGGCAAAGATCACGGGCAAGCAGGATCTGATGCGCGGCGAGATCGTGAAGGCCAGCATCGTGCTGAAGCCGGGTGCGACGGCCGGCGAGAAGGACATCCTCCGCCATTGCCGGACCTATCTTTCCAACTACAAACACCCCCGGGAGATCGAATTCGTCGAGGCCATCGACGAGGCATGAACGATACGGGGATTCGTCCCCGCCGGAATATTTCACATCCTTGAGAGAGGAGGAAGGAGTAACATGAGAGATGCGGTAATCGTAAGTGGCGCCAGAACCGCCGTGGGCGAGTTTGGTGGATCCCTCAAGGGGGTCTCCGTGGTGGAACTGGGCAAGGTGGTCATGAAAGAGACCATCAAGCGGGCGGGTCTCCGGCCGGCCGTCAGCGACTTCATCAAGTCCTGCCGCCCCGATGTCTTCGGCGACTTCGACATGACGGACGTCCAGAAAAAGGGCTATGACTACGACAGTTCCCTCACCCCCGTCTACATTGACGAGGTCATCATGGGGAACGTCCTGAACGCCGGCGTGGGCCAGAACCCGGCCCGCCAGTCGGCCATCTTCGCCGGCCTGCCGGAGGAATCGAACGTATTCACCGTCCAGAAGGTCTGCGCATCGGGGATGAAGGCCATCGCCCTGGCGGCTCAGTCCGTCATGACGGGCGACGCAGACATCGTCCTTGCCGGCGGCATGGAGAACATGAGCAACGTCCCCTATGCCGTTGCCGACGCCCGCTGGGGCTTCCGGATGAACATGCCCTATGGCAAGATCACGGACCTGATGGTCCATGACGGCCTCTGGGAGATCTTCAACGGATACCACATGGGCTTCACGGCGGAGAACATCGCCGCCAAGTACGGGATCACCCGCCAGGAGCAGGATGAACTGGCCTACGAGAGCCACCGGCGCGCCCGGGCGGCGATCGCCAGCGGGGCCGTGGCCGACGAGATCGTCCCCATCATCATTCCCCAGAGAAAGGGCGATCCGAAGATCTTCAACGTTGACGAGCGGCCCATGGACACGACCCTGGAGAAGATGGCCAAGCTGGCGCCGGTCTTCAAGAAAGACGGATCCGTCACGGCGGGGAACGCCTCGGGTATCAACGACGGAGCTGCGGCCGTGCTGGTCATGAGTGCCGAAAAGGCCAAGGAACTGGGCCTGAAGCCCCTGGTCAAGATCAAGGGCTGGGCCTCCGGCGGCGTCGATCCGGCGTACATGGGTCTCGGTCCTATCCCGGCGGTGAGAAAGCTCTTCAAGAAACTGAACCTTACTATGAAGGACATCGGCCTCATTGAGTTGAACGAGGCCTTCGCCTGCCAGGCCCTGGGCTGTGTCAAGGAACTGGGCGTGGACCTCAGCATCACCAATTTGAACGGCAGCGGGATCTCCATCGGCCATCCCATCGGATGCACCGGCGCCCGCATCACCTACACACTGGCCATGCAGATGAAGAAGCGGAACGTTCCGCTCGGACTGGCGTCGCTGTGCATCGGCGGCGGTCAGGGCATGGCCATTGTCCTCGAAAGCGTCTAGCCATCCGTCATTCCACCGGCACTCCCCGGTTCAATCGGGGGGTGCCGGCCTTCTACAGACACGGGGGAAGCGAATCCAGAAAGGAGGCAGTCCGATGGAGTTCAAGAACCTCATTTTCCAGGTGGAGGAAGGGGTCGCGACGATCACCTTCAACCGGCCCAAGGCACTCAACGCCATGAACTCCGAGACCATGTCGGAGCTCTACCAGGCGGCGACCATCTGCAAGAACGACGACGCCGTCAAGGCCCTGATCCTGACGGGCTCCGGGGACCGGGCCTTTGTAGCCGGTGCGGACATCTCGGAAATGCAAAACCTCAGGCCCCAGCAGGCCCTGGCTTTCATGGAGCTTGGACACGAGACGCTCCGCCTGATCGAGACGCTGCCCAAGCCTTCCATCGCGGCGGTCAACGGTTTCGCCCTCGGCGGCGGCACGGAGATCTCCATGGCCTGTGACATGCGCTTCGCCTCCGACAAGGCGCGCTTCGGCCAGCCGGAGATTCTGATCGGACTCATCCCCGGGTGGGGGGGAACCCAGAGGCTGTCCCGGCTGATCGGACTTGGGCGCGCGAAGGAATTGGTGATGGGCGGGGACCAGATCGACGCCCAGCGGGCCTACGAAATCGGCCTCGTGAACCGTATCTATCCCGCCGAGGAGCTTCTGCCGGCGGCCAAGAAGTTCGCGGCAAAAATGGCCCGGCTCCCGGGCTTCGCCCTTAAAATGGCCAAGCACTCCATGAACTTTGGCTATGACCTCTCCCTGGACAATGCCAACCGCCTGGAAATGGAATGCTGCGCCCAGTGTTTCAGCACCGACGATCAAAAGGAAGGAATGGGGGCCTTCCTGGAGAAGCGGAAACCCAACTTCAAGGGCTGCTGACAGGCAAACGCAGGCGTCGGTCCTATGCGGTCCAGGGGGGACCGCGCGGAACCGCCGGTGCGATCCGCTATTTTTTCAACCACATTTCTGAAAGGGGGGGCATCATGAATTTCGGTCTGACAGAAGAACAACAGATGGTGAAGGACCAGGTAACCCGGTTCGCCGAAACGGAAATCAAGCCGATCGCCGCGGAGCTGGACCACACCCACCGGCATCCCGAGGAGATCTGCCGCAAGCTCGGCGCGATGGGCATCATGGGCGTTGCCATTCCCGTCGAGTACGGCGGGGCCGGCATGGACACAGTGACGTATGTCCACGCCATGATCGCTATTTCCAAAGCATGCGCGAGCTGCGGCGTGATCGTCTCCGTGAACAACTCGCTCTATGGCTTCCCCGTGAATACCTTCGGGACGGAAGAACAAAAGTTAAAGTACCTGACCCCCGTGGCAAGCGGAAAGGTCGAGGGCTGCTACGCGCTGACGGAAGCGGGTGCCGGCTCCGATGCCGGTGCGCTTGCCTGCAAGGCCGAGCTGAAAGGCGACAAGTACGTTCTCAATGGTACCAAGCGATTCATCACCAACGGCAACGTCGCCCAGTACTGCGTCCTGGCCTGCACAACGGATTCGACGAAGGGCTACAAAGCAGTCATCAATCTGATCGTCGATCTGAAAAACACGAAGGGGTTCTCCCTCGGCAAGATCGAAGAGAAGATGGGCATTCTGGCCTCCGGCACGGCCGAACTGGTCTTTGAGGATGCAGAGGTTCCGGCTGAAAACCTGCTTGGCAAGGTCGGCCAGGGATTCAAACAGATGCTGATGGGTCTTGACTGCGGTCGCATCGGCATCGGATCCCAGGCCTGCGGCATCGGCAAGGCCGCCCTGGAAGACGCCCTGAACTACGCCAAGGAGAGGGTGCAGTTCGGCAAGCCTATCTCCACCTTCCAGGCCATTCAGTTCAAGCTGGCCGACATGGCGACGGAACTCGACGCGGCGGAGCTCCTGCTCCTCCGGGCCGCCTGGATGGAAGACAACCACCTGGACTATGAGAAGGAATCCGCCATGGCCAAGATGTATGCCTCCGACGTGGCCATGAAGGCCGCCATCGAAGGTGTCCAGATCTTCGGCGGTTACGGATACTGCAAGGAATATCCGGCGGAACGGCACATGCGCGATGCGAAGATCTGCCAGATTTATGAGGGAACGAATGAAATCCAGCGGGTGGTCATCTCCCGCAAGCTCCTGAGCATGCGGTAACGATCCCTGAATAGAGCTTGACCGAGGGGGTGAGCGGAAACGCTCACCCCCTTTTTCGTCAATTAATGAGCGGATCCTTTCCTCCCTGGGGGAGAAAGGGACAATGAGTGCCCCGACGTAACCATCCATCCGCGGGGGCGCACATGGGAAAAGGATTTCAACATAAGGAAAGGGGCCCCTGCCTTGCAGCCGGGACCCCTCCGGATCGAGATCAGACGGAAATTCCCGCCTGGTCCACAGTGATTACTTCGTGATACCCAACGCCTTCTCCGTCTCCAGGATTTCCAGGGTCGTCTTGATGACGGTGTCGGAGTTGAGGGAAATGCTGGAAATCCCGCACTCGACGAGGAACTTTGCGAATTCCGGGTAGTCGCTCGGGGCCTGCCCGCAGATGCCGATCTTCTTTCCCATCTTCCGGGACTTGGTGATGGCGATCCGCACCAGGTCCATCACGGCCTGGTTCCGCTCGTCAAAGATGTGGCTGACCAGGGCCGAATCGCGGTCCAGCCCGAGGGTCAACTGGGTCAAGTCATTGGAGCCGATGGAGAAACCGTCGAAGATCTTGCCGAATTCTTCGATGAGGATGACGTTGCTGGGAATCTCCACCATCATATAAAGTTCCAGTCCGTTTTCTCCCTGGACCAGTCCCTTGTCGGCCATAACCTGGATGACCCGTTTTCCCTCCTCCACGGTACGGCAGAAGGGAATCATGAGCTTCACGTTCGTGATTCCCATTTCGTTGCGGACCTTCTTCATGGCCTCGCACTCCAGGGCAAAGGCCTCGCGATAGCGCTCGTCGTAATAGCGGGAAGCCCCCCGGAAGCCGATCATGGGGTTCTCCTCCTCATATTCAAAGAAGGATCCGCCGATCAGGTTCGCGTATTCATTGCTCTTGAAATCGCTCATCCGGACGATGACGTCGTTGGGCCAAAAAGCCGCACCGATCTTAGCCACTCCCTGGGCCAGCTTGTCGACGAAGAAGTCCGGCATGTTCGGATAGCCATGGGTCAGACCCGTAATCTCCTTGCGGATGTCCGGATCCGTAACGCTGTCGAACTTGATGAGCGCCATGGGGTGGATGCGGATGAACTGGTTGATGATGAACTCAAGCCGGGCCAGCCCGATGCCGTCGTTGGGGATGGCGGCAAGGCTGAAGGCGTCGTCGGGGTTACCGACGTTCATCATGATCTGGGTCTTGGGACGCTGCATGTTCTGGATGTTCATCCTCTGGACGTCGAATTTGAGCAGCCCCTCGTAAACCTTTCCAACCTCTCCCTCGGCGCAGGAGACCGTAGCCTCCTTCACCCCATGGAGGGCCGCCGTACCTGTGCCGCTGCCGACGATACAGGGAACGCCGAGTTCCCGGCTGACGATGGCGGCATGGCATGTCCGGCCTCCCTTGTTCGTTACAATGGCCGCTGCGATCTTCATGATGGGCTCCCAGTCCGGGTCCGTCATGTCCGTGACCAGCACTTCTCCCTTTTTAAACGTCTTGATATCACTCACATTTTCAATAATATGCACGGGACCGGCGCCGATCTTGGACCCCACGGCCGTTCCCGTCACAATGGGTGTTTTCGTTTCCTTGAGAATGAATGTCTCCAGAACCGCATCGTCTTTCTGGGACTGGACCGTCTCCGGTCGGGCCTGAAGGATGAACAGCCCTCCCGAAACGCCGTCCTTTCCCCATTCAATGTCCATGGGCTTGAAGAAGCCCGCCTTCTGGGAATAGTGGTCCTCGATGATAGCCGTCCAGCGGGCCAGTGTCAGGATCTCGTCGTCGTTCAGGCAGAAACGCTGCCGCTCCTCCGACGGAACGGGGACAGTCTTGGTACCCTCCTCGCTCTTGCCGGTGGCGTAGATCATCTTGATTTCCTTTGCACCCAGCTTCTTCTGGAGGATGGGACGGGCTCCCAGTTTCAGGGTGGGCTTGAAGACGAAGAACTCGTCGGGATTGACGGTTCCCTGGACGACGGTCTCGCCGAGACCGTAGGCACCGGTGATAAGGATGGCGTTCCGAAAGCCCGATTCGGTATCGATGGAAAAGATGACACCCGAGGCAGCGAGGTCCGACCGGACCATTTTCTGCACTCCGATGGAGAGGGCGATGGACATGTGGTCGAATCCCTTGTCGACGCGGTAGCTGATGGCGCGGTCGGTGAAGAGGGACGCGAAGCAGCGCTTGCAGGCGTCAAGCAACTGAGTCTCGCCGCGGACGTTTAGGTATGTCTCCTGCTGCCCGGCAAAACTGGCGTCCGGCAGATCCTCCGCCGTGGCGGAACTCCGGACGGCCACATCGGTGTCCTCTCCATATTCCTCACAGAGTTTCTTGTATGCATGGAGAATGGCTTCCTTCAGGTCCGCCGGCAGCTCCGCCGAATAGATCAGGCTGCGGAGCTTCTTTCCCCTGTCAGAGAGGTTCTGCATGTCATGGGTATCCAGGTCTCCCAGGATTTCTCCCATCTTCTGAGTAATTCCTGCCGACTGCAGGAGATACCGGTAAGCATCGGCCGTAATCGCATATCCATCCGGGATGCTGACTCCTTTGGAGATGAGTTCCCGGCGCATCTCGCCGAGGGAGGCGTTTTTCCCGCCGACCTGAGGAATATCGTCCAGTTCCAGTTCGTCGAACCACATAACCAGTTTGTTGTCTTTCATGCAAAACCTCCTCTTGGTATTGTGAGACCTCGGCGGTGAAGGGCGATATGAGGGGAGCCCTCTGCACCGACAGGTGTTGTGCAGGGAATTCTTCTAAAGAATGGTCGGGCCGGATAGGTCACTGTTTGCTTTCCTGCGGATTGCGCATTTTCACTATCAATTTTGTTGGATTGAGTCAAATGGAAAGATAAGAAAAGCCTTTGGGAAAGGGCCTACACACCACTGCAAGATCAATACGGATTCCTACTAAGACAGAATCATCCTGGAGGGAAAGATTCAGGAAAAGCCGAATCGCGATGGCTGGAATCCCGGCACCGGCACGTGCCTTCAGATGCCTGGCCCATGCCGCCGCGTTTCTTTTTCCCATCCCGGTTTCATTCAGCCCTGCAGAACGGACAGACTGGATGCAATAAAAAAGGCCGGCTTGCAGCCGGCCTTCTCTTTTTTATTCTGCCCTCCGGATCAATCGTCGTCGTCATCGAATACGATTGACTCCGAACCGGCCGGAACCTCCGAGGCGATGGACCTGGAAATTCCCCTGGTCAGCAGTGCCATGATAAGGAAAAGGAGAATGACGGAGGCGATAATGATGATGACGATCGTCGTCGTCCAGGCTTTCGTCTCCGACTGGATTTTCTTGGCTGCCGCTGATGCGTACTCATTGTACTTCCCGACATCGACGCCCATGCCGATCCATCCGAACCCGGCGGGTTTGGGATAGGACGAGGCATAGTATTTGATCGGCGCGTAAGCCACGAACTTATCGAGGCCGGCAAATTTATACTGTTTCATACCCGCATTCCCTGCCGCGGCATCCTTGGCAATGGCCGGGAGATTGGGATCCATGAAGGCCAACTGGTTCAGATCCAGGACTTCTTCGCCCTTCTTCGTCAAGGCGGCCTGATTGTCCGCTGTCAGCGGCGCCACCGGCGTGCCGTCCTCGTTCAAACCGGCGATATGGAAATCATTGGGATGCGAAATGATCAGCCCGCGGTTATCCACCATAAAGGCGTAGTTCCCTGTCGCGGCATCCGCTTCAAGAACATAGCCCGACTGGGTGGGAATGACGTTGTCGGTGAACTTCATCACGTGACGCATATCCAGCGCCAGTTCCACCACACCGCTCGCACCCGACTTGTCGAAAACGGGCGTCGCAAAGCGGATGACACCATCGAACCGCTTGCCCTTGGCGAAATCCTGCTTGTTCACGTACCATCCGGCAGGATGGGATACGTAAACCTCGCCGCGGGCCAAAGCCTTCGCCTTGGCAAAATAATCCTCTGATTTATAGGTCGTGCCCGCCGGGTTGGCCACATTCTTCAGATTCGCCCTCGGCACTACCTTGCCCCCGGAAATCCGGATCGTCTCGTTGCCCGAATTATCGATAAACGCCATCTCCGTGTACAGAGGCTCGGAGACCCGGATGATCTGGCCGTCCTTCTTTACCCAGAGAGCCCCGGTGTTTTTCGCCATGAAGTCCCTGTAGGCACCTTCCGTCGGCGGGATGATCGTGGCGACCAGAACGTCCTTTTCCCGTTCCTTCAGAAAACTGGCAACCTCCTCTGCAACGCTGATGGCGCGCGTCTTGATCTCCTCCTGCGCCTTCTGGTCAAGGACCGTCATGGCTCCTTGCCTCGCCATGTCCCCCACCTTGAAGATCCCGTTGGCGATAAGAATTGCCATGAGGGACAGAGGGATCACGACCAGCAGGAAGAAGATCTTACCGACAGAGAAGAACTGCTTGTCATTGTTCTTTTCTGACATCATCCTCTCCTGAGAAATGGATTTTTTGCAGAAGCAGCATTACTTCATGATGAGCGCTGCAAAGGGGTTCGCGTACAGGATCACCAGTCCGATAACCAGAGCATAAATGACGCAGGACTCGGCCATGGCCATACCAACCAGCATGGTCGTCATGATCTTGCCCTGAACGCCGGGGTTCCGGCCGACGGCCATACAGGCGCCGTTCGCTGCATTACCGATACCCGCACCGGCGCCGATGGCACCGAGGCCGACGCCGATACCCGCCGCCAGCATGGCCGCGGCGGCGAAGAGGACCTTCGTGTAGTTATCGCCCGATGGAATCGCTTCTGCGGCCCAGACCGCCGGAGATGACACAACAAGAGCTGCCACCGTTGCGATGAGTGTTAACAGTTTCTTCCCGAATTTCCCGAACATCTTGGATTCTCCTTTCTTCCTTTGGTGAGTAATTTTGTACCTCTGCCCTTAACATGATTCTTTCGCCAGGGGAAAGAGGTTTTTCGATCCGCCGTGTTGCAAGCAACGGCTGTACCACATCCTTACAAACCCATCACGTGACTTGCAAACACCTGGAATAACATTCAGAAAAAAGATTCTGGTCGGGATGTCGCCTCCCCATCGAGCGCACGTTGGTTGAACGAACCGTTCAACCGGCATCCCCGATGAAACGAAACGTTGAACGTTGTGATGTGCATGTTCCAGGAATCGGTGAAATCAAGGGGAACCCGTTGACAGCATCTCCTGCAATTCGCTACGATGGCTGCCTTCCGGGACAACCGCCGCCGGATGCGAAACGGAGGCCCCGGCAGACGGAGAAAACCATGCAGGAATATGACATCATCGTGATCGGCAGTGGTCATGCAGGCTGTGAAGCCGCCCTGGCAGCAGCCCGGATGGGCTGTGAGACTCTGCTGTTCAACATCAACCTGGATTCCGTGGCCCTGATGTCCTGTAACCCCGCCATCGGCGGGCTGGCGAAGGGCCAGCTTGTCAAGGAAATCGACGCCCTCGGGGGCGAGATGGGACGCATCGCGGACCGCACGGCGGTGCATTTCCGTCTCCTGAACGCTTCCAAGGGACCCGCCGTCCGTTCTTCCCGGTTTCAGTGCGACAAGCAGCTCTACCGGCTGGCCATGAAGGCGGTTGTGGAGCGGGAAAGACGCGTCCACCTCCGTCAATCGCTGGTCACGGCCCTGCGGGTGGAAGGGGACCGCGTAACCGGCGTCATCGACCAGGCCGGTGTCTCCTATGCGGGGCGTGCCGTCGTCATTACCACCGGCACCTTTCTGAACGGCCTCATCCACATCGGTACCGCCCGTTTTTCCGCTGGCCGGGCCGGGGAGATCGCCTCGCTGGAACTTGCGGAACACTTGAAATCCCAAGGCTTTGAAACGGGCCGGATGAAAACGGGAACGCCCCCCCGGCTTCGGGCGTCATCCATCGATTTCTCCCGTCTCGCCCGACAGGACAGCGACCCGGAACCGGAGGCTTTCTCCTACACGACGGAAACGCTGCGGAAGGAGCGCCTCCCCTCTTACTTTACGGCCACAACGGAAGAGACGCGCCGGATCATCGCAGACAACATCCGCCTGTCCCCTCTTTATTCCGGGTCCATCCAGGGTGTCGGCGCCCGCTACTGCCCCTCCCTCGAGGACAAGATCGTCCGCTTTTCCAACCGGGAGAGCCACCCTGTGGTCCTCGAGTTCGAGGGGCTCGACACGGAAGAAGTGTATGCAAAGGGGCTCGGCAATTCGATGCCGCCGCATCTCCAGGAGCGGATCGTTCACAGCGTCCCCGGGCTCGAGGCGGCGGAGATCATGCGCTACGCCTACGCCATCGAATACGATTTCATCCAGCCCACCCAGCTTCAGCCAACCCTTGAGACAAAGCGGCTCCGGGGACTCTACCTAGCCGGGCAGATCAATGGGACGTCCGGATACGAGGAAGCCGCCGCCCAGGGCCTGTGGGCCGGGATCAACGCCGCCTGCGCCGTTCAGGGACGGGAGCCCTTCATCCTCAGGCGCTCAGAGGCCTATATGGGCGTGCTGATGGACGACTTGGTCACACGGGGGGTGGACGAACCGTATCGGATGTTCACCTCTCGGGCGGAATACCGGCTGCTCCTGCGGGAGGACAACGCCGCCATCCGCCTGATGGGAAAGGGGCACGAGCTCGGCCTGGTGCCGTCCGACGTTTACCGCGACCTCCGGGAAAGGGTCCGGCAGATCGAGTCCGGGATGAAACGTCTGACGTCGATCAAGATATACCCCGTGGAAGAGAGCGCACGCAAGCTCCAGGCTCTCGGGTCGTCCCCCCTTCGGAACCCGGCCACTCTCTTCGATCTCCTCAAGCGGGAGGAAATCGGCTATGACGGCCTGTCCGTCTTCGACGGCTGGGAAGCGATCCCGGACCGGATGGTCAAGGGGCAGATCGAGATCGAAGCGAAGTACGAGGGGTACATCCGGCGTCAGCGCGAGGCCGTCGAGAAGATGAAGGCCCAGGAGGAGAAGGCCATCCCGCCTTCGATGGACTATGAAAACGTTCCGGGCCTGTCCAACGAACTCCGGGGAAAACTGAAGGCCATAGCCCCAGCGACCATTGCCCAGGCGGGACGGATTCCCGGGATGACCCAGTCGGCCCTCGCTTCCATCCTGATCATCATAAAGAAAATGAAGGGGCCACCCACAGACCGCCGTGACGACCCAGCCGCCCGCCCCTGATCCCGACACTACCCCATGGGGACTCCGTCCGAGGCGGAGCCGGCCCGATCTTATCGTCGCGGGCAGCCCCGAACGCGTCCTGTCGCGCCTGGTCCTTGAAGACGAGAACGGCAGCCTCTGGATTCTCGAGGAGGTCGCAGCCGGAGCGGTCACGCAGAAGGAGCGCCAGGCGGAGATCCTGGACCGTCTGAGCTTCTCCGGCCTGAAATCAGTCCATCCCTATCTCCGGGATCGCTGCGGCTCGTGGATTGCCTGCGGAAAGGGAAGCTGCCGGATGCTCCGGCCTTTTCTGGATGGAGACTTCCCGGAGCGGCCCGGCTACGCCCGCGAAGCCTGGCGGGGAGAGGCCCTGGGAACCTTTCTCGCCGGCCTCCGCCGGGCAGCTCATTCCCTGCCTCCGGAAATCCAGGGCCTGCCGTTTTCCCTGGAAACCTTCGTCGGAGATCTCCTGGAGCGAATCCGCCGCCGTGACCCCGCCATCCTGCCGGAGCTGAGTTCCGCCGTTTTAAGGCTGCGGGAACGCCTCTTCCCCGTTCTCGCGCGCCTGCCCTCGGCCTTCTGCCATGGCGACTTCCACCCCCTCAACGCCATCTGGTCGCAACGGACCCTGAAATCCGTGATCGACTGGGAGTTCTGCGGTCCCAAAACGGAGGCCTTCGATGCGGCCCTCCTCATGGGATGCATCGGCATGGAGGATCCCCAGGCCCTGACGGGCTCCTTCATCCCGGCGTTTCTCGCCGGAATCCGCCGGGAGAATCTCCTGTCGCCGGCCAGCCTGTCCGTCCTCTTCGAACTGGTCCTGGCGGTTCGCTTCCTATGGCTGTCCGAGTGGCTTCGCGGACGGGATATGGAGATGGCACGGCTGGAGCTGGACTACATGGACCTGCTCCTGTCGGAAGAATCGCTCCTCCGGGAGGCCTGGGAGCTTCCACGCTGAATCGGCGACTGCGCCGGGGCGGTTCCGACCGTTGCCGGCTACAGCGACCGGAACAGCGTGAAGATCCCCAGGAGGCCCAGCATGGCGAACACCACGCTGCGATACGAGCGCTCTCCGAGTCTGCCGTAAAGGACGTGTCCCAGCCAGGTGCCCGTCAGGATGGGTATGATGGAGTACAGGAAGAGCTTGAGCACCGGCTCCGTCATCAGTCCTTCCCTCGCCTGGAACAGGATGACCACGATCCCCGAAAACAGGAAAAAGCCCTGCAGGGTCGCCTTGAGGACGTCCTTGCTCCAGGGCTGGAGCGTGACGTAAACGATGACGGGCGGTCCGGAGGCGCTGATCGCCCCGCCGAACAATCCCCCCAGAAAACCGAATCCGTAGGGCCATGCCCCCCGCAGCTCCCGGGTGTTCGGCGAAGCCAGGAAAAAGCCCCAGAGGCTGTAAAGCAGAAGGACAAGCCCGACAAACCGCTGGATCCAGAGGGCATGCAGGTGGACAAGAAGCATGACGCCGAGGGGAATGCCGGGAAGGCTGCCCAGGAGGAGAGGAAGAACCTTCCGCCAGTCCAGGTAGCGCCGGAGGGGAATGGTGAGCCCGACCGTCAGGAGCGCGCCGAAGAGGCTGGTCACTGGGACCGCCATCCGCACGTCCAGCCAGAGCATGACCAGCGGCAGCGACAGGAGGACCGAGCCGAAGCCGGTGAATCCTTGAACCAGCCCGGCGAAAAAGGCGATCAGAAGGATCCAGAAGATGGTGTCAGGCGGCATGATGATCCGGTTCCGCGGGGAGTTGCATTCATCCGGTCACTTCAGTCGCGGCGACCAGGACGGCGAAGTCGCACCTCCATCCTGGAGCGTCCGGACGTTCGTCCCGTTGACGTTCATCACCTGGATCCGCCCCCCTCCCCGGCGGGAGCTGTAAACGATGTAACGGCCATCGGGTGACCAGGTGGGGGACTCGTTGTCGTCCCGGTCGAATGTGAGCTGCAGCAGGTTGGATCCGTCTTCGTCGATGGTGAAGATCTGGAACCGGCCGCCGGCCATGCCTTCGAACGCAAGACGCTTGCCCCGGGGAGACCAGGACGGCGACGTGTTATAATTCCCCTCGAATGTGAGCCGACGGACGTTGCTTCCGTCGGTATTCATCAGGTAGATCTGGGGGGAGCCGCCCCGGTTGGAGACGAAGGCGATCCGGGTGCCGTCGGGTGACCAGGCGGGCGAGATATCGATGGAGGCGCTGAAGGTCAGCCTGCGAAGCTGATAGGATGACGTGTCCAGAACATAAATCTCCTCGTTGCCGTCCTTGCTCAGGGTAACAAGCAGCCGGCGCCCGTCGGGGGACCAGGAGCCGGCCAGGTTGATCCCACCGTAATCGATAAGCTTCCTGATTCTTCTGGTTGCCAGGTCCTGTACATACAGGTCCGGCGTACCGTCCTTGTAGGAGGTGAAGGCCAGCATCCGGCCGTCGGGAGACCAGCGCGGTGCATAGAGGATGCTCTGGTGGCTCGTGAGCCGCTGACGTTCCGTCCCGTCGAAAAGGACTGAATAGATATCACCCTTCCCCTTCGACTTCATGACGAAGGCGATCTTCGTATCGAACACTCCCCCCTCTCCCGTGAGGGCCATGAGAATGTCCGAAGCAAAACGCCGGAGCAGTTCCTCAGGCTTGTCCTTGCGTCCCTTGTAACCCTTGGCGACCAGGACCTCCCCTTTGACGACGTCGAAGAGACGGGCCTCGATGTCGAGCTCCGTTCCGGTGACGGCAAAGGAACCCTTGACCAGGAACTCGGAGCCGATGGCGGACCAGTCGTCAAACCGGAACGTTCCCGGCAGAATGCCCGCTTTCCGGGGATCCTCCAGGAAAGCCTTCCGGGAAATGACGTTAAAGAATCCCGTTACATCCAGATAGTGCCCCAGCCGGTCCGCCAAGCCTTGCGACAGGCCTTCCGATCCGGGACCGCTCGTCCTGGACTGGAAATCCGTCACGGCGATGGGAAACTTCTGGAAGGCGGGCGAATCGATGTCCAGATAGACCTTCGCCAAGGCCGGCCCCGGTGGAAGGAGCAGGAGGAACATCACGAAAAAAAAGACACGGAATCTGCAGACCTGGGTTCGTACCGCTTCAGGCATGGCTCACCTTTTCAGTTGGGACGAATGAAACCGGATGCCGACCTCGACCACCCGGTCGGGAATCCATTCCGGAAGGGGGGGGAAGGGGGATGCTTTCTGCACTGCCTTCAGGGCCGAATCGTCAAAATATCGGTTGCCGGACCGTTTTTCAAAGTCCAGCCCGGTAATCTCTCCGCTGCGGAGAATGCGGGCCTGGACAATTGCCTCCAGGGTCTGCCCTTTCGTCAGGTCCGCCGGGAGGGCCCACTGATTGCGGATCCGGTTCCAGAGGACGGCATAATAAACGCCCATGCGATTGTTCAGATCGGCCTCGGACATCTGGCTGGAAGAAGACGAGAAGCGGGCCGTCATCGCCGGCTTGGACGGGGATGTCGACCGTTCCGTCTGCTCCACTTTCCGGCGGAGCTCTTCGATTCTTCGGTCCAGGACTGCCTGCTGCTTAGCCGGTTTCGCCGTCTTCCTTGAAAGGGCGACCGGCTCCTTCCTGAGGACCGTCGAGTGATCCGGCTTGGCGACGCCCAGAACCTCCCGGGTCAGATCCGGACCTGGAGATTTGAGAACCGTGTCCGCCATGCTGACGAGGGAAACGGAATAGACGGGACCGAACGTGAGCCGCGTGGGGGAAGAGATGGGACCGAGGGAGACCAGAAGGACAAGGACGAGGACATGCAGGAATCCGGAAAAGAGGATCATGCGGTTCAGGCTGCTCCCCCCGTGCTGATGCGGTCGGAAGAGCCCGGCGGATGTCATCGCTCCTCCTCCGGGGGTTCGGTGATCATGCCGAGTTTGTCGACGCCGCCCTTTCTCACCGCCGCCATGACCTGCACGACGAATCCGTAAGGCACGGTCTTGTCCGCCCGCAGATAGACGTCCCGGTCGATCCGGTTGGCGAAAATGGCCTCAAGCTTGTCGCTCAATTCCACCAGGGTCACGCGGGTCCGGTTGAGAACGATCTCCTGGTTGCTCCGGATCGTCAGGACGAGCTTTTCCTCCGTTACGTCGACGCTTTTCGACTTGACCTGGGGAAGGTTGACGTCAATGCCCATCTGGAGCATCGGGGCCGTCACCATGAAGATGATGAGGAGCACCAGGACCACGTCCACGAGCGGCGTCACATTGATTTCCGCCATGGGCTTGTGGTCGGAGGCGGTCCTTCGGAAACGGTTCATCACGGAATCAGGATCTCCCTGAATGACGGTCCACCAGGTTCAGGAACTCGGAGGCGAAATGCTCCATATCCTGGGTCATGCCGTGAACACGGTTCACGTAATAATTGTAAAAAATAACCGCCGGGATGGCTGCCGCCAGCCCGGCCGCCGTGGCGATGAGGGCCTCCGAAATGCCCGGTGCGACCACGGCCAGCGTCGCCGATCCGCGGGCGCCGATCCCCTTGAAGGTGTCCATGATTCCCCAGACGGTGCCGAAAAGACCGATGAAAGGGCTGGCGCTCCCGGTCGTGGCCAGGAATCCGATGGCGCCTTCCAGCTTCGCACCCTCCATGCCAAGGGCCTGGCTCAGGGCGCGCTCCACGTGATCCACGCCGCGGCGCTCGATCGAAACGGATGACGCCTCGGAACCCGGCGAATCGGAACTCATCCGGCCGACCCGGCTCAATTCCTCATATCCCGACATGAAAACACCGGCCAGGGTGGAATCGGCATGATTTTTTGCCACCGGGTAAACCTCAGAAAGGCGGTTGCTTCGGCCGTAGGCCTCCAGGAAGGCCTCGTTATCCCTTTTTACTTTCCTGAACTGGCGGTACTTCATGAAAATGATGGCCCACGACACAACGGAGAACACGAGCAGGAGGACGAGGACAAACTGGACCATCAGTCCCGCGCCCAGGATCATTCCGAGAAGGCTGCCATGAAAAGAACTTCCCGCAGCGGCGGCGACAGGGGACATGGGATGCTCCTGAAAGGGTATTTGAAACTGGATGGACCGTAATGGAATTTCGCCCCCTTGTCAAGGGCGGCGACCCTGGAAACCAAAGGGGTTCAAAGGATTTCCGGTGGAAATGCCACCACCTCGCCGATGGTCGCTGCATCGCAGAGGATCATGGCCAGCCGGTCGACCCCCAGCGCAATCCCCGATGCGTCGGGCATCCGTTCCAGCGCCCGGAGAAACCGCTCCGGCTGGGAAAGCACCGTTCCGCCCCGGCGCTCCACCTCCGCCCGGGCCTCGTCGAAGCGGCGCCGCTGCTCCACCGGGTCGGTCAGCTCGGCAAAGCCATTGGCCAGCTCCATTCCCGCCACATAGAGCTCGAAGCGCTCCGCCACGGAAGGATCGTTCCGATCCGCTCTCGCCAGGGATGCAAATGCCATCGGATAGGAGTGGAGAAACAGAGGGGTTCCCCGGCCCAGGAAAGGCTCAACCTCAAAGGCCAGGATCTCATCGAAGCGGTCCTCACGGAGGGCATCCTCGAGGGGGACCGAGGCGCAGGCGGCAAAGGCGTCCCGGACCGAGAGCCTCGGCCAGGGGGGTGCAATACGGAGGGGATTCCCCTGGTAGGAAAGCACATCCCCGATCCCGAGATCTTTCGCCACAGACAGGATCAGGGCCTCGCACTCGTCCATCAGTTCCCGGGAATCGATGTCCCGCCGATACCATTCCAGCATGGTGAACTCGGGAAGATGGCGGTCCCCCCGCTCCCCCTGGCGAAAGCACCGGCAGATCTGGAAAATTCGGGGATATTCCGCGGCCAGGAGCCGCTTCATGCAGAGCTCGGGAGAGGGATGAAGGAACCAGTCCCCGCTCGGAACGGGTTCGATGTGGGCCTCCGGTGCGGGTGCCGGGATCCGGGCCGGCGTCTCCACCTCCAGGTAATCCCGGTCCAGAAAGAAACGGCGGAGAGCCCCGATCATCCTCGCCCGGATAAAAAGGGCCCTCCGCCGTCTGGCCAGGAACCAGGATTCTTCCTGCTCCACGGGAATTCAGTCTTTAACCCGGGTGAGGTATTCCCCCGAGCGCGTATCGATGCGGATCTTCTCTCCCGCCTCGATGAAGGAGGGAACGAGGACCACGTAGCCCGTTTCGACAGTGACGGGCTTGGTGTTTCCCGAAACCGTATCGCCCTTGATCCAGGGATCCGCCTTGGTCACCACCAGGTCCACCGAGTTGGGGAGAGTCACCCCCAGGGGCCGGTCTTCGAAGAAAAGGACCTCCGCCTCCACGTTTTCCAAGAGGAAGTTCTTCGCCTCTCCCACCTGGTCTTCCGTAATGAAAACCTGGTCGAAGGTGGTCGTATCCATGAAGCAGTATTTTCCCTCTTCCATATAGAGGTACTGCATCGTCTTCACCTGGAGGTCCGCCTGTTCGAACATGTCCACAGACCGGAAGGTTCGCTCGAACTGGTTTCCATTGATCATGTTCTTGAGCTTGCACCGGTAGAGGGCCTGTCCTTTTCCGGGCTTCACGAAATTGAACTCGGTGATGACATAGGGATCGCCGTCGATCTTGATCCGGAGCCCTTTCCGCAGGTCACTGGCCGTATACATCGTTGTTTCTCCTTGTGGAAATCCAAGGGGTTATTCACCTCTCGGGATTGGGATTCATAATGCATTTGAAAGCCCTTGTCAAAAGAAAACAAACCCTTGGGACATCATGGATCCAGGGGGATCCGAACCGGAGGTCGATGGAGGAGAACCTTTCCTCCCTCCCCGGGAAGGTCCTGCACGTATCGGGGCAGACAAAGGCCCGACAGGTCCCTCCAGAGCCGGTCCATGATCTCAATGCCAGCCGCAGGGGAGGTCCGGAAATGACCCGTCCCCGTCACCGCGTCGCACTGGAAGAGATAATAGGGGCGGACGGAGATGCGCTGTAGCCCCTCGAAAAGATCCCGGAGGACCTCATAGCGGTCGTTGACCCCCTTGAGTAGAACGGACTGGCTGGAGACGGGAATGCCCCGGGTGAGGATCCTGTCACACGCGGCCATTGATTCCTCCGTTATTTCAAGCGGATGATTGAACTGGGTGTTGAGCCAGAGAGGACGATGGCGCTGGAGTATCCGGCAGAGGTCATCCGTGATGCGCATGGGCAGGACGACGGGAACGCGACTGCCCAGCCGCAGGACCTCCACGTGAGGGATCGCCCGCAACGATCCCAGTAGCCAGTCCAGCTCTCCGTCGTCCCTGGTCAGGGGATCTCCTCCCGAGAGGATGACCTCCCGGATGGCTGGGGTACGGGCGATCCAGTCCAGGGCGCGGCGCAGGCGCGGCAGCAGGCTTCCCGAGGCGGGGCGGCGCCAGAGCCGCTTCCGGTTGCAGTGGCGGCAGTGGACGGCGCACCGTTCCGCTGCCAGGAGGAGGCAGCGGTTCCCGTAGCGGCGGATGAGCCCCGGCGTGGGCATGTGCCTCTCCTCGTCCAGGGGATCAGGGTCTTCCCCGGACCCGTCCTCCAGCTCCCGAGGATCGGGAAAGGCCTGCCGGGCCAGGGGATCCCCGGCGCCACCCGGACACAGGAGCGACATATAATAAGGAGTGATCCGGCAGGGATAGAGGCGGAGGAGGTTCTCCCAGACCGGTCCCGTCACGGCCTCCTTTCCCAGGAACCGGGCCAGCCTGTCCCGTCGAAGGGCCGACCGGCCCATCTGCCAGCGCCAGTCTGACCAGTCAGAGGAGGAGATATCCTGCCGGAAAGATGCGGATTCCAAAGATTTACCCTCTGCCGCCGGAGGCCCGGAAGGGTATGCCCCGGCGGGCGAATTTGCTTGACGAATCGGAAAAATCCATATAGTCCAACACCCCTCTATACGTCAACTGATCACGGGAACCTATGGAAGAAAGCGAACTTCTGAAGATAAGACGGGAAAAGGTGGCCGAGCTGGCCGCCCGCGGAATCGATCCGTACCCCAACGGGATCCGCGTCGGGGATACCGCCGCGTCTCTCGCCGAGCGATTCGGAGCCCTGGACAAGGATGCCTTCCAGGGAATCGAGGAAACCTTCAGCCTGGGCGGCCGGATCATGGCCATCCGGGACTTCGGCAAGGGGGCCTTTGTGTCCCTCCAGGACCGGACCGGCAGGATCCAGGGATTCATCCGCCGCGACGGCATCGGCCCCGAGGCCTTCGATCTCTTCAAATCGCTCGATGTCGGCGACATCGTTTTTCTGAACGGGAAGATCATGAAGAGCAGGACCGGCGAATTGACCCTTGAAGCAAGGGAGTTGCGCCTCCTCGCCAAGTCGGTGCGGCCCCTGCCGGAAAAGTGGCACGGCCTGACGGACGTCGAGACCCGTTACCGGCAGCGTCACCTGGACCTGATCGCCAACCCCTCATCACGGGAAGTCTTCCTCAAGCGGAGCAGGATCATCCGCCTGATCCGCCAGTTCATGGACGACCACGACTTCCTGGAGGTGGAAACACCCATGATGCAGCCCCGGGCGGGGGGAGCCGTCGCCCGTCCCTTCAAGACCTTCCATAACGCCCTGGGGATGGATCTATTTCTCCGCATCGCGCCGGAGCTTTATCTCAAGCGGCTGGTCACGGGAGGACTGGAGCGGGTCTACGAAATCAACCGGAACTTCCGCAACGAAGGCGTCTCCACCTTTCACAATCCCGAATTCACCATGATGGAGTTCTACCAGGCCTACGCCACCTTCGAAGACCTGATGGACTTTACGGAGAAATTGTTTGTTTTCATTGCGTTCGACCTTTCCGGGGGAACGCGCATCACCTATCAGGGAACGGAGGTCGACATGACGCCTCCCTGGCGCCGGGTACGCGTCCGGGACGCCGTCATGGAAAGCCTCGGCGTCGACCGGGAAACCCTGGAGGATGCATCCCGGTGCGCCGCCTTGGCCCGATCCCTCGGGATCGAGACAAAGGATGACGATCCTCCCGGCAAGATTCTCATGGCTCTCTTCGAGGAAAAGGTCGAAGCCAGCCTTGTCCAGCCGACCTTCGTGACCCATTACCCCGTGGAGGTTTCACCTCTTTCCCGTCGGAACAACAATGAGCCGTCGCTCGTGGACCGGTTCGAACTGTACATCTGCGGGAAGGAGATCGCCAACGCCTTCTCCGAGCTCAACGATCCCGCTGACCAGCGGGAACGGTTCCTCCAGCAGCTTCGGGAACGGGAGGCGGGCGACGAGGAGGCCCACGAGATGGACGAAGACTACATCCGGGTCCTGGAATACGGCATGCCCCCGACGGCGGGGGAGGGAATCGGCATCGACCGGCTTGTCATGCTCTTCACAGACTCGGCCTCCATCCGGGACGTGATCCTGTACCCCCAGATGCGCCAGAAAGACGCCTGATCCGTCGGGCCCCTTCTCTCCGGACTATCCATCATGTCTTATGAATCGTATATCAGCCTCCGGTATTTAAGGGCCAAACGCAAGCAGGTCTTCGTCTCGGTCATCACGATGATTTCCATTACCGGGATCTTCCTGGGGGTGGCGGCCCTCATCGTGGTCCTGGCGGTCATGAACGGCTTCGAGTCGGATCTGCGCAACAAGATCCTGGGCATCAATTCCCACGCAGTCATCATGCAGTACACGGGACCGATGCGAAACTACAGGACCGTCCAGGAAGCCGTCAATTCCACCCCCGGCGTGGTGGCTTCGACGCCTTTCATTTATAGCCAGGCCATGCTGAAGAACGGCGATGGCATCAGCGGCGTGGTTCTCCGGGGGCTCTCCCCGGAAGACGCCTTCCGCGTCATCAGCCTCGGGAAGATGAAAGAGGGAAGCATCGAGGGGCTCCTTCCGGACCGCCGGAACGCCGCAGCGATTCCGAAGGACCGGGCGGACCTGCCGGGGATCCTCGTCGGCAAGGAACTGGCCAAGCACCTGGGGCTTTATCTGTACGAGACCGTGAGCGTCATCTCCCCCATGGGCACATCGACCCCGATGGGCATGGTCCCAAGAATGAAACGGTTCCTCGTGGTGGGCATTTTCGAATCCGGCTTTTACGAATATGACTCCACGCTGGCCTATCTTTCCCTTCGGGACTGCCAGACCTTCCTGGGAATGGACGACCGCGTCACAGGTATCGAGATCAAGGTGAATGATCTCTACAGGGCTGCGGAAATAGCCAAGAATATTGAGAAAAAACTCGGGTTCCCCTACTGGGCCCGCAACTGGATGGAAATGAACAAGAACCTCTTCGCAGCGCTCAGGCTGGAGAAAAAAGTAATGTTCATCATCCTGAGCCTGATCGTCCTCGTGGCGACCTTCAACATCATCACGACGCTCATCATGGTCGTCATGGAAAAAAACAAGGATATCGCCATTCTGAAATCGATGGGAGCAACTTCCCGGAGCATCATGAAAATCTTTATCCTCCAGGGGGTGACCATCGGCTTCATCGGTACGATCCTGGGATGCGCCGGCGGACTTCTTCTGGCCTGGAACATCGAACCCGTTTCCTCCTTTATCGAGCGCTTTTTCGGGTTCAAGATCCTGCCCGGCGACGTCTATTATCTCAGCGAGCTTCCGTCCCGGGTGAACTATACGGACGTGGGCATCATCGTAATCGGGACCCTGCTGATTTCGTTCCTGTCCACGCTCTATCCCTCATGGCGGGCATCCCGCCTGGATCCGGCGGAGGCCCTCCGTTACGACTGAAGCGGCCAGGAATCCGGCACATCGTCCGGACGTCTTCCCAACAATTGAGAACAGCCGACAATCTCCATGATTGAAGTACGAAACCTGGAAAAGACGTTTATCAAGAACGGGCAGCGGATCGAGGTCCTGAAGAAAATGGACCTGGTCATCCCCACCGGGGAGTCGATGGCCATCCTGGGCGTCTCCGGGGCGGGGAAAAGCACGCTGATGCATATCCTGGGGACGCTCGATCACCCGACTACGGGCAAGGTCCTGTTCGACGGGGCGGACGTCTTCTCGTGGAACGAAAACGCACTGGCATCCTTCCGCAACCGGAAGATCGGCTTCGTGTTCCAGTTCCACAACCTGCTGCCGGAATTCACGAGCCTCGAAAACACGATGATGCCGGCCCTCATCTCCGGTCTCTCCCAACGGGAGGCCAGGAAGCGGGCCGAATCAATCTTGATGGATATAGGACTTGGTGATAGGATGACCCACAAGCCGGGAGAGCTTTCGGGCGGCGAGCAGCAGCGTGTGGCCGTGGCCCGAGCGGTCATCATGGAACCGGAGGTCATCCTGGCCGACGAACCCACCGGAAACCTCGACACGGAAACGGGACGGAAGGTCGAGGACCTGCTGATGAACCTGAATCGTCAAAGAAACATAACCATGGTCGTGGTGACCCATAACCGGTCCCTGGCGAAACGGATGTCCCGAAGCGTTGGCCTGAAGGACGGAAAGGTGCTCCAGCATGACGAAAACGCGATCTGACGTTGTCCGAGGCCTTCTCGGATTATTTATCGCACTCTTCCTCATCACCAACCCGCACCCCATTTCCGCGCAGGAACCCAAAAAAATCGCACTGCTTCCCTTCGAGGTCTTCAGCGGAACACAGCGGGACCTCCTCCAGGAATCCATCTTCAGCGCCCTGTATGCCGAGCTGGCCAAGACCAAAGGGATCATGCCGGTGGACCGGGAAATGATTCTCAAACAGGTGGCCGGCAGGCCGCTGAACGAGGAAAGGGCCCTAGCGGTCGGGAAAGAGACGGGCGCCCTGTACTCCATCATCGGCAGCGTGTCCGAGTTCGGAGAGCTCATCAGCGTTGATGCGAAAATCATCGATATTCAGCAGGGAAAGGTGCTGCCGGGGGTCTTCGCCCAGGGAAGGGGACTGGAGGGCATTCCGGCAATGGTTTCCCGCCTCAAGGGAGATCTCCTGCTCCGGATCGGAGAGGTTCAGCGGATTGCCCGTGTGGACTTCAAAGGTAACCAGAAAATCGAGAACAGCGCCATCGTCCAGGTTATCAAAAGCGCCCGGGGCAATGTCTACTCCGAGCTCGACCTGTCCGGCGACATCAAGGCCATCTACAAGATGGGATATTTTGATGACGTGAAGGCCGACACGTCCACAACCCCGGAGGGGGTGGCCATCACGTTCATCCTGGTGGAAAAGGCCCTCATCTCGCAGATCCAGTTCACCGGGAACAAAGCCATCGACAAGGATGAGCTTCTGTCGAACATGAGCGTAAAAACGCGGCAGGTCCTCAATCCCGAAAAGCTGGCGGCCGATATCACCAAGCTCAAGAACCTTTACGAAGGCAAGGGGTACTACAACGCCGAGATCACATATAAAGTGGAAAAAGCGGGAGAGAAGGACACCCGCATCGTGGTGGACATCCAGGAGAACAAGAAGATCTATGTGGAGAGGATTTCCTTCGAAGGAAACCGGACCTTCACGGCAAAAGAGCTCAGGAAGCAGATGAAGACGACGGAATGGGACTTCCTTCACGTCTTCACCGATTCGGGTCTTCTCAAGAAAGACGAACTGCGGCAGGACGTCGCCAGGCTCAGCGCCTATTACCTGAACAACGGGTTCATCCAGGCCCAGGTGGCGGATCCGGTTATCACCCACGATGCCAAAGGCATCTACATCAAGATCCCCATCAACGAGGGAAAGCGATTTCGGGTGGGAACCGTGTCGATCACCGGCGACACGCTGGAAGTCTCCAGGAAGCAGCTGATGGACAGGCTGGAGATCAAAAAGAAGGAGTTCTACGACCGCTCGGCCATCATCAAGGACATCGAGGCCCTGACCAAGGCCGCCAACGACGAGGGATTCGCCTATGCGGACGTCCATCCCCAGACCGATATCCGGGAGAAGGACCTGTCGGTGGATGTAACCTACAAGATCTACAAGGGAATCCTGGTTTACTTCAACCGCATCACCTTCACGGGAAACACGAAAACCCGGGACAAGGTCATGCGACGGCTTCTGTCCATCGTCGAGGGAGATCTCTATAACAGCACAAACCTGAAGAACAGCTATACGGCCCTGGAACGGACCCGGTACTTTGAAGAGATCAACTTCCAGACGGAAAAAGGCCCTGCGGAAAACCTGACGGACGTCCGGATCCACATCAAGGAGAAAGCCACGGGGATGTTCAGCATCGGCGCCGGTTACAGCGGCCAGGACAACCTGGCCTTCATGGCGGAGATTTCACAGCAGAACTTCCTGGGCCGGGGACAGACTCTGAAGGTGAAGACCAGCCTATCCAGCACCAGAACCTGGTTCGAGGTGCAGTTCATCGAGCCGTGGCTGTTCGACCTGCCGCTTTACAGCAACTGGAACGCCTGGCATTCGGAGAAGGAATGGGATTATTACAACGTCAATTCAACGGGCGGGGGCTTCAACCTGGGATACCCCCTGTGGGAATTCTTCAGCGGCAATATCGGCTACACGTATACGATCGACGAAGTGAAAGACATTAACGTGTACGCACCCCAGTATATCCAGGATTACGCAGGCACATACCGGACGGGAATCATCACCGTCGGCATCAACCGGGACACGACGGATGACAACTTCTTCCCCACCCGGGGATCCCGGAACGGCGTTTCCGTAGGCTACGCCAGCAAGCTCCTGGGAGGAACAACGAGTTACGTCAAGACCACGCTGTTGTCGCAATGGTTTTTCGGTCTCCCCCTGGATACGGTCTTCAGCGTGCGGGGGCGGGCCGGATACCTGGCCCCGAGCGAAGGAGAGAGCATCCCTCTCTTCGAGCGATTCACACTGGGAGGGATGAACTCCCTGAGGGGACTCAAGGACATAGGACCTACCGACTCGACGGGGTTATACGTCATCGGAGGGACGACGTTCCTGTGTTTTAACTTCGAGTATCTTTTCCCCCTCATCAAGGAAGCCGGCATCAAGGGGGTCGTCTTCTATGACACCGGCAATGCATGGGACACGTATTCCTTCGGCTCCGATTTCCGTCATACCACGGGAGCGGGAATCCGCTGGTACTCGCCGCTCGGTCCCCTGCGTCTCGAATGGGGTTACGTACTTGACCCAAAGGATGGTGAGTCCAAATCGCGATGGGAGTTCGCCATCGGCATGTTCATGTAGGAAAATCAACAAAGTGAAAGAGAGGAATCACGGATGAAGAAAGCGGTGGTTGGCGCGATTGCGGGAGTGCTTCTGCTGGCTCTGTCGGCCGGAGCGGCCTGGTCTGTGGAGAAGATCGGTTTTATCAACGTCCAGGAGGCCATGCTGACCTCCAACGCAGGCAAACAGATGGGCGAGGAGATGCGCAAGCTCATTGCCAAAGATAGAGCCGTCATCGAAGAAAAAGAAAAAGAACTCCGGAAGCTAAGAGAGGAGCTTGATAAACAGCGGACAGTCCTGACGGAATCGGCCTTGCGGGAGAAGGAAACCACCCTGCAGAAGAAATACCGGGATTATCAGGTCGCGGCAAAGGACTTCGAGGACGAACTGCGGGCCAAAGAGCAGGAGATCTTCAAAAAGCTGTTCCCGGAAGTCCTCAAGATCGTCCGTTCCATCGCCGACAAGGAGAAATTCACGCTGATCCTGGATCCTTATGTTCTCCAGATCCCTTACTTCAGCGCGAAAGAAGACATCACCAAGCGCGTCGTGGACGAGTTCAACCGGACTTACAAGGAAAAGAAGTAGAGAACCGGTGCCCGTACCGGGTTGGATCGTAAATTGAAACGGACCGTTCACGAGATTGCCGCCCATGTGGGCGGTGTCGTTCACGGGGATGCGAACGCCCTGATCGAACGCGTGCGGGGAATCGACGAGGCCGGGGAAGGAGACCTGACCTTCGTTGCCAACCGCAAGTACCGATCCCGGCTCAAGACCACCGGGGCGACGGCGGTTCTCATTGCACCCGGGACCGAGGAGCCCGGCCGGACCCTGATCGTTGTCGCGGACCCTTATGTCGCTTTCGGCGAGGCACTGGCTCTTTTCCATCCCCGGGAACCGGAGCGGCCGGGCATTCACGAGCGGGCATTCGTCGATGGGAACGCCCGGGTTTCTCCCGAGGCCTCCATCCATCCCGGAGCGGCCGTCAGCCGGGGAGCCGAAATTGGGGGCGGGGCCGTCCTGTACCCGGGTGTTTATGTTGGTCCCGAGGCGGTCATCGGCGAGGGATCGGTACTGTACCCCAATGTGACCGTCTATGACCGTTGTCTCATCGGAAGGCGGGTCATCCTGCACGCGGGTGTCGTCGTGGGGAGCGACGGTTTCGGATTCGCCCGGCCTGGCTGGGAGAATATAAAAATCCCCCAGGTCGGAATCGTCCAGATCGATGACGACGTCGAGATCGGCGCCAATACGACCATCGATCGGGGAACCCTGGGGCGAACCTGGATCCAAAAAGGCGCCAAGATCGACAACCTGGTTCAGATCGCTCACAATGTGGTCATCGGAGAAAATGCCATTGTCGTATCCCAGGCGGGCATTTCCGGCAGTACGACCGTGGGCAGGGGGGTCATGATCGGGGGGCAGGCCGGCCTGGTGGGCCATATCCGGGTGGGAGACCATGCCATGGTGGCGGCCCGCGCCGGGATTCACAAGGACGTCCCAGCAGCAACCATCGTGGCCGGGGCTCCCCATATGCCTCACCGCGAATGGCTGCGGCTGGAGGCCACCATCCCGAAACTTCCGGCCATGAGGAAGCAGCTCATCGAACTGGCCAGAAAGCTGGAAGTGCTGGAAAAGAAACTGGAAGGACGGAATTCATGAACATCCACCCCACCGCCGTGATCGCCCCTGATGCGCAAATCGCCGAGGGCGTCGAGATCGGTCCCTACAGCATCATCGGCCCCAGCGTCACCATCGGCCGGAACACGGTTATCGGGCCCCATGTCGTCATCGAGAGCCATACGGACATCGGAGAAGGCAACCGGATCTTCCAGTTCGCTTCCATCGGCGGCCTGCCCCAGGACCTGAAATACAGGGGGGAAGAAACCCGGGTTGTTATCGGAAATCAAAACGTTATCAAGGAGTTCGTCACGATCAACCGCTCCACTGTTTCCGATATCGGCGTCACCATCATGGGGGATCGCAACCTGATCATGGCGTACTGCCACATCGCCCACAACTGCAAGTTGGGCAATCACGTCATCATGGCCAACGCGGCAAACCTGGCGGGACACATCCATGTGGAGGACTGGGCCATCATCGGCGGACTGACGGGAGTGCATCAGTTCATCCGCATTGGCGCCCACGCCTTTGTCGGGGGGGCATCCGCCGTGGCCCAAGATGTGCCGCCGTTCATCACCGTCTCGGGCAACCGGGCACGACCCTACGGGCTGAACCTGATCGGCCTCAAGCGACGAGGCTTCTCCGAACCGGCTCTAAGGGCCCTCCGGGCATCCTACCAACTGGTTTTCCGATCCTCTCTCCGGCTCGTCGAGGCCATCGCACGGATCCGGACGGAGGTCGAGGACCTCCCGGAGGTGCGTCAGTTTGTCTCCTTCCTGGAAAACTCCCAGCGGGGAATCTGCAGGTAAACGGCCGGAGCGGCCGATTCTTCCGCGCCGACAGGGCGGACCTTCGATGGAATCGAAGAAACACGGATTCCCGGACCGCTTCCTCCCGGAGAAGCGTCCTATCCAGCCTGTTCGCCTGCGGCATCTGATATCAACAGGACGACAGCCCCGATGGCTAACACTCCGAACATCCTGATCCTGACCGGCGAGGCGTCAGGCGATCTCTACGGAGCCCGGGTCGTGGAGGCCATGAAAGAGATCGCCCCGGATCTTTCCTTCTCCGGGGTCGGAGGGATGCACATGCGGGCTGCTTCGGTGAATCTGCTGGCCGACGTTTCCGACCTCGGGGTGGTCGGCCTCACGGAAGTCCTGGGAAAACTGGGCCGGATCAGGGCGCTTTTCACTGGCCTTCGCCGTTTTCTGGCAACGAACCACCCCGCCCTGGTGATCCTCATCGATTACCCGGGATTCAACCTCCGCTTCGCCAGAGAGGCGAACAGGGCAGGCATCCCCGTCTTGTATTACATCAGCCCGAAAATCTGGGCCTGGGGAGCCGGAAGAATCGAAAAAATAAGAGAGTCCGTGGACAGAATGGCCGTCATCTTTCCCTTCGAGGTTCCCCTATATGAACAAGCGGGCGTGGACGTCACCTACGTGGGGCATCCGCTCCTGGACCTCGTCCGGGCTGAAGGACCCGTCCCGGAAATCCGGCGGCGCCTGGGCCTGGCGCCGGACCGGACTACCGTCGCCCTGCTGCCGGGAAGCCGGCGGGGGGAACTGGACCGTCTGCTCCGTCCCATGCTCGGGGCGGCGGACATCCTGAGGCGGCAGATCCCGGATCTCCAGTTGCTGCTCCCCCTGGCGGACACCCTTCCGGAAGACCTCGTGCAGGAACGCCTGAAACAGAGCGCCGTTCCCGTTCAGCTTGTCCGCCGGAACACCTACAACGCCGTCGCCGCCTCCGACGCGGCCATTGTCGCATCGGGCACAGCGACGCTGGAGACGGCCCTGCTGGGTATTCCCATGGCGATCGTGTACAAGGTTTCCCCGCTGACCTACCCGTTCGCCCGTCTCGTCATTCGCATCGACCACATCGGACTTCCCAACATCATCGCCGGCCGGACGATCGTCCCCGAGTTGATCCAGGGTGATGCAAGCCCGGAACGAATCGCGGACGAGATCCTGCCCCTCCTGACGGACAGCTTCCGGAGAACGGCCATGACGGACGCCTTTCGCGAGGTCCGGCTGAAATTGGGAACGGGCGGCGCCGCCCGCGAAGTCGCACGGATCGCCTGCGCCATGGCGCGGGGAAAAGGAGATTCATCTTGGATATCTTAAAACGCCTCTTTCGCCTGGCCAAACCCCACACGGCCAAGCTGATTCTGGCCATGTTCTTCATGCTCATCGTGGGAGGGCTGACGTCCGTCCTGGCCTTCCTCGTCAAGCCCGCCCTGGACGACATCTTCGTCGAGCGGAACGCCCGGATGCTTCAATGGATCCCCCTGGCCGTCATCGGGATCTACCTGGTGAAGGGCGCATGCACCTACGCCCAGTCGATCATCATGAACTGGATCGGCCAGCGGATCGTCACGGACCTCCGGAACCAGCTCTACAAGCAGATCCAGCAGCAATCCCTGTCTTTCTTCACGAAGAATCCCACAGGCGTCCTGATGTCCCGGATCACCTTCGACGTCAACTATATCCAGGGGGCCGTGTCGGAGGCCATCACGAGCCTCCTGAAGGACAGCTTCACGATCCTGTGCCTTGTGTTCGTCGTCTTCTGGAGGGATTGGAAGCTGGCCATCATCGCCATGGTCGTCTTTCCCCTGACGGTCTATCCCATCTCCCGGTTCGGCCGGAGGATCCGCAGTGCCGTGACAGGAGCCCAGATCACCATGGGGAGCCTCACGAGCCTGCTCCAGGAAACCATCACCGGAGCAAGGATCGTGAAGGCCTTCAGCATGGAGGATTATGAAAACAAACGGTTCGCGAAGGAAAGTGAGAACCTGCTGAAACTGTTCATGAAAGCCGTTTCTGTCAACGCTCTCTCCAGCCCCCTGATGGAGTTCCTGGGCGGCATCGGCATCGCCGTCATCATTTTCTACGGGGGATGGCAGGTCATCCACGGTACATCGACACCGGGAACCTTCTTTTCTTTCCTCGCCGCCCTGATCATGCTTTACGAACCCATCAAGCGCCTCACCGCCACGAACAACCAGATCCAGCAGGGCATCTCCGCCGCCGAGCGGGTCTTTGCCATCATCGACGCCGTACCGGAGATCCGCAACCGCCCCGATGCCGTCGAACTTCCCAAGATCACAAAAGGAATCGACATCCAGGATGTGACGTTCCGGTATGAGGAGGACACGGTGCTCCGGAACATCAACCTCTCCATCCGGGCCGGCGAGGCTCTCGCCCTCGTGGGCATGAGCGGGGGTGGAAAGACGACCCTGGTCAACCTGATCCCGCGCTTTTACGACATCGCGGAGGGAAGGATCGCAATTGACGGTCACGACATCCGGGAAGTGACCCTCGAGTCCCTGCGGGGACAGATCGGCATCGTGACCCAGCAGACGATCCTGTTCAACGATACCGTCCGCAACAACATCGCCTACGGCAACCAGCAGGCGTCCCAGGAAGACATCGTCCGGGCCGCCCGGGCGGCCAACGCCCACGACTTCATCATGCGACTCCCCGACGGTTACGACACCCTGATCGGCGAACAGGGCATGAAGCTCTCCGGCGGCGAGAGGCAGCGGATCTCCATCGCGCGGGCGATCCTGAAGGACGCCCCCATCCTGATCCTCGACGAGGCGACCTCCTCCCTCGACACGGAAGCGGAAATCGAGGTACAGGAAGCCCTGGAGAACCTGATGAAAGGCCGGACGACGCTGGTCATCGCCCACCGGCTGTCGACGATCCGCAACTCCGATCGCATCATTGTCCTGGTCAACGGCGAGATCGTTGAAGAGGGAAATCACGAAGCCCTCCTGGCGAAACAGGGCGAGTACCGGAGGCTCTACAATATGCAGTTCCGGGAGGGCTGAAGATTTCGCGCGATGCAGACCGAACCGACCAGGAATCTTCACGATCGTGTCCAGACCCTCTGGTACGGCGAAGACGCCTCTCCGGGCCTCCTTTTGGGTCCGGCCCTGGGCATCGCCTCGGGGGGATACGGCCTCGGGATCCGGTTTCGGAACGCCCTGTATGACCGGGGGGTCCTCCGGGTGCGGCGACTCCCCGTCCCGGTGATCAGCGTGGGCAATCTGACGGTCGGTGGAACGGGGAAGACCCCCATGGTGATTCACCTGGCGGAGTTCCTGAGGAATCGGGGTATGCATCCGGCCGTTCTGAGCCGCGGCTACGGAGGCCGGCCCAGGGGACCCGTCGAGGTCGTTTCCGACGGAAAGCACGTGCTCTCTGAACCGGCCGTCTGCGGAGATGAGCCGTTCATGATGGCCCGCCGGCTCCATGAAGTGCCCGTATTGACGGGGCCGGAGCGGTTCCTGACAGGCCGCTCCGCCGTGGACCGCTTTGGAGCGGACGTACTGCTTCTCGACGACGGCTTTCAGCACCGCCGTCTTCACCGGGACGCGGACATCCTCCTGATCCATGCCCGAAAGCCTTTCGGAAACGGCCACCTGCTGCCCCGGGGCCCCCTGCGCGAACCGCTGGAATCCCTTCGGCGGGCCCGTTGGATCATCCGGACGGGTCCCGCACCGGCCGACGGCGAAAAAGAGAGCACACCTGTCCTTCCCGGATACGGACGGCCGGTCCTGCGGGCCCTGCACCGGCCGTCCCGCCTTGTCCGCGCCTCCGGGGGGGAGGTCCTGCCGACGGGTTTTCTGGACGGAAAAAAGGTCTGCGCCTTCGCCGGGATCGGTTCGCCGGATGCCTTCCGCCGGACGCTGGAGTCGCTCGGATGCAGGGCGGCAACATTCCTGGCCTATCCGGACCACCACCGGTTCAGCCGGGAAGATCTCGACGAAATCAAGCGCTGCGCTGCCACCGGGGATGCCACCGCGTATGTGACGACCGAAAAGGATGCCGCCCGGCTTGCCGGAATGGAAAAGCTCCTGCCGGAGCTTCTGGTCCTCGAAGTGGACCTGTCCATGGAACCGGACGACGGAGGGCTCGGCCGGGACATCCTGGGACTTCTGGAAAACAGGTGCGGATGGAAAATGGGAGAAAAGCCATGAGCGTGGAATCGCAAGCGGAAAAACTGCTCCACCTTTTCCAGCGAATTCCTCTGGGAATCCGAAAGGCCTTCTTCGTCCGGATCGCCCTGCTCGCCTATGCCGCCGACCCCCGTCACCGCCTGATCTCACTGCACAATCTCCGCATGGCCTTCCCGGAGACGTCACCGGAGGAGCTGGTTCCGATCGCCCGCGGAGTCTACCGCAACATGGGAATCGTGGCGGCCGAGTTCTTCGATCTCCCGAAGATCAATCGGGAAAATCTGGCGGATTGGGTGGAGCTGGAGGGCACGGAACATGCCCTTCGGGCCCTTGAAAAGAACAAGGGACTCCTCATGTTCGGCGCCCACTTCGGGAACTGGGAACTGGAGGCCATCGTCGCCTCCCTGGTCATCAAGCCCATGATGGTGATCTACCGCCTCATGGACAGCCCCTTTCTGGAAGCCCTGATATCGAAGGTCCGCTCCTGCACGGGAAACATTCTCCAGGACAAGGACCGGGCCATGCGACCCATGCTCCGAATCCTGAAGCAGAACGGGGTGGTCGGTCTCCTCCTGGATCAGAACATGGCCTGGCAGGAAGGGGTCTTCGTCGACTTTTTCGGACGTCCCGCCTGCACTTCAGACGGGCTTGCCCTGCTGGCCCTCCATACCGAGGCTCCCGTCATCCCGGGATACATGGCCCGCCTTGAGAACGGGAAATACCGGCTCGTTCTCGGAGAAGAAGTTCCCCTGGTCCGGACCGGAAACCGCCGGGAGGACGTACTGGAAAACACGCAGCGCTTCACGAGCATCATCGAAGATGCGGTGCGGAAATACCCGGATCAGTGGTTCTGGGTACACCAGCGCTGGAAGACGAAACCCTGGCAGGCACCGAGGCGGACATGACGGATGGCATCACTCTGCAAACCGTGCTCCTGGTCCGCCACCGACGGTCTTTTCCGGCCCGTGAAATCAAGCGTCTGCTGGTGAGGGGAACCAACTGGATCGGCGATGCCATCCTTACCCTGCCAGCCATGGCGGCCATTCGCAAAGGAATGCCGGAAGCGCACATCACCGTATTGGCAAAACCGTGGGTGGGGGAGGTCTACCGGATCTGTCCCCATGCGGACGAGGTTCTCACCTTCCAGGAACCGGGAATCCATGCCGGCGTTGCCGGCCGTCTGCGCCTGGCGCGGGACCTGAGAGACATGGGATTCGACGGGGCCATCCTCCTGCAGAACGCCATTGAGGCGGCCCTTGTAACCCTGCTGGCGGGAATTCCCGTCCGGGCCGGGTACAACACGGATGCCCGGGGACTGCTTCTGACGTCTTCGGTGCGGCGGTCCCGGGAGATCCTTCGGGTTCACCAGAGCCATTACTATGTGGAGATGGTCCGGGCCTTGGGATTTCCTCCGCCGGAACCGGCGACGCCCCTTCTGGTCACGCCGCCGGCTTACCGGGATCTGGCGGAAAAGGTGCTGCAGGACAGAGGGTGCGATCCCGAAGTCCCCCTGGCGGGACTCGCGCCGGGGGCGGCTTACGGGCCGGCCAAGCGCTGGTATCCGGATCGTTTTGCCGCCGTGGCGGACCGTCTCGCGGATGAATTCGGGACCCGGATTCTCGTCTTCGGAAGCGCCGGAGACCGGGAGAGCGCCGAGGCGGTCCAGGCAGGCGCCCGGACGGAACTGGTCAACCTGGCGGGAAACACATCGCTGCGGGAGGCCCTGGCCCTCATCTCCCGGTGCCGCGTATTTATCTCCAACGATTCCGGGCTGATGCACGTGGCGGCGGCCATGGGAATACCGACCGTGGCCATTTTCGGCTCCACGAACCCCGTGACGACCGGCCCCATGGGCCCCCGGTTTTCCGTCATCCGCCGTCCCATGGACTGCAGCCCCTGTCTGCGGGAGACCTGTCCGGAGGATTTCCGCTGCATGGATGCCATCTCCGCGGAAGACGTCTGGAACGAGGCAAGATCGCTTTTCGAGGGAGGCCCGTGATGGCGGGACGGCGTGCGGTCTTCCTGGACCGGGACGGTACGATCAACGAAGAAGTGGGATACCTGGACCGCATCGAGAAACTCCGGATCCTTCCCGGCGCGGCCGAGGCAATCGCCATGCTCAACCGGGGGGGCCTGAAGGTCGTTGTCGTGACAAACCAGTCGGGCATCGCCCGGGGATTCTTCACCGAGGCCTTCGTGGAGGAAACCCACCGGCATCTCCGGGATCTTCTTCGCGGACAGGGAGCCCGCATTGACGCCTTTTACTTCTGTCCGCACCACCCGACGGAGGGCCTGGGACCCTACCGGCTGGACTGTCCCTGCCGGAAGCCCAAACCGGGACTGATCCTCCGGGCCGCCACCGAGATGGGAATCGCCCTGGAGGATTCCTTCATGGTCGGAGACATGCCCAAAGACGTGGAAGCGGGAACCCGGGCAGGTGCAAGGGGAATCCTGGTCCGGACGGGTTACGGGCGTGACATCGAGGCACCGCCGGAGGCGGCTTACATCGCAGAGGATCTGATCGATGCCGCCCACTGGATCCTCGGGATCGACCGCCCATGAACATTCTTCTCGTCAAGCTCAGCTCCATCGGAGACGTGGTCCACACACTCCCCTCGCTTGCGGTCCTGAGGAACCGGTATCCCGAGGCCCACATCACCTGGGTGGTCGAGGAGGAATCGCTTGACATCCTCCAGGGGAATCCCAAGATAGACAGGATCCTCGTCTCGGGAAGAAAGCGCTGGGCCCACCGGCTCAGGGAGGGCCGCGATATCGGGGAAACCTTCGGGGAGATCCGCCGGTTTCTTCGGGACCTGCGGGACCGCCCTTACGACGTGATCATCGATTTCATGGGTCTCCTCAAGAGCGCCATCCTCGTATTCGCCAGCCGGGGGAGCCGGAAAATCGGATATGACAGCATGCAGGAGATGAGCGGCCTGTTCTACAATGAAAAGATTCCGGAGGACATGGGAAAACACGCCGTGGACCGCTACCTCGACTTTGCCCGTTATCTGGGAGCGGAACCGGCGGAACCGGAATTCTTCCTGCATGTCCCGGAGGAAAGCCGGACTCGTGCTGAGGCCCTGCTGCGGGAAGGCGGCGTGGACCCGGAAGCTCCTTTCGCCGTCCTGAGCCCGATGTCCTACGCCGGCGAGACCCGGCTGTGGGAGGACGACCGGTTTGCAGCGCTGGGGGATCGCATCCGACTGGAGCTGGGCCGGGCGGTGGTGCTCACGGGCCACGAGACAGGAGGAAGCATCGGCCGCATCACGACGGCCATGGAAACGAAGGCTCTGAACCTGGAAAACCGGACAACCCTCAAGGAACTGGCTCACTTGTATCGGCGAGCTGCTGTCGTAGTGACCCCCGACTCGGGTCCCATGCACATCGCCGCTGCAGTGGGAACGCCCGTAGTGGCCCTCTTCGGCGCCTCGGAGCCCGCTCGGACGGGTCCCTACGGCAGAATCCACACGGTGATCAGGGCGGACCTGCCCTGCAGCCCCTGCTTCAAGAAGACCTGCGACACCCGCCAGTGCATGAAGGACATAACGGTTGATATGGTCCTGGAAGCGGTCCGGGAATACATGGGTCCGAAGGATGCCAGATGAGGATGCGAACGCGGGGCCGAACCCGTTTCCTATTCCTGCTGTCCGCCCTGGTGCTGGTATGGAGTGGCGGCGGAGCAGGCGATGTGTACGCCGACGACTCCCATCGTCAACCCGACGGGATCGCATCTGTCGCACCGGCAGCCAAGGGAAGAATCCGGATGGGAGGCGTGTGCATCCGCTCCAGCCAGTGGATCAGCGTGGGCGAAACGGGGTTCCGCCCCGACCAGACGCTCGTTCCGGGAAGCCCAGCCAGGGAAAAACCGCCGGCGTCCCCTCCGAAGGACGAATATCGGGAACCGGCATCATCGCCCGGCACCGGGACACCGTCGTTTTCGGAAACGAACCTGAACCGCATTGAATTCCCCGTCCGGCTTTCCGAGGCGGGTATGCTGGGAGGCTTCGGGGTTGGCAGGATCCCGGAGGGACGCTATGAGCCGATCCTGATGGCGGCACACTTCGGTCTCGACGCCAACCGATTCCTGAACCTTCCCGAAATGCACCGGGGACGGTTCACGTTATTCGTCGAACCCCGATTCACCCCTCTCCACGAGCCGTCAGGGGATTATGAGCTGGGAATCGGGCTCGGGATTCAATATGTCTATCCGGTCTTCCGGAACCTGTTCTTCTACACGGCGGTGTCCTGTGGCCCCCATTTCATTTCCGTTCACACGGAGCAGCAGGCCAGGGGTTTCGTCATCGACAGTGAGGCTGGGGGCGGATTCTATCTCTCCCTCGGCAGTGGCTCCGCGCTGAACATCGGCTATCGGATCCGCCACCTTTCCAACGGCGGCATCAGGACTCCGAATACGGGCATCAACAACCATTTCCTGGTCGTCGGGTACTCGATGTTCCTGGATGTACCGGAAGAGAAAGAGAGGAACGAATGACCATCAGCAAGGAACTTCTGGAGATACTGGCCTGTCCGCAATGCAAGGGCGACATCCGGCTCAACGAGGCTGGTGACGGTCTGATCTGTGACGCCTGCAGACTGCTTTACGAGATCCGGAACGGCATCCCCATCATGCTGATCGACGAAGCAAAGCGCCTTCTGTGAGGATTGCCCTGCCCGCGGGGAATTCAGCGGGTGATGCGGGAAATGACGAACAGGGCGACGATGACCATGATGCCGATGGCCCCGCCGACCAGAACACCCACCTGCCCCATCTCGCTCAACCCCCCGTACCAGGCCGCAAACCGGTCGGTGTACTGGGCAACGAACGCGTTCAGAATATCCGTATATTCACTGATTTTCTCAAGCATACACACTCCCGGCACGATTCTTTCGTCGTTCCGTCAAACCGGATATGGATACCAAGGCACCGCCGTTCCCCGGGAAGAGAAGACTCGACATTCCTTTTAGCACATCCACACGAGCGAGACAAACAGGAGTCCTCTTGGTTCGGCGTCTCCTGACGCACGGCCCGTTGCAGACTGCCACCCATACGCTCCGGCCAAGCCGTCCATCGTCTCCCGTCTGCCTCCGATCACGGATGGAGCAGGTCGACATCCATGAAGCGGCCGTCCCGAAGGGATTGCCGCCCCAGCCGGAAGGCCACCTCTTCCCGAAATATCGGGCCGTCAAAAACAAAGGTATGGAACTCTCCGTTCTCTCCGCAGGGGTCTACGCCTGGCGGCAAGTCGGAAAGAAAATCCCGATCCAGGAGACGCCCGGCGAACGCCCCGCCCAGGGCAGCCGTGTCGACACAGGTGACAATAGCCCGCCAGCCCTCGCCGACGAACCGTTCCGCCAGGGCCCTCGTATCCATTCCCCAGAGGGGGAACCGGGGGGCCATCCCGGTAGCGGCGAGTCTGTCTTCCCGATAGCGCCGCACATCCTCGAGATGCAAATCTCCAAAGGCGATCGTGGAACAGCCGCGCTTGCGGTATCTTTCCAGAACTTCCGCAATCGCACGGTCATAGGCTTCATTTCCGGCCTTTTCTGCCAGGGAAACCGCCTCCAGGGGAAGTCCCAGCGATCGGGCCTGGGCCTCCACCAGGAACCGGGGAATGCCGTGCATCACCACCCGGTCCGTCTCGCCGACAAAGGTCGTCAGCAGGGCCACCGCCTCGAACCGGCCTCCCTGCTGCAGTTCCCGCAGCGCCAATGCACAATCCTTTCCCCCGCTCCAGGAAAGAAGCACCCTCTCCGTCATCCCGTGCCCTCCTTATCCTGCCCTTCAGGCCTGCTTCAATTCATAAAGTCCGGCAATCCTCTAGGTGTACGTTGCTGTCATGATACCATGATCGGCAGCACCCCGCAAAACGTCCTCATCCGCCTGCGAGGGACACCGGGAATTGCGGCATGTGGGGTAATCATCACTGGGCGGCATCCCGCACTTCATGATAGATAATCTCCCAGGGATCAGGAGACATCTTCATGCTCTGTCGTTCCATCAAGAGGATTGCGGTCCTGCCTGTATTTTTCTGCGTTCTGGCCGGGATGTTTCTGACAGGCTGCAGCCAGGAATCCCTTATCTTCTTCCCGGAAGTCCTACCGAAAGATTACCGGTTTGCCTTCCCGACACCGTTTCAGGAAGTCCATCTGTCCGCCGACGGGATCGAACTGAACGCCTTGCATTTCCGGATCCGGTCCCCCCGCGGAGTAATTCTCTATTTTCACGGCAATGCGGGCAGCCTTCGTACATGGGGGGAGATTGCCCCCGATTTCACCAGCCGGGGATTCGATCTTCTGATTCCCGACTATCGTGGATTCGGCAAGAGCGGCGGCCGCCTCGACGGGGAGAGTGTTCTCCTGGAGGATGCACTCCGGATGTACGACCACCTGAGAAAAGAATACCCCGAACAGGCGATCGTCCTATACGGAAGATCCATCGGCACCGGCCCGGCGACCTGGGTGGCCTCACAGCGGAAGCCGCGGATGCTGATCCTTGAATCGCCGTACACCAGCCTTGCGGACCTGGGCGCTTATCACCATCCCTTCCTGCCCCGCTCGTTGATTCGGATCTTTCTCAAATATCCTCTCCCGACAGACCAGTGGCTCCCGTCCATCGCCTGTCCGGTGTTCCTGTTTCACGGAACGGCAGACGACATCATTCCGTTCGGCATGAGTGAGCGCCTGAATGCCCTTGCGACGGTGAAGCACCGCCTGATCGCCGTTCCAGGCGGCGGACACAACGATCTGGGCCATCATCCTTTCTATCAGCAGGAATTGGGTCGGATTTTGGAAGTGGAATAAAGACGGGACGATGTCTTTCACCATCCCCCCTAAGACTCGAAAGCCCCGTTGGGCTGGGACCCGGCGGGGCTGCTCGAGGAACACAGATCAGAAAAAGATCCGGTTGCGATATGTCCTGCGCCGTGCAGCGCGCGTTTGCTCAGACGTCCTTCTTCTTGGACCAGGCCTCCTGGTAGAGCCGGCCGATGGTCGTCACCAGGGCCAGGAAGAACAGGCCCAGCATGAAGTTCGGGGCCGTCCCGAGGAGGTTGTCCACAGGTAGCCCACGTACAGGAACAGGAAGGAAGCGATCCCGATCACGAATCCCCAGGCGCTCAACATGAACACATGCCGCAACTGGTTGTACTGTTCCGCCTGCTGTTTCCGGAGCGTTGTCATGACCCTCTCCTCCTTTCCCTGTTCTTCGTCCTGAAATCCGCTTTCCGTGCGTCTGCTGCGGACGGACGGGAGAAGCCCCGTCCGTCTCATTCATTCTTTGCGCTCAGCCGATGAGTCCCCGGATGGCGTCGATGACCGGGTTCGTGAAGAGGGCCACCAGGACCGTGTAGAGGGCGAAAGCGCCCACGGCCTCGTTGGTGTACATCTTCTCATACTTGTGCTTCAGCGACACAATCGTCAGACCGCCCACGATCAGGCAGCCCAGCTGGAAGAAGGGGAAGCTCCCCACGCCCGCCGCGCGTATTCCGCGAAGCTGAAGGTTGCCGTCAGAAGAACCACAATCCCTGCCACCATCATCGTTCCCAGTGTCTTTTTCATGATCCGTCTCCTCTCTGAGGGTTTTTTGTCTTGTTTGACTATCTCCATAGAAAAAAGCATGCCAGGAAAGAAAAACGGAGGTGCTAATTTGTAAAATAACGATACTATTAGATTACAAACAAGGGTGGGGGAAGGTTCCGGAAAAGAAAAACTCGGTCTGAATGGGATTTGGGGAATGCTTCGTTCAATCGACTTGAACGAAACGATCAGGGGTTAAAAAAACCCCCAACGGGAAACCCGCTGGGGGGCATATGATCCGCGGTTGCCGTTTCGCTGGGACGGGACTGAATTCCCTTTGTTGAACGAGTCGGTCTTCCTTCGGGTGGCATCCACCAATAAGACCCTGACGCTCTTACTGTGTTGTTTCAGCCATCCGGCACGATAACGGGCACCGCAGAATCTTCCTTCTTTTGATTTTTTCATAGAACGAATGAATACGGTTGTCAAGAACGTCCGACAGAGAAGCGTAACGACAAGATATCGCTATGCTATATTCAAAGCAAAGAATGTATCGCCGGTCAGCTTCGACCCATCGGCTGGGTTCACAGGCAATCCGTTACAGATATCAACTGCTTAATTGGGAAGAGGAAGGAAGGTTCGGGCAACTTATACCTGAAGCCGCGATTCATGAAGATTCCGCAAGGCAAAACGTGCATTTCCGGTTGCTCTGCGGCTTTGTTTCTTTGCACGACGCTCCTTCCTCTGTTATGGTCCAGTAATCTATATTCACAACACAATAAGGAACGAAGGAAATACAATGCGCAAACAGAATATTCGGAACATTGCCATTATCGCCCATGTCGATCATGGCAAGACAACACTTGTTGACGCCATGCTCAAGCAGACGGGGACATTCCGGGAGCATCAGGAAATCGCCGAACGCGTTATGGATTCCATGGACCTCGAGAGGGAGCGCGGCATCACCATCATGGCGAAAAACACAGCCATCCTGTACGAAAATACCAAAATCAACATTGTCGACACACCGGGTCATGCGGATTTCGGAGGGGAAGTTGAACGAAGCCTCAACATGGTCGATGGTGCAATTTTGCTCGTCGACGCCAGCGAAGGCCCGCTTCCACAGACACGGTTTGTCGTCAAGAAGGCCCTTGCCAAAGGGCTGCCCATCGTCGTCGTCATCAATAAAATCGACCGTGGCGACATCCGGATCGACGAGGTCATCAACGAGATTTACGACATGTTCATCGATCTCGACGCGGGAGAAGAACAGATTGAATTTCCCATCCTCTACACAAACGCCAAGAAGGGAATCGCTCACCAGCAGTTAGGCGACGCTTCAGAAGACATTAAGCCCCTTCTGGACGTCATCTGCAGAGTCATCCCCGGCCCCGAGGCAGACGATGAGCAGATCCCCCAGTTCCTGGTAACGAACCTGGACTACGACCCGTACGTAGGCCAGATTGCCATCGGGCGGCTACAGCACGGAACACTGGCGATGAATCAGTTTTATGCCCTCTGCGGTGAGGATGTTGTCACGACCGGCATGCGGTTTTCCGCCCTGTATACATTTCACGGCCTGAAGAAGAAGCTGGTCGACGTCGTCGAGTCCGGCGACATCGTAGCCATAGCAGGCGTCCCATCCATCACCATCGGCGACACCATCTCATCCCAGGAAAATCCAGTGCCGCTGCCCCGGATCCACGTAGACGAGCCAACCGTTTCAATGATTTTTTCCGTCAACAACAGCCCCCTGGCGGGCAGGGAAGGGAAGTACCTGACATCAAGGCACCTCCTGGAACGCCTTGAGAAGGAGAGCCTCCGGAACGTCGCAATGCAGTTGAAGCACCTGGATCGCAAGGATGCCTTCGAGGTCTGCGGCCGGGGGGAACTGCAGATGGCCGTGCTGATCGAGACCATGCGACGGGAAGGATATGAAGTAATGGTGTCCAAGCCGAACGTCATCACAAAGACCATTGACGGCAAGATCTGTGAGCCGGTCGAACGCGTCTTTATTGATGTGCCGGATGAGTATGTCGGCATCGTGACGGAAAAATTATCGACCCGGAAGGGGCGCATGGTCCAGTTGGTCAACAAGGGAAGCGGACGGGTCAACCTGGAGTTCCTGGTTCCCTCCCGCGGCCTCATCGGCTTCCGCAGCCATTTTATGACGGACACGAAGGGATCCGGCGTCATGAACACGCTTTTTGAGGAATACCAGCCGTGGTTCGGCCCGATCCCGCAGCGAGCCAGCGGGGCGATCCTTGCCGATCGGAGTGGACGGGTGACGACCTATGCGAGCCTGGCGATGGTAGACCGGGGAGAGCTTTTCGTCGAGGTGGGAACCGAGGTCTACGCCGGCATGATCATCGGCGAGAGGAACCGTGCAGGGGACCTGACGGTAAACATCACGAAGGAAAAGAAACTGACGAATATCCGGAGCTCCACGGCGGAGGCCACCGTAACGCTGAGACCGCCACGCCCCCTGTCGCTGGATCAATCCATCGAGTTTATCGCGGTGGACGAGCAGGTGGAGATCACGCCACAGAGCATTCGCCTGCGCAAGGCAGAGCTTGACGCCAACCGGCGGGCATCGCTCCAGAAGAGGGAGGAGCGGGAGTCATGAAAAAAGACCTTTTTGCCGGTGTTCCGTGTGCAAGATGCTGGATTCCGTGGATATGATTTGATATGAAGAGGCGCAAGTTGAGAAGGAAGGGCCGGGTGAGAATTGTCCGGGAATAGCAACCGATCATGTTCTTGCATAGGAGGGCCGCAATGTTGAATGCATTCCGTCAGCGTAGAGGACAGGCAGGATTTACCCTCATTGAACTGATGATCGTTATTGCCATCATCGGTATCCTGGCGGCGATCGCCATTCCGCAGTTCACAGCCTACCGCACAAGGGGCTATGAAGCGGCGGCAAGGTCGGATGTGAAAAACGCCTATACGGCGGCACAGACGTTTTTCACGGGCTCACCGGCTTCCACACTGGATATCGCAATCCTGTCCGCAAGCGGCTTCAAGTCAACGGCCGGCGTCACGACCACGGTTGCGAACGGGGATATATCCACTCTGTCCATCACCTCCGTTCACTCAAGCGGAGGCCGGACCTATTCGGTTAACAGTACCGGCGTCATCTCGCCCTGACGCCGAACGACATTTTTATCATAGAGTGTACGCCGTATGGAGAATGAGAACGGCAATTTTGAGTTTTGCCCAGGGGTTCCCCAGGAAATGCCCCTGCAACTGACCGTTGAGGGAATCGGAACGTTCAAGAGCCTGCTGATCGGAGCGGAGCACGGCCGTTATCTCATTGTGAAACTGCCCCACGTTCCGGACCTCGTCTCGAAACTTTACCAGAAAAATCACGTAATCGTCCGCTATCTCCATGCCGGTAAGGTCTTTGGATTCCGATCAACCCTCATCGGTTCGATCAAGGAACCGGTCCGCCTGTTTGTCCTTTCCTACCCGGAATCCATTGAAAGCCACAACACAAGAAAGAACGAACGGTTCGACTGCCTGATTCCAGCGTCGATCCACATGGAGGGACTCCCCGAGGAAACGGGATGGAAAGGCTTCATCAACGACATGAGCATGGGGGGATGCCGGTTCCGGGCAAAGGTGAACGATTACCCGGACCTTGCAACGCTTACCATGGGTGAGACCGTCACCCTCTCATTCCGGTTTATCGGCGAGGAGACATGGCAAGCCCTAGTCATGGAACTCCGCTCCCTGACCGTCGATAAAAAAATGGTGACGATGGGTCTCTCGATCAAGGAAGGCATTGAAACGGAGCCTCAGCGGAAGGCCATGGCCTTTATTCAGGAGATCGTCACCAGCCTGCAGGACTGATCGGACGAAAAACAGTTCGGATTCCGAAAGCCCATGATATGGGCCTTTTCCCGGGCCGATCAGGAAACTGCGGCAGCTGCGATTCATCCATCCATGCGGAGCTGGATGGCAGGGATATCCGCAAGCCGAAAAATCCTGCAGGACCGCCCGGTTTCCATGATCGAACCCTCCGTTTTTTTATCAGGCCCCAGCGGAACGGAGGGAAACGAAACCGTTTCCTCCTTCCGCGAAGAATCATCTCTTGGCCGCCGGCAATCCCAGCATCTCCCTGGCTTGGGCAACCGTCGCAATCTCACGGTTCATCTCCGTCGCAATCCTTTTGACTCTTGCGACCAACTGAGCGTTGCTCTTGAGCTTTTCTCCCTTTCGAAAATACATGTTGTCCTCCATGCCGACCCGCACGTGACCACCCAGAAGAATCCCCATGGCATTCATGGGCAACTGGAAGGGGCCCACCCCAATCACGGCGAACATGGACTGCGGGGGAAGCTCATTGATCAGTCCCAGGAGATTGGCCGGAGTCGGAAATGAAGAAGTCTGAAAGCCCATCACGAACTGCACCATATAGGGCGGAATGAGATTCCCCTCCCGGATCAGATCCTGAAGAACCCAGTACTGACCCGGATGATACAGTTCGATCTCCGGTTTGATCCCCTTCTCTTTCATCGTTTTCGCATAGAGATTGATGTCGGCGTAACTGGCCGGGATGCATTGATCGAAAAGGAACCCGGGACGCGGATTGGACAGCGGTTCCTTCCGATCCTTGAGGGGCATCTTGAGGACGAAAGGCCCCAAGTTCAGGCTGGCCATGTCCGGAGGCGGATCGGCAAAGAGGCAGCACATTCGCTGTTCCGTCGTCAGCCAAGGCCCCCCTCCGGTAGTATTGTTGATGATGATGTCCGGGCAGCGCTCCCGGATGAGGCGGTTAACCTTCGAATAATCCGCCGGATCGGACGTCGTGAGGGACTGGTTGCCCGGGACGCGGGCATGGAGATGCACGGATACGGCCCCCGCCTTGTAGGCCTCATACACGGCATCGGCCTGTTCTTCCGCCGTCTCCGGAAGATTCTCGTTCATTTCCTTGCCCTGCACGCCGCCGGTAATGGCGCAGGTAATGATCATCGGCGGAAATTTCGCCTGCATGGTCCGGTCCATCCATTCATAAGGATTCCGGTAGTCCCAGATATGCGCTTCCCAGTTCATCGTCTCCTCCTTATGCAATTGGTGGTTGGTTTGTGAAATCCGACAATCCGCGGCCGAGTGGACCTTTTTGATAAACAAATTCTCACGCCGTGTAAAGGGCTATCTTTATTGGATTATTACTAGGAGGGGTCTCCGATGAATATTGAGGAGGGATGAGACAACGGGTTATGAAAGCCTCGGCCAGCTTCACGGAAAAACCCGCCACCATAGAGCCCTAAAAACCGTATTGTTACTTTTCCGTTCCCTTTCCGTTCGGTCTCAATGAACTGCCATTCTTTTAAGATTCCGACCACTTCCTCAGCTTCTTTGCGGAAAACGTCTATGATGCGATCAACCATCGCACCATGAATTCCAGGATCAAGATTGTAGGATATCGCGCTGATAAAGACCATTCGGATTATCCATGAACCTTCGTGAGAGGAAGAAGAGGCTTGAGCCATGAGGGTGGTGACGACTCGACCTGGAAATCACACTCGGGAGCAATGGCGCTTGACAAGATTTGCCTTTTCTATTACGCTCGCACACAAGTAAATTGTAGGCAAGCATTGTGGGGGTTCGCTCATGAAATTAGACGATTGCATTTTTTTCCAACTCGCCAAGGCGAGCCAGGCGGGAAACCGGTTTTTGAACCATAAGGTCTCGGAGCTGAACATCACGCCGGTTCAGGCCATGATTCTGGGGGCCCTCCACGTTGAAGACAGGATCACCTCCAGTGAGCTTGGCCGGAAAACGGAGCTGGACAGCGCCACCCTGACGGGAATCATCGACCGCCTTGAGGCGGCACAGCTGATCGAACGAAAGGGCAATCCGGCCGACCGCCGGTCCATCCAGGTCCACCTGACGGAACGGGGCCGGGCCATGGGAGCCGAGGCCGTCCGGCTGATCACCGAGGCCAATGTTGAATTTCTGGCAATTCTCTCGGAAAGCGAAAACAGCGAGCTACGGCGTCTCATCGCAAAACTGCGAGCCTCCGCGGCAAAATCCTGATGGCTCGGGAGTGAGCCGACCAAAGAAAGGGGAAGATCATGGGTACAACCTTTCACACCGGCTGTGTGCTGTGCGCCCAGAACTGCGGCCTGGTAGTCGAAGTGGAAGACAACCGCATCGTCAGGGTGAGGGGTGACAAAACGAACGCCCGCAGCGAGGGATACGTCTGCCGGAAAGGCATGAACATCGGCTATCACCAGCACAACGCCGACCGCCTGAAATACCCCCTGAAGCGGGTGGGAGACCGGTTCGAGCGGATTTCCTGGGAACAGGCCATCGACGAGATCGGCGGAAAGCTGAAGGATATCATTGGGCAATACGGTCCCCGCTCCTTTGCATATATGGGCGGCGGCGGCCAGGGGTGCCATTTCGAGGCTGCCTTCGGTGTCCGGTTCATGCGGGGCCTGGGATCCCGCTACCACTACAGTGCCCTCACCCAGGAATTCTCCGGCCTGTTCTGGACCGGCGGGCGGATGTACGGACGCCAGAACATCCACATCGAGATCGATCCGGAGGAAACGGATTTCCTCCTGGTGTTCGGCTGGAACGGCATGCAGAGCCACCAGATCCCCCAGGCTCCGAGACATTTGCAGCGGATTGCCAAAGATCCGGAGAAGATGCTCGTCGTGATCGACCCCCGCCTCTCCGAAACGGCAAAGATCGCCGACATCCACCTTCCCATCCGCCCCGGAACGGACGCCCTGCTCATGCGGGCCATGATCGCCATCATCCTCCAGGAAGGTTGGGAAAACCGCGAATACATCGAGAAGCACACCTCCGGCCTGGAAGAAATCAGGTCCCTCTTTGACGACTTCGACGCCCGCGAGGCCGTCCGCGCCTGCGAGTTGGAATTCGACCAGGTCCGCGAGATCTGTCGTCTTTTTGCGACAAGGAAGTCCTGCCTCCGCTACGACTTGGGAATCATGATGAACCGCCACAGCGCCGTCTCATCCTGGCTGGCGGCAATCCTGCTGGCAATCTGCGGAAGGATCGGCGTCCGCGGCGGCAACGTATTCCGCGGCCACATGATGCCCATCGGGTCCCACTCCGACGAGCGGGACCCGAAATCCTGGCGCACGATGGCCACGAATTTCCCCCCGATCACGGGCTGCTACCCGCCCAATGCCATGCCCGAGGAGATCCTCTCGGACCATCCGGAGCGGCTCCGCGCGGTCCTGGTCTCCGGATCGAACCCCCTGCGCTCCTACGCCGACACTACCGCCTACGAAGAGGCCTTCAGACGGCTGGACCTCCTCGTCACGGCGGAGCTGGCCATGACGGAAACGGCGGTCCTGTCGCATTACGTCCTTCCCTCCCGCTCCGCCTATGAATCATGGGATGGAACCTTTTTCGCAATGACCTACCCGGGGATCTTCTTCCAGATGCGGCGCCCCATCATCCAGCCGGAAGGGGAGCCCCTGGAACTGGGCGAGATCCACCTGCGCCTGGCGGACCGGCTGGGACTGATTCCGCCCATCCCGGAGAGCCTGTACAAAGCGGCGGAAGAGGGGCACACCGCCTTCGGCATGGCCCTGATGGACTACATCGGGAAAGAACCGGCGGCCATGAAGACCATCCCGTTCATCCTTGGGAAGACCCTTGGCAAGGCCATGGGGTCCGTTCACCTGGCCGCCCTCTGGGGGATGCTCCAGACCCTGCCCAAGTCCTTCCGCAAGGACGCCGCCCGGGCGGGCTTCACACCGGGACTGGGCATGGGGGAGGAGATCTTCCAGAAGATCATGGACCACCCGGAAGGGATCTGGATCGGGCAGGTGGACCCGGAAGTCAACCTGGAATCCGTCCGCACGGAAGACGGAAAGATCAATCTCGTCATCCCGGAACTCCGGACGGAACTGGAAGGCATCGATGCGGCAAGCGAGGAAAAGGACCTGGAGCCTGACCCGGAATTCCCCCTTGTCCTCATGGCCGGCCGGCACTTCAACATGAACGCCACCACCCTCATGAGAAACCCCGCATGGAACGAGGGAAAGCGCGATTGCACTCTGCTGATCCACCCTGCCGACGCCGAGGCTCTGCATATCGGCGACGGCCAGACCGTCCTGGTCACGACGGAGGCCGGCTCCGTGGAGATCGAGGCGGAGGTGACGGAGACCGCGCGGAAGGGACACGTGGTCATTCCCCATGGCTTCGGCCTGGTTTACGATGGAAAGATGTACGGGGTAAACGTGAACCGATTGACCAAGAATACCCACCGGGACTGGCTGGGAACGCCCATGCACCGTTATGTCCCCTGCCGGGTGGAGGCCTCCGGTCAAGCAGGTTGACCGTTACGGCGAACGGATTTCGAGTCCGATCTTCTTCCTCTTTCTTTTTTTCTAGAGAGGGGGGCTCCACGGTCGGGCGCCCAATTCGCATGGTTGGGGCTTCCCTCCCCGACCGACGTTCGCGGGGGCGCGACCGGGGGTTCCCAGAGGAGCAATTGGAAAACGTTTCCGGACCCCAGGCTCATCGGTTTCAGAAGGCGAAGAGCGGAAACGTTTTCGCGACGGCGGGAGCCCCCGTGGCAGCCCCCGCGCCCCAACGTTAATAAAAATGAGGGGAGCGGACTTGAAATTCCGTTCATCGCTGTTCACCCCCGGAACCGGATGAATATCGTCCGCACCCCTGGTCCGGTTTCAGCCACACCATATCTATCTTTCATTTCAAGATGTTCCTGGTGGAAGATCCCTCGCCGACGGCTGTGGATATCTTGTTTGATCAAGATTCAGCCAGGAGCGACTGCTGGGAGAAACGCTCGCCTACGGGATGCACAACCCGCCCACGAATCAATATCGAATCGAAATCATTAATAAATGTGAGGGAGCAACCCGCGCAAACGGGAAAATGTCGCCGTTGGCATGTTTCCGGCTATAATTTTGAGGATTTTGGGCTTACCGTCCCATGGCACGTCACCGAGTGGTTGAGCGGAATACCACTCCACGCCGGGTAGCGTAAGCCTACCGGAACTTGTTAAGGAACGCTTCGCCTGTCGGATGCCGGCCTGAAGCCGGTGCCGGAATGGGAATACGCATGGACAAGAAATACGACGCCATTGTCGTCGGAGCCGGACTCGGTGGAATGTCAGCCGCCACGTTCCTGGCACGCTGCGGGAAAAAGGTTTTGCTCCTGGAGCGCCATCACGTCCCCGGGGGATACGCCAGTTCGTTCCGTCGCGGTCGGTTTGAGTTCGACGCCTCCCTCCATGTCCTCTCGGGGATCGGGGTACCCGGGAAGAGGGGCAGGCTTTTCGAATATCTCGACTTTCTGGGCGTCGCCTCCAGGGTCGAATTCATCCCCCTCAACGAGCTCTACCGTGTCATCGACGACCGGATCGACGTGACCATCCCCCCCGACTGGGAGGAAGCGATCGCCGCCCTGGCCGGCCGGTTCCCCCGGGAGGCCGACGGGATCCGGGATTTCTTCGCCCTGATGAAGCAGCTTGCCCGCGATCTCTCGGGCGTCTTCATGGCAGCGAAAAAGCGGGCCGCCGACCTGACCCCGGAGAGTTTTCCCGCGTTCTCGCGCTGGGGAATGAAAACCTACGGCGAGGCGAGGGATCATTTCTTCCGGGACGAAGACCTCAAGAGCGCCGTCTCCCCGTTCTGGTCCTACCTGGGCCTGCCTCCCTCCAAGGTTCCCTTCCACATGATGGCCTCCTGCTGGGACGCCCTCCTGAAGCAGCACCCCATGCACATCCGGGGCCGGAACCAGGCCCTGTCCAATGCCTTCCTGGAGACCTTTGCCGAAAGTGGCGGGGAGGTTCGGCTGGGGTGCGGCGCCCGGCGGATCGTCCTGAAGGACGGAGCCGTCCGGGCCGTGATCACGGACGAAGATGAAGAGGTGGAGACGAGGGTCGTCGTCTCCAACGCCAGCATCCCCTCGACCCTGAGCGACCTGGTCGGGATCGGGCAGGTCCCGGAGGCGTACAGCCGTCAGGTGAACAGCCGCCAGATCGGCTTCTCGACCGTGAACGTCTACGCCGGCCTCGACTGTCCTCCCGAGGCCGTCGGGGCGACAACCCATGAGAACTTCATCCATTTCGGCAACCGGATCGAAGAGGCCTGGCAGACGGCCTTCACCCTGGAACCTCCCAGGGGGATGCTCTTCACGAGCTACACGGCCTCCGATCCCGAATTCTCCCCACCCGGGACCGCAGCCATCGTCATGACGGCGGCCAGCTACGCCAGGCCGTGGTACCTGGTTCCGCCGGAGCGGTACGTCGAGGAGAAGAACGCCTTCGCCGCTTCCATGTTCGACCAGGCGGAGCGGTATTTCCCGGGGCTTCGCGATCATATCGAGGTCGTGGAGGTGGCGACGCCCCTCACAAACATGCGCTACACCGGCAATCCCGGGGGCAGCATCTACGGCTTCGACCAGTACCTCTCGGATTCCGGCCTTCTCCGGCTGGGCAACCGCTCGCCCCTGGATGGGCTCTATTTCGCCTCCGCCTGGACCCTTCCCGGCGGCGGATACCAGACCTGCATGACCTCCGGATTCCTGGCGGGCTCCATGGCCCTGAAGAAACTTGCATAGGGGATCGGCATTGAACATTGAAGAATACCTGAACCAGGTGGAAGGCTATGCGGAAGCGGCACGGGAGCGCCAGGTCCTGGAGCAGGCCTGCGGCGACCTGGCGCTTCCCCGGGATTTCGCAGCCTCGGTGATCGGCCGGCTCCACCCGAGGGAGATCGGAGTAGCCGTAGCGGAGATCCACGACGAGACGCCCACGGCGAAAACCTTTCGCCTCGCTGCGCTGAACGGACAACTACCCCCGTTCCGGGCGGGCCAGTACGTAAACTGGTCCGTGACCATCGGCGGGGTCCGGACGGGCCGGGCGTTTTCCATCGCCTCGCCGCCGCACGAGCGCGGGTTCTACGAGCTGACCGTCCGCCGCCAGGACGGCGGATTCGTCTCCCCCTACCTCCTGGACGAAGTCCGGGCCGGCCAGACCTTCACCATCTCCGGACCCGGCGGGACCTTTTACCACGAACCGCTGATCGACACCGACGACCTCGTTTTTCTCGCCGGCGGCTCGGGAATCACCCCCTTCCGCAGCCTGATCCGGGAGACCGTCGAGCGCAACCTGCCCCGACGGATCTGGCTCATCTATGGCAGCCGCACCCCCGACGACGTGATCTACAAGCGGGAGCTGCAGGCGATCGCCCGCCGCCACTCCTCCTTCAAGGTCCGCTTCGTGATCTCGGACCCTCCTCCGGGGTACCGCGGTCCCAGGGGATTCATCACGGCGGACCGGATCCGGCGGTTCGTCGGGTCACCGGAAGGGAAGACCTTCTACCTGTGCGGACCCGAGCAGATGTACCGGTTCATGGAACCGGAGCTGGAAAAACTGTCGATTCCCCGCCGCCGGATCAAACGCGAGTCCTGCGGCCCCCTGTCGGACGTGACCCGGGAAGCCGGGTGGCCCTCCGATGTCTCCGCCAGCCGGGTGTTCCAGGTGGCCGTCCGCGGTGGCACGACATTCCCGGCCGCGGCGGGGGAACCGCTGCTCAACTCCCTGGAACGGAACGGATTCTCCGTTCCCTCCCATTGCCGCAGCGGAGAATGCGGCTTCTGCCGGATGAAAATCCTGAGCGGCCGCGTCTTCATGCCGGACCGCACCGCCGTCCGGGAATCGGACCGCTGTTTCAACTACGTCCACGCCTGCCTGACCTATCCCCTGTCGGATCTGGAAATCCGACTGTAACAGGACCTTTCCCAACCTCCCTGCCTTCCCGTCGCAGGGAGAAGCCGTTTTGAAGACACACCGCAGGTTCCGCCGGGAATCGGCCCTGCCGGGCGATTCCCGTATTCGGATCGTCGTCGCCGTTGTCCCATGCCGGGACAGGAATGATGTCGAACGCCCCTCGGGCGGGACACCGACCCGGGGCACCAGACCTTCGGGAGGTGCATTCATGAACATCGGCAATATCCCTCGCAGAAACGCCATACAGTATGCGGACAAGACGGCCCTCATCTTCGAGGGCGAACGCTGGACCTGGCGGCAGTTCAACAGCCGCATCAACCGGCTTGCCCAGTCTCTCATGGGTCTGGGCCTCCGGAAGGGCGACAAGGTGGCCGTCCTGACGGAGAACGTTCCGGCCATCGTCGAGGCCAATTATGCCTGCGCCAAGGCGGGCCTCGTATTTTTCCCCGTCATGTCAAGACTTTTCCCCAATGACATCCGACGTCTTCTCGGCCTTTCGGACGCCCGGGCACTGATCTTTCATCCCGATTTCCAGGCCGTCGTGGAGCCCATGCGGCCGGACCTCCCGAACGTCGAGACGTACATCCAGATCGGCGGTAACGTCCCCTCCTGGGCAACCTCCTACGAGTCATTCCTGCAGTCCGGCAAAGACATGGAACCCGACGTGGAGGTCCTGCCCGACGACGTCTACTGCTTCATCTGCACCGGCGGTACAACGGGCGTCTCCAAGCTGGCCATGCTCAGCCATCTCAATGCCCTGGTCGCCATCCACACCTCCATCGGGGCCATGAACATCACCCCCGACGACGTGGGACTCCAGGTCCTGCCCCTGTTCCATGTCATCCAGAACAACTGCCTCCACCCCCTGCTCGCCGCGGGGGCCTCGGTGGTGCTCCAGCACCGGTTCGACGCGTTCCAGTTCATGAAAGCGATCCACGAGGAGAAGGTCTCCATCGTCATCGTCGTGCCCCCCTTCCTGTGGAGCTGGATCATGGCGGTGCCGGAGGCCATCGCCTACGACATCACCCATGTCCGCATCTTCGCCACAGCCGCCGCCACCTTCCCCGACGAGTTGAAGCGGGACGTTCTGAAATCCATGCCCCGGGCAAAAATCCTCTATGTCTACGGCCTGACAGAGTCCAGCGGCGGCAACGCCGTCCTGCTCCATCACGACAACACCTTCCGGAAATCCGGGGCGATCGGGGTCCCCAATCCGCTCCTGGGGTACCGGATCGTCAATGACCGGAACGAGGCCGTGGCTACCGGCGAGGCCGGGGAGCTTCTTCTCAAAGGGCCGGCGGTCATCCGGGGATACTACAAGCGGGACGAGGAAACGGCGGCCACCTTTGTCGACGGATGGCTGCACACGGGTGACATCGTCCGGGAGGACGGGGAGGGATTCCTGTATTTCGTAGACCGCCTCAAGGACATGATCAAGACAGGCGGCGAAAACGTCTTCGCCAAGGAAGTGGAGGATGCGCTGCTCAATCACCCAAAGGTTTCCGAGGTCGCCGTGTTCGGACTGCCCGACGCCCAGTGGGGTGAAATGATCCACGCCGCCGTCGTCCTCAAGCCCGGCATGGAGGCGACGGAGGAGGAGGTGCTGTCGTTCGGAAAAGAGCGGCTGGCCGGATTCAAGCGGCCCAAGGCGGTCCACTTCATCCCGATGCTGCCCCGGAACCCCAGCGGCAAGGTCCTGAAGCACGTCCTGAAAAAGGATTTTACAGAGCATAAGTAGAACGAGGGCCACGATCGCCAGGCGCGGGGAAGGGTTCCTTGGGACCTTTCCCCTTTCTGTGTTCTCTGGCTGCCGTCCCTCTTCCTGCGGTCTATTCCCTCTTGCATTCCGTTTTCATCTGTGGTTTCGATTCAGCCGACGCATGGAAGCCCTTCTCTACCACTCAGCAACCCTGCCGCTCTCACCAAAGGCCTGCCGCGTTTGTTCAGACGAGCCCCGCCGCCCGGCCGCAGCGTAGGATTCGACCTGTCCGGCCGATGGTCTTGCAATACATAGGGAGAGATCATGGGAGACGAAAAAAAAACAAAAAAACAACTGATCGAAGAAAACATCCAGCTTCGCCGTCAGATCGAAGCGTTGAAGAAAAGGGCGATTCCCGGCGGCAGGGAGTTGGAAGAAATTCTGAGGGAAAGCGAAGACAAGTATCTTGCCCTGGTGGAAAAGGTGAATGAGGGCATCATCATTGTTCAGGATGAGCGCTTCATCTTCGTTAACCGGAAAATGTCCGATCTTCTGGGGATCCCGGTTGACGACCTGATCGGCAAGCGGGTCTTCGACTACATCTGGCCGGACGACCGGGAGAGGATCGCCGCGAATTACACAAGGCGACTTGGGGGAGAAGAAGTCGATTCCTCGTATGAACTCCGGATCAAAGGGGCGGGAGGAACATTGAAATGGGTGACCTTGTCGGTCTCTCTGGTCAAATGGAACGGCAGGCCCGCAACACTGAACCTGATCACCGACATCACCGAACGCAAGGTGGCCGAAAATAACCTTCGTCTCAGCGAGTTGAAATTTCGCGCTGTAACGGAAAGTTCCTCCACAGCCATTTTTCTGATTCAGGATAGAACGTATACATACATCAATCCGGCCTTCGAGACCATGACCGGCTATACCATGGATGACCTTGCCGACATGAGCTTCTGGGATTTCATCCACCCTGATGATCAGGAACTGGTAAAAACCAGGGGGCTCAGCCGTTTGAAAGGGGAAAACCCTCAAGCAAGGTATGAATTCAAAATCATTACAAAAAGCGGAAAAGAAAAGTGGGTGGATTTCTCTGCGACAGCCATCCGGTTGAATGACATACCGACGATTGTCGGATCGTCGACGGACATCACCGAACGCAAGGCAGCGGAGGGAAAACTAAGGGAAAATGAACAGTTTCTTGCCAGCCTGATCGATAACAGCGGCGCCCTCGTCTATGTGAAGGACATGGATGGCCGCTATCTTCTCATCAACCGGAAGTGGGAGCAGGTGACCGGATGGATGCGCAGGGTGGTCCTGGGCAGGACGGATGATGAATTGTTTCCCGGTGCCGTCGGCCGTCAGTTTCGCGTGAATGACCTTGCAGTCATGCACTCCGGGACCACAATGGAACTGGAAGAGGTTCTTGAAGACGAGAAAAGCAAACGCTTTTTTCATTCCATCAAGTTTCCCATGCGGGACAAGAACGGCGCCGTATCGGGCCTGTGCGGAATGACCACGGAAATCACGGAGCGCAAGGCGGCCGAGCAGGCCCTGCAGGAAAGCGAGTTTCGCTGGAAGTTTGCCCTCGAAGGAGCGGGAGACGGCATCTGGGATTGGGATCTCCAGACAAACAGGGTCTTTTATTCGCTGCAGTGGAAGACGATTCTCGGCTATGGGGAAGCCGAAATCGGCGACGGTCTGGATGAATGGGAAAGACGCGTCCATCCTGACGATCTCAAGGGCTGCTGGGAAAATCTGGAGAGGCACTTCTTAGGGGAAAGCGCCATCTACCAAAAGGAACACCGGCTTCTTTGCAAGAATGGAGAATACAAGTGGATCCTTGCCCGGGGAAAGGTCATCCAGCGGGCCGATGACGGCAAGCCTCTCCGCATCATCGGCACCCATACCGATATCAATGAGCAAAAACGGATAGAGGAGACGCTGCGGGAAACCGAAGAAAGATTCCGGCTGATTACGGAAAATGCCCACGACACCGTATGGCTCATGGACGTGAACCTCCGGACGACCTGGATCTCCTCATCCGTCAAGAAGACGCGCGGTTTCACTCTGGAAGAGTTGCAGGCCCTTCCCCTGGATCGGCACCTGACAACACCATCTCTCCGGCTTGCCCTCGATCTGATCGAGAAAAATCTCACGCCGGAAAGACTCGCCGATCCGCGGGAAGAAATGACGATCTCAGCGGAACTGGAATTTTACCGCAAGGATGGCTCCACCTTCTGGGCCGACACGGTCATCACGCTGCTCCGGGACGGAAACAGAAACCCGGCCGGTTTCCTGGGTCTTTCCAGGGACACCACCGAGCGCCGGCGAATGGAAGAAGAATTGCGGAAAACCGGAGAGAATTATCGACGCCTGTTTGAAAGTGCAGGAGAGGGAATCATGATCGTCCAGGGCGAGGTGATTCGCCTCGCCAATCCCGCTCTTGTGAAAATTCTGGGATACAGACCAGATACGCTGATGGAGCGGCCGTTCGTTTCCTTCATACATCCGGATGACCGCACCATGGTCCTCGGCCGCCACCTGAGGAGGATGAAGGGAGAGGACGTCGAAACGGGATATACTTTCAGAGCCATTACAGCGGACGGCAATGAAAAGTGGCTGGAAATTCATTCCCAGATCATTTCCTGGGAAGGCGCCCCCGCCTCCCTGAGTTTCGTCATGGACATCACCGCGCGCAAGCGGATGGAAGAAGAGCTGCAGGAATCGCAAAGAAGACTGGGAGACATCATCGACTTTCTTCCCGACGCCACCCTGGTCATCGACAGGGAGGGCAGGGTCATCGCCTGGAACCGGGCGATGGAAGCCATGACGGGAATCAGGCAGGACAGCATGCTCGGCAAAGGGGATCGGGCCTATTCCATCCCGTTCTATGGCGACAGAAGGGCGATCCTGATCGATCTGGCCCTCAAGCCGGATCCTGAACGGGAAAAGCAATACACGTCCATTCGCAGACAGGGAGATACGATCTTCGGCGAAGCCTACACCAGGAATCTGCCGCCTGGAAACATTCATCTTTCCGCAACGGCCTCCGTCCTTCGCGATTCCAGGGGCGAGATTATCGCCGCGATCGAGTGCGTCCGCGACAACACGGAGCGCAAGCGTATGGAAGAGCGCCTGGCGAGGGCCGAGAAGATGGAGGCTCTGGGCACGCTGGCCGGCGGTGTGGCCCACGACCTTAACAACGTGCTGGGCGTATTGGTCGGGTATTCGGAATTACTGGCGGAGAAGCTGCCCCTGGGTGGCCAGATGAGGAGATATGCCGACAACATCCTCCAATCCGGCGTCAAGGGGGCGGCCATCATCCAGGATCTCCTGACGCTGGCCAGGCGCGGCGTAGCCGTCTCCGAGGTGGTCGATCTGAACAAGGTGGTGAGGGATTATCTCAAGACACCGGAGTATGAAAAACTGATGTCCGATCACGGGCAAGTGATCTGCCGGTCGGAGCTGGCGGGAGACCTGCTGTACATCCATGGATCTCCGGTTCACCTCGCCAAGACGGTCATGAATCTGGTCGCAAATGCCGCAGAGGCCATCTCCGGCAAGGGAATCGTGACAATCCGAACGGAGAATCGCTACCTGGATCAGCCCATCAGCGGATACGACGACGTGCAGGAAGGGGATTACGTCGTTCTGACGGTAACCGATACGGGAAAAGGCATTGCCGAAAGGGACATTGCGAAAATTTTCGAACCCTTCTACTCGAAGAAGGTCATGGGAAGAAGCGGGACCGGGCTGGGACTGGCCGTTGTCTGGGGTACCGTCAAGGATCACAGCGGATACATCGACGTGAAGAGCGAGGAAGATGCGGGAACAATCTTCACCCTCTATTTTCCCGTGACCCGGGAAGAACCGGCGGCTCCCGAAAAAACGGCGGCCGTTGCCACCTATGCGGGTAAAGGCGAATTCATTCTGGTCGTGGATGATGTGAAGGAGCAACGGGAATTGGCCGCCAGCATGCTCGGGCGTCTCGGCTATCGTGTTGAAGCTGTTTCCAGCGGGGAAGAGGTGATAACGTACCTTCGCCGCAAAACAGCGGATCTCGTTGTACTGGATATGATCATGGATCCCGGGATGGACGGAATGGAGACGTATCGGAAGATCCTGGAGATCAATCCGAAGCAGAAAGCGATCATCGTCAGCGGATTCTCGGAGACGGATCGGGTCAGGGAAACCCAGCAGCTCGGCGCCGGCGCATTTGTCCGGAAGCCTTACATCATGGAAAAGATCGGCCTTGCCGTCCGGCGGGAACTGGATCGGAAATAAGAGGGCGGTTATTTCCGGATCACGAGCAGGATGTCATCCTGCCTGAGACGATACCCTTCCGGCGTTTTATGGCGAGCCTCGAAGTACTTCCGGATCTCGTCCTCATGACGCCGGTAATTCCTGTCGATCAGGAGGAAGAGGCCGATGGAGACCATGTCTTCCAGATTCTCCGTGAAGATTTCGTTGATAAAATACCGGACCTCGACGGACTCATCGCCGTATTTCCGAATCAACTCCCCCCATAAACCGAGGATATTGACGTCATATTGGGCAAAGCGGCTGAAGAATTCCGCAACCTCTCCGATGGGCGATTGAATGACAATGGCGATGCGGCCGCCGGGCTCCAAGTGATCGTGCATTTTTTCGATCGTGGCGAGCCACGTCCCCTCCGGAACGTAGTACAGGACATGGGAACAGAGAATGAATTCGAATCGCTCCGCTCCGAGGTCGACATTGTCCCACCGATCGTTGATCACCCGGAAGGTGGGGCATCTGCGCCGGAGGCGATGCGCCTGCAGTTCGTTCGGCTCCACGACAGTCGTCGATTCAAAGGACGAAGAAACCGGGATGGTCAGGTCCCCGCCGCCGGCGCCGATGTCCAGGAACGACCGGCGCTGATTCAGATCCGCAATCAGCTCACCGATCTTGACCAGCTCAATCCCCTTTTCCGTGCAGGACTGGACAAAAAGTGAAAGCTGACGCAGATATTCCCCGTCCTCTTCCATCTCGATGGATGGATCCCTGTAGATATTCTTCGGGGGAGCGTCGGTCGGCACGGCCATGACATCCTTCAACCATGATTCAAACGTGATTTTTCATACCACAGGTCGAAAGATAATTCCGCCGATTTGGGGGCTTGACGGGAAACCGAAGCAGCAGAAAGGCGAGAGAGGATCCATTGTTTGTTAACGGTCCAGGGATATAAAAGAAGGGAGCCATTCCGTCGGGAGGCTCCCTTCTTTGCGGAAGTACGAACCCGATCCAGACTTTTCAGCCTGGCCGGTCCCATCGCAGGGCGTGTTTCTCCGTCACAGGCCCGGAACATGCCCGCAACTCAGCTTGTCAAAAGGGCCTTCCCCGCTGCATAGGCCTTCCCCATGATCCCGTCTTTCTTCATGACATCCCCAGGATCCGCCATACCGGCCGCAACGATGGTATCCTGAATGTTGAAGCCGAGCATCGAAAGAATGGCCTTGTTCGTGTCAAAGGAGTTCTGGAATATCTCCGGTGCCGGCTGCCCCTGGGCATAGATCATCAGGGTCTTCTTCCCATTCCCCAACCGGTGCGAGAAATCCGGATTCATAAAGGCATAAAGCCGGTCCACGAAGAGCTTTGTCTGCCCGGTCATCTGGAGCATGTAAACCGGGGAGCCGATCACGACGGCATCGGCGCTTTCGATCTCCTGGTACAGCACAGCCATGTCGTCCTTCAGGGCACATTTCGCCTCGGGCTTTTTGCAGGTCCTGCATCCCTGGCAGCCCCGGATCTGCATCTCGTTCAGGTAGAAAACCTTCGTCTCCGAACCGTCTTCCTGCATCCCGCGAAGCGCCTCATTCACAAGCATTGACGTGTTCCCCGTCTTTCGCGGACTTCCGATAATACCGATCGCCTTCATCTTTTCTTACCTCCTCGTCATATTAGACTGGTCGTCTCTCCACGGCACAAAAAAAATCACCAGGCCGGGCTGAGCAGCCTCTTGATCATCGCAATGGCGTTTTCCAGGGGTTCCGTACTGTGGTCGATCTGCTTCCGCACCGAGGCGCCCTGCCAGAGGTCATAAATGAGCGCCGCCGCCGCCGTGGCATCGATATTGCGGTTGATGGATCCTTTTTCCTGCCCCTTGCGGATGCAGCGCTCGTATACCTCAAGCCACCTCTTGATCCCTTTGCTCTGTGCCGCCCGCATGTTCTCGCTCAGGTCGGAAACCTCCGATCCGAGTTTCGCGACCAGGCACAACTGCTGGCATTGATGCTCTTCATGACCGGCCCGGTACAGGTCGAACAGAGACATGATCCTTTCAAACGGTTCCACTCGCTCATCCAGCAGAATCGTCTTGAGAAACTCCATGTGCTCGTCAAGATAGCTCTCCAGCAGCGCAACGCCGAAATCTTCCTTGGACTTGAAGTAGTGATAAAAAGACCCTTTCGGGACCCCGGCCGTGGACAGGATCTCGTTCAGGCCGACGGCGGCATATCCCTTCGAGAGGATGATCCCCTTCGCCGTCTGCAGAATGTGATTTTTGGTGTCCTTACCGACCATGGCAGTCCCTTTTCGGCGCTAAATATTAGACCGGTCGTCTCCTGTCAAGCTATTTTTTCCCATCGTTCCGATCATGCTCCCGTATCCTCCGGTCTTTCCATAGCACGCGGTCCCCGAGCGGCTGGATTGCCGGCAACCTGTTCCGATCATGAACCGATAACCGGCTCTACCTGTCGGTAGGGAGGCCTTGTCGGAGAATCCACAAGGCGTTTCGATACATCAGACAGGCATTCCTCTGATGGACAATTGCAATCCGTTGCCATATGATCCCATATGCCGTTGCAGAGCGCGACGCTGCATGCTCCGGCCCTCTCCGGCATTTGCGATTCCAACTGCAATCGGTCTCGATCTCTGGAAGACGCCCGTCCCCTCCTTCTTCTCCGGTTTCAGAAAGCCCGTCGGCCCGGCAATCCGGACGGGCAAAGGAGGACCCGATGAGATTTTTCGTCGTTATCACCGTCCTGATGGCAGCCGCCATCGGCGCCGCCGGAGAAATCTCCATCTACAAGGACAGAAAGGGGCCCGTGACCATCACTAACGTGCCCGTTCCCGACCGGCGCGACCAAAAAGCGGCCGCCATCATTGAATATGAAGAGCTGACGGACCAGGAAAGGCGCCAGATCGAAAAGGAGAAGAAGGAGCAGGCAAAAGCGTGGCGGGAACGTCAAGCCGGAGAGGAGCGGGAATGGAAGGCCCGGATGGAGGCTGAGCGGAAAGCAGAGGAAAAAAAGACCGGCGAGGCAGAGATCCTGAGGCTCAGAAAGGAGGTCGCTGAGGCCAGGGCGGCTGCCGATGCCGCGGCCGCCAGGGCCGCGGAGGCACTTCAGGACGCAGCGGCGGCAGGAGCGTACAGAAGAGTTCCCAAAACAGGATACAAGAAACGGCCACAGCACAAGCGAATTCGGACAAAAAGCAGGAAAGGCTCTGTTCCCGACGGGCTCAAGAAGCGCCCTCCCAAGCAAACCGCTCCCAGGGACTGAATGAAAGGGAGGGAGTCCGGGCCGGCGCTTTCGAGATTTCCGGATTCTCCAGCCTTACTGGATCGTGATGCCAAGTTTCAGAAACGCATCCGCGACCGCGGCCCATCTCTCCTGTGACAGCCATCGATCCGAAAGGCCGTTTCCATTCCCTGCCCGATAGTGCATCTCTTCATGGGGCTGTGTGCCCCCGATCAGCACCCTGCTTGACTCGATGCAGGGCAGGCGAAACGGATCGATCACGATGCAGGCGATGTCGTCATGCTCGAACCGGCCGGCATGTTCTCCAAGAACATGGTGCAACCGGTCACCGACGCAATCCACCGGAAGGGTGATGAAAGCGTCCGATAGGCTGCCAAAGACAGACTGCCGGACGCAGAAGCGAAAGAGATCGTCGAATCCGTCGCTGTGAAGGATCACCCGGACATTCCCGCCCGCAAGACGGTGTTCGGTTACATCGACGATCTCCAGGCTCCGTCCCGCAAACACCATGTTACGCTCGGTCTGGAATAGAATGTCACCGCTGACCGAATCCATGGCCGTCACGGCGCTGTCACCGCCGTGTGCCACCGTCAGGGCGATTTCACTATCATCGCCGCTGACGGCCACACAGCTGAATGTCGTTTTGTGCTGGTATTTCTGTCCCGCATAGACCCTGCGGTTGATCAGATCCTTCCAGCCCGCCGCCGAATCGGGAACACCGTCCTGCATCAATGCATCGGAAAGCCGGCAAAGAATGTCACGCGAAGCCCAGGGAAACCGCTCCGTTCCGTCCGCCAACGCAAAAACCCGATGGTGGAAGTCGAAATACAGGCAGTCGCCGTTGCCGTACCCGCTTCGGACTTTGTCCGTTCCGGTAAAGATGCCGCCGCTCAGCGCACCCTTTTGTCTCAGGATGCGCTTCGCGGCATTGATCTCGATGACCGGAGACTCTTCCATGAATCAGTCTATGACCCTGAAGTATTCAACATCCCTTGTGTTCCCCTTGCGTTCTTGAGCGAACACCGGTTCCACACGGGCGCCGATCTTGACCTTGCTCTCATCCTCAAGATCGATATAGTGCTGCAGCAGCGTGTCGGCGCCATCCAGCTTGATGAACCCATAGCCGTAAGGCACCGGTTTCTGGTGCCCGGTTTCCGGATCGATGAAGGCAAAGCGCAAAATGGTGAACGTGCCGATCACACCCTTCGGGCCGACTTCGACCCAGTCATTCATTTCCACAAAACACGAGCCACAGACGCCCCGCGGCGGGATATACACCTTGCCGCACTTGGGGCACTTTACCCCCATGAAGCGCTTGTTGTCACGGGTTTCTGCGAAAAACTTGCTGCCGTGCATCCCTACCGCATATGCAAAAGGCTGTGACGCGTCACCGGATTCAATGATCAATTGTTCTTTTTCAGCCATGATTCATTCACCTCTCAATTGGGTTTTCTCTTCCCGTGAAGGAGCATATCGGTCCACATGCAGCCCCCGAATCCGGTGCTGACGGCAAAATTGACGTCCGGCACCTGTCGTGCGTCCGCCTTGCCCATGACCTGCATCGCCGCCTCCGCGCAGCGGATGAGCCCGGTCGCCCCGATGGGGTTGCAGGCGATGACGCCGCCCGAGGGATTGACGGGAAGCTCCCCGCCCATGTCGGTGTTGCCGTCCCAGATGTACTGGGGCGCCTCGCCATGGCCGACGATGCCCATGTCCTCGATCCAGATGAGCCCGGCAAAGGAGTAAGGCTGATACATCTCGATGACGTCGATCTCTTTCCGCGGCTCCTTGATCCCCGTTTTCTTCCAGATCTCCTTGGCGCATTTTTCCATGCTCGTCAGCCGGCCCCAGTCGCCGTCGCCGAGATAGGTGTAGGAGTGACGGGCGGCGGTGGCCCAGATCCAATCCGGTACGGAGCAGATCTTTCCGGCAACGTCCTCGTTGGCCATGATGACCGCACAGGCTCCGTCCGTCCGGGGGCAGACATCGAGCAGGTGGATCGGGTCAGCCAGCATCGGCGAGGCCAGCACTTCTTCCAGCGTCACCTCTTTCCGGAGCTGCGCATGGGGGTTGTTCGTCGCATGCTTCCGATCGCGCACGGAGACGCGCGCCGCATCCCGGTCGCAGGCGCCGAAACGCGCCATGTAGCCCTGCGCTTCGGCGGCGAGCCCCGAGATGGCGCCGGCGAAGACCTGCCGGTCCCAGATGGGATCGAAGGCCGTCGTAATGGCGCCGGTCGTATCGGATTCGGAGTTTTTCTCCCAGCCGATGATCAAAACCTTCTCAAACATGCCGGAAGCAACCATATGGTAGCCCCCGATGGCCAGGGATGCACCCGTTGTACCGCCGGTGGTGATCTTGATGACCGGCTTCATGACGCCGCCGGAACCATCGACGCTCCAGCAGTCCACATAGTTGATCCCTTCAAAGTGATCCATATTGCCGATGAGGATGGCGCTGATGTCCTTCATCTTCAGATTGGCGTCAATCAACGCACGCTGAACCGCCTCATTAATGAGTTCCTGACCGTTCACATCCGGCCGATGGCTCTTGTGGAAGGTCTGTCCCGTCCCCACGATTGCTACTCGTTTCGCCATGGTTTTACCTCCTACCTTTCCTTGTCCAGAATCCAGACGCAGTGTGACTGACCACAGAGACCGTTCACGCCATGGGCAAGGCCGGTTTTCGCTTTCTTCACCTGATGCGCCCCGGCGTCGCCGCGCAGTTGCATGACGACCTCGGCAATTCGATACAGCCCCGCGGCAATGACGGGATGCCCCGCAAGCAGGCCGCCTGAAGGATTCACGGGCAGGGGGCCGTCCATGTTGAAGTGACCCGCCTTGAGAAGACCGGCCGCCTTTCCGTATTCCGCCAGCCCCATCTCTTCGAGCCAGAGCAGTTCCTGGTAGGTGAAGGCGTCGTAGAGTTCCACCACGTCGATCTCTTTCTTTGGGTCCTTGATCCCGGCCATGCTGTAAGCGTTCTTGGCCGCTTCGGCGAGAGATTTGCTCCGGGCCAGGTCGCGGTCGCCGAAAAAGAAATGATCCGCACAGAAGGACAGCCCCTTGATCCAGACGGGCTGCTGCTTGAATTTCGTGGCCACCGACTCGTGGGCGATGATCACGGCACAGCACCCGTCCGACACGGGCGAGCAGTCAAGCTTGCGGAGCGGGTCCGCGATCATCTCGGACTTCATGACATCGTCGACGGTCAGTTTCATGGGAAGCTGCGCCAGGGGATTCTTGAGCGCATTTCCGTGGTTCTTCACCGAGACCATCGCCATGTCATCCGGCTTCAGCCCGGTCCGGTCCATGTAGGCATTGGCTTGCATCGCGCACGCCGTAATCATGTCCATGCCCAGTCCCCGCTCGTAGATCGGGTCGAAGGACGAGTTGGTGATCAGGCTGGAGATGCACTGGGAACCCTTCGAGTGGCCCGTGACCAAAGTCGTTTTGTAGGAACCCGACAGGGCGCGGGTGTAACCGTAAAAAGCGCCATAGGTCCCGTCACCTTCCACACAGGAGGTGTTCTTATCCGCCGCGCCGCTGGCATCGGCTACGGCCATGCAGGAGATGGTGCGGCCGTCCCAGAAGTCACTGGAGGTCGTGATGACATTGTCGATGTCATCGATGGTCATGCCTGCATCCGCGAGGGCCTTGTTCACCGCTTCCCAGGCCATGTCGGCAAAGGTCTCCCGATTCTTATTCGCCTCGATTTTCGTCATTCCGACGCCGATGATTGCTGCCTTATCCATGGTTCCTCCCTACTTGACCGGCTTGAAATGTGAGATGTCACGGATGGTTCCCGTCCGGGAGTCGGCAAAAACCGCTTTCACGCGCATGCCGATACTGACTTTTTCGGGTTTCACGTCGCCCAGATAGTGGAGCAGGGCGGTGTCGGCCCCATCCAGCTTGATGAGCCCCCAGATGACAGGAACTTTCTTGTCCGCCGGGATCGCCTCCAACGGACGCCTTGCGACACTGTAGGAAACCAGGGTTCCCTCACTGGACACGTCAATCCATTCCGTGTTTTCCGTGAAGCATTCCGGACAGGTCTTGCGGGGCGGCATGAATACTTTCTTGCACGTCCCGCAACGCGGGGCGATAATCTTCTGGTCGTCCCTCAAGCTGATGAAAAACCTGCTTGCGGTATCACCCGCCCACCAGCTGTAGGGGACACTGATCTTGCTGTTGTAAACGATTGGTTCAACACCCTTGAACACGTCGGCCATTCCCATTGCCTCCTCTCTTTCAAGTGACTGTTACACCTCGCATCCGAAAGCGGTCCATATCCCGCATTTCGCGCAGCCCGATATTACGCACAATGAGTGCCAAAGATTTTTCAGTATAATATCCATTTAAAACAGCATGTTATCGTTGACCTGGAATCAAGCAAGAACTTTTACCAGGCAATATATGGTCTTGTGTCCTTATACGGACACTGTTGCCGTTGTTTTAAGGCCTTTGACAGGAGCTCCCGTCTGACATTCGTTAACGGGAGCAATCCGCCGTTACCGGACTGGAACCGGAAAACATCAGGGAGGACCCGTTCGGCCTCCGTTTTTTATTCCTCATCCTTGCAGTATTCCGGTACAATGCCAGGCCAGTGGGTCGCCCTTCCCGAATCCGTTGTCGGATGCACCCGCTGAGACGCAATGGCGCTGCTTCGGCCTCGCGCGAATCACATGAAAAAAAGTTACCGAAAAATGGTGGATCCCGTTCGATCCATGAGGATTCTTTATTGAAGAAGATTCCCATCCTGCTGTGCCTGCTCTGGGCTCTCCTCTGCGTCCCCCTTTCCGCGGCACGATGCGAGGACTGGCGGAATCTGGTGCAGCCCCTCGGCACCCTGGTCGCGGTGGAAACGGCCGCGACGGTGAATGCAAGGCTGGGAGGAATCCCGCCCTTTGAGTCCAGCACGAACGTCACGACCATCCAGACCACGGTCCCCCAGTATTTTATCCGATTCTACAACCCGACAGACCCTGTCAATCCCTCGAACCCCGTCGGATCCTGGGTCATGCGGGCAGCGACGGTGCGGGGCCTCACGCCCGCCCAAGTCCGCGAGATTTTCGCCCTCCCTTCCCTGCCCACCAACATGACTCTGGTGCTCGTGCCGGCTGGGTCCCTGATCTATACCGGACTCGCGGCGCCCATAGCCGGCTGGGGCGACGGAGGGGCACTGCAATCCAAGCTGATCGGCCCCCCCTGGGTTCCGGTGGACAACTTCTTCAACCGGCAGACCGTCACGTCCTGCATCCTGTGCTACCGGACGCTGGCCCCGGGCAGCAACGCCAACCGGATCGCAACTTACCTGGACGCCAGAATACCAACGGCCTACTCGGACCTGGAGACGGTGTACCTCAATCTGGACATGCTCTATTTCCCCGCTCTCTCCGAATCGTTTCGCAACGCCCTCGACCAGATCGGTCCGTCCCGCTATAACGGGCTCGCGGCGGATGCCCTCGAGACCGGCAAGGCAGTTAACGACGCAGTGGATCAGCGGATTTCAGCTGCGTTTATCCCGGAACCGGTCAGGACTGCAGCATTCCTGCAAGTCGCCGGACCTGTTTTCCTTCCCGAGGGAGGCAATCAGGAAGAAAAACGCCATATCTGGGCGCGGCTGGCCGGAGGGATACAACGGGCGGGCGCTCTGGGATTCAATGCCGTTTCCCAGGGAATCGTCATCGGCGCCGACTGGAAAGCCGGGCAGAGCACCCTCATCGGCCTGTCCTTCGGCTATATCCACAGCATCCAGACCTGGACGAACGGGGGCGGCGGAGCGCAAACCGATTACGCCAGAATCGGGACGTACGCCGCCTGGCTGAAGCGCGACTTTTTTGTGCAGGCCGGCCTGAACGGGGGATACGCAAGGAGCGACGCCTCCCGCCCGATCACCTTCTCCTACCTGGTCCGTGAAGCCGATTCCCGTCCCGAAAGCTGGGAGGTGAATCCCCGCCTGAGGTTGGGATACCGGCTCCCGACCGACGTTCTCGACGCCGTGCTGACCCTGGCCGTGGATTATGTCCATCAATACCGGAGCAGTTTCAGTGAAACCGGGGCCGGCAGTCTCAATCTGCGCGTCGATTCCGTCCAGAACCGCACGTTCCGAAGTCATTTTGGCATGGATGTATCGAAAAGATTCATCGTCGGGGAGGCCGCGGTCCTGACGCCGCTCCTCCAGGCCGGATGGGCCTACGACTACCCCCTGGACAATCGCTCCCTCACGGCGGGGCTCAGCTCTCAGCCCGATGACTTCATCGTGTACGGTGACGACCGTCCGGCAAGCTTCCTGACCGCCGGCGCAGGGATCGCCCTGTCAGCCGGAGAGAATGTATCGCTTGTTTCTTACTATGGACTGGAATACCGGCGGGATATGACCAACCAGAGACTGTCGCTGGAGCTTAAATACCGGTTCTGACAAACCGGTCGGCGATTCGGGAAGGGATGAAGACGATGCCGCCGTGCCGCCGGGGAGGAAATCCCGGCCGGAGAGATACTCTCCGCAGGGAATCGGGCTGCCAGGAAGGCAGGATGTTCACGAAAGGCCCCTGAGGCGCCTCCAGGATTTCAGGTGGTGGATCGCCAGTCCGCGGTAACCCCGCTGCTCGCGACAGGCGCGCTCGACGATGGCCATCTCCCGCGACAGCGCTTCCGAACCGAGATTCAGAAACGTGAGCTTATCCAACTCGGCCTGATCGGTTTCCAGTCCGATCACGACGCCTTTCCCGACCTTGGTCGCATAAGCCAATTCCTGTTTTGCGTGGAAGAGGATGCCGTCCTCGCCCTCGGCATGGTTCCTGTAATCCATCAGGGCGACGTAGTCGTAGAGGTCCTGCACAAACTCATTAAGGGGGCGCTGATGTCCCTGCCATTCGACTTCCAGCCCGTCATACCAGAAAGGAATGGCCGCGCCGATCTCCAGCCGCGCCTTTCGCGCCATGCGGACCCATTCCTGGGACCGTTCCAGGTATAGACGCGCGATCCCTTTACTGTTCTTCTTCCAGGCGACCAGAGCATAGGGCTCTATATCCAGATGGATGGCATCGAACTGCGACTTCACCGGGGACTTGAGGTTGAAATCCAGCACCCGCTGTACCATTTCCCTCGCCACGTTGGCCTTTGCGGGCAGCACGTACTCGGGGGTGTTCAGATAGAGGGATCCCAGGAGGGCCTCGACTTTGAAGCCGCGATCGTGCATCCGCGCGATCAGGTCCTGAAGCTTCCCGGGCTGCTCCACGATGGGCAGGCGCCCCCTGTAGGAGTCCGCGTAGAGGTACAGGGTGGTGATCCCCTGGGCCTGAAGGTCGTCCAGGATCTTTTTTTCGAAGGCGGCATCGTCGATCAGACGGAAGGTGTCGACTTCCCAGATCCAGACGGCACGAGGCATCGCCGCCTCCGCGGAAGCGGTACCCAGCGGGATCAGCAGAATCATCAACACGGCGAGGATCCACGGGACGGGATGATGGGAAATGGCTTTCATGGAAAGGCAATATGATGAAATTATTCTTGTACGTCAATGAAGGTTTCGCCATGACCGGCAGCCGGCAGGGATAGAACACCCGCTGGTTCTGAATCCCCCCATGGCCGCAAGTTCCTGGAGGGACCCGCGGTCTTCGGCCTGAAGCCGCCGTCCGTATCTCCAGCTCCGCACCTGGCATCCATTTCCCTTTGGATCCCGGTACCAACGGGAATAAGGAGGTTAGCGGTCTTCCCCGCAGATTTTCCATCCGCTTTTTTCAAGGATCAACCGGAATGAGGCCGTGTCCGTCCGCATGGGGATCGCCTCCTGCCGGTACTTGTCCAGGAAATGACTGAGCTTCTGACACACGAAGAGAAAAGCGTCCACGTTGCCTGCCGGGAATCCAGCGGATCCCATATCATGCCATACATCGTCCATGATCTTTACGAAATCCGGCGCCGTAACGGTTGCAACGGCCATTGCCTGCCCATCGACCGTGTCGGCTTTCTCGATGGTAAAGGATATCTTGCGCGCCATCAGTTCGGCAATCAAACCGCTGCCGGGGGAACGGCGCATTTTGAAGTCCGGCAGAGTCTCGCCAGCGCGATCTTTTATCGAAAGGTAGCTGTAGGCTTCTTCCGTCCGGCCGCCGATGAGGGCGTTCAGGTAATTGCCCAGAATCTCCCCAGGCGACAAATCCTTCGCCCTCCTGATGAGAAAAAAGGTAAACACCGACAAAAGCACGCCAAGAATGAGTAGCGTTATCATGGACCACCTTCCGTTCATGGTGCGGGGAGACGACCTTGCGGGCTTCGTTTAGCGGACCGACGACCTTCAGCAAAAACCGGCCTTAACTGCCCGTCGGCAAACTCCCCGGAGTTGGTAATGGTACGATCACTTGAAATCGAATCATTTCTTCAAGACACCCGGTTGCTTCGGTCTGCCATCCAGCACTTCACTGTATTCGGCAGCCATTCCCTGAGTTCCGGGACCAGGTAAAACCGGGGACGAAAAAGGTTGTCCCCGGGAAGGAGCAACCCCTCTCTGACGGCATCCCGGGCCAGCGAAGTATGAGGGTAGATGCGGATTCCGACCGTGATTTTCAACGAATCGAGATTCAGCGAGTCGACGAACGACAGGCTCTTCTCGACGGTCTCCCTGGTTTCGCCAGGCCCCCCGAGGAGCAGGAACCCCATCCGCCGGATGCCTGCATCTCGGAGCAGGTCCGAAGAGCGCCGTACATCATCGGGGCCGAACTTCTTGTTCAGCCGCTTCAGGATGCTCTCGCAGCCGCTTTCGAATCCCAGGCTTACCTCCGTGCAGCCCGCCCCCGCCATGAGCCTGATCAGTTCCGGGTCCACGCTGCCAGGATAGAAGATGCATCGCCACGATATGCCCAGTCTGCTTTCGATCAACCGGGTACAGATTTCCCGTGCATCGGCCCGGGGAAGATTAAACGTATTGTCAACAAAATAGAAATGCCTGAACCCCGCTTCGACATGGGCGGCAATTCCTCTCAGAAACGATTCGGGGCTCCGTCTTCGGACAGCACGACCCTCGATCGTCGCCGTGGAGCAGTAACTGCAATCCATGGGGCAACCCCGCCGGGACTGCATCGGCATCCAGCATTCCTTATGGTCGGGAGCGGAAAGAGCCGACAGGGCTGCGTCCGGAAGGGGGAGAGCGTCCAGATTATCGGCAAACATCCGCGGACCCATGAGACCGAGGCCCCGGACATGTAGACCCGGGGTTCCTGCCAGGCTTTCCTTCCTCTCGATCCGGTCCAGGAGAAGAGGAAAGGCCGCTTCCCCCTCCCCCTGGATCCCCATGTCAGCCTCCAGGTACTCCAGGGCGGCCTCCGGGAAAATGCTGTACCCGGCTCCCCCCAGAACAATCGGAGCTTCGGTCGCATCGCGACACTCCCGGACGACACGCTTGACCGGATCGAGGAGGAACCTCGTTCCCTCGATCTCCTGGTCGTCGATATTTCGGACCGAGATGCCCACGATGTCCGGAGAAAACTCCAAAACGACCTCCCGGACGGACGAGTGGTAGTCCCGCTCGACCATCAAGTCCAGGAGCCGCACCTCATGCCCCGCATTCCGGACCGCCATGGCCACGCAATTCAATCCCAGAGGGAGCGGAAGGATGTTGATCTGCTCCGTGTTCGCTGAAATCAAAAGGACCCGCATGGCGACACCTTATAGGAGACCGACGATTTTATGGGGTCATCCGGGAATCCGGACCGGCTCCCGGAAGGCAGGCCATCCGGATGCAGAGATCCAGTATCTTCATTCAAAACGGTTCCATATATATACTTTTTTTGCCGGACAAAACCCAGCGGCAGTTTGCCGCTCAGGTCGAAGCCCCCTGAATCCAAACCCGCCGCGCGGTCCATGCTTCGCCGGCAATATTGCGGAAAGCGGTTACTCAAGGAGTGGACCTTCCTGGTTCTTTCCGCTATTTCCCTGAAATTTTGGTTCGCAGTTACTTCACAGTCAGGCGGTGTGAAACGTCAAATCATGAAAAGGCCAACCGGCTGACATGACCGTGATGAGTATCTCAAGTTCTGTCAATTTTAGATTGACAATTAGATGCATATTTGTGTTTGTTGTAAACAGGAGGTTGACAAAATGGATCGACAGATACCGCGTGAGTTGGAGCAGTGTTGGAATGACGGCACGAGACATTCAAACCCGCTCATTGCGCTACATGCCACAAAGGAGTTCTGGCCGTTGTGGGCGCAATGGCAAGCCGCGTTGGCACGCGAAGCGATTGCTGATGGCGCCACATGGGATGAAATTGGTCAAGCCATGGGTATCAGCCGCCAAGCCGCTTGGGGGCGATTCAAGGCAGCCGTTGAAGGAGGCAAGCCGATGGAAATGGAAAAGGAAAACGAGCGACAGCTAAGAGAGGCCATCAAGGAAATAAAGGCACATGGACGTGAACGTGATCAAGAGCTTGCAGCCAATCGGAGACGCCTCCGCGACGATTTGCGCGCTTTGGACAGGCAACGGGTTCAGGAACGGACGGAACGTCAACAGCAGATCGATGAACTGCGCGGACGCCTTAGCACAACTCGCCGGAATCCGTCTGCAGACTCTGCAAGACAGATGTAGGGGCTAACATATTCTGTGACAACTGGGATCAGGTGGGAACAAGCGGGATAATCTAGGATAATAACATTTTGTTTTTTAGGAATGTTGACTAGTTATAAATTATGGAATCCGTACGCCACACGCATCCGGATACCGCTCAAAAGGCAATTGTCGAAGTTCACATTATTCTGAAATGGTGCAAATCGAACAACGAATTCGGCGACAATATTTTTACGCGACGGTGGTGTCAGGCGCACGTTGGTGGAGTAATCGACTGCTCCCCAAGATCCAGAAAATGACAAAGCACACGCTGATACCAAGTGATCTTCACTTGATACCGTTCATCATATCCAAACGCGCGGCACACTTCATTATGGCAGATCAAATCAAGGATTCTCAGTATCGGAGGCTCGTCCTGTTCGATTGAAAGCCGTTGATTTGTAAGCTCTAGGACTCTTTCCATGTTATTTGATTCAGTAAGATGTATTTCTCTTTCTAGATCAACAAACTTCCTCACAAAATCCTCATGCAAGCGCGCGGCTTGGGCGGATCCAACTACAAGGTCGAGTACTGAAAATATCGTGACTAGGGCTGCAAAGGATATTAAAATTCCCGAGCCCGCCTGTGACAGGGCTGTGGAGATCGTAGCCGTTCCAAACAGGGCTGAAAGAAATTTGCATGTCTGATTGAAGCGATCAAAAAACCTTCTCCGCCGTAGATGGTATCGAATTGATCTACGAACTCCAAATAAAAGGTCACTATAAGGCGTCCTCTTTGTCGGTACGGGACCAATAGTTGTATCTTTTATTGTCATTTTTCATTCTTTTCGCTTGGAGGCGGTGGTGGAGGGATGGTATCCATTACAGGGTCAGCTTTACGCTCACGATAGCCACCCAGACTATCATTGGTTCTGGAACTTTTCCCTTTATCGGTTCCGATTATTACGACCGTTCCATCCTTCTTTTCCTTCACATCTGAACCTTTAACCATTAGACGCCTCCATACAAGACGAATTAGAAAGGAACAATATGGTTATAATATTCTCTTCACACCTTTAAATGCTCGACCCACAATGGCGGCATTTTATTGCCTCATATTTTACCATCTCCGCACAGTAAGGACATTTTTTCATTTCTTCCGATACTATCATATTAGTTTCAATATTCTCTAGAGGTATGTTTTTCGCAAGAGTTCCGCATTGTGGGCATTTGTATTTTCCCCATGCCCATGCAATAAATATTAATCCAGGAATCACATAAAAAAGAAGCCCTAATAATGAAATAAATTGTGGGAATCCATAATGAGTAAGCCATGTCTTCATATTGCCTTTGTATCTACAAGCTAAACAACTTCTACTATTTTTTCCAATACCCACCTTATTATTGATTCCGTACAATTTCCCTTTAAAAGCCCCTTTTATTAATATGTAAACCAAGAGTATTATAAATAGAATCGTTAACTCGGGAACCCCAAGGCCAAACATCCTATCATCCCCTTTGCTTCAGAAACGATCTCATGCTTCACGGATAATCAAAATGGAACTTCAATTTCACATATTGCAACAGGCATCCAAGGGAAATTTTCTGTCGACGTTATCATATCGTTGTCTGGAGAATAAAACGTGCCCCAATACTCAGGGGGATCGTCGGGCTGTACAGGACGCGCCAACTTCATGAGGTCATACCTCCAGTAAACTCTGTCACTGGGCGTTTTATTTTGATCTGCCCTCATTTGAACTAAACGGACAATTTCTCCACGAGCAAGGTGATCTGCCTTAATTAGTTCAGCTTCCTGCGCAATCTTAAGTAAAAGTTTTTCATATCCAGATTTTAGAGAACTATAGTTTTCTGCTAATACTTTCGCCGCAAATGTAAAATGAAGATTTTTCCCATACGAAAGACAAGGTTTAGCTATCCAACTGGGATTATGCCGATCCTCTGTCAGGATCGTTAAATGTGCTTTTATTTCGTCAAACATATTTATTATTTGGGGAGTATCTAAAGTAAGCACCTCAAAGTACACTGATGGCGCTCGTATTTCTTGAGGTTCAACAACAGCCTTGCTTCGAAATTCAAGAGTGATTTTTATCCAATTCCTATTTACACTTTGATGAAAAAGAAATTGGCAATATTCGGAGCCAAGGGTTCCGAGCTCTTTGTACCATTCATCTATCGTATTTGTTGGGACCCTCTCGCTACAACGTAATGCCTCCATTAACGCATTTTCTATTCCCGATAGTACTTGTGTAGCGTTTTGCTTTACGACTTCGACATCATCAGGTTTTATCGGCCTAAAATGAGCCAGTGAATTACGAATGTTGCCTATCTCTTGCAATTTAAGGGTTACAACTCTTTTGGCAGCTCGGAAATATTCCTTGAAATATGCCCAATATGGCTCTGCTGTAATAAGCCCTACTAGTTCACCGCTTGTCAAATGCATCAATGGCGAATTAATATTGTAACCAAGGTATCCAAAGGTCTCATCTTGTACTATTCTTTTCTTTGCCAATGCACCTATAGTTGTGTTTGATCCGTCGTCGCTTGCGATTGATAATTCCAACCATGATTCACCAACATTTGTTTTAAGAACAAGAAATACAAAAGTTCTAAGGGAATTTTCTATTCTAAACAACGCGGATAAAGCATCATAGTAGTGTATCCATAGCCACGTGTCCGGGATTGAGAATCCGCTATCATTTCTATTCTCGCGTTGCCATTTCATTGTATATTCCTATATTTATTATAGATGCTACCAACATTCAATATTTTATCACGTCTCCAAGTCTCTCCCATACCAGATAACCTTCCCATTGACACTAACGTGGTCCACGGGCGCCTCGATCGGTTCATATTGTTTGTTGTCACTGATGATGCAGAGGCGGCCTTCCCGCAGTAGGATCTGAACGCGCTTGACCATGATCTCGTGTTTGATGGAAATCGCAAAGACGCCCATAATATTTTGATTGATAAAGTTTAACTCAATGGAATTGAGGTAAAAGAAAAATGACTAATGTTGTCGTCCAAGAAATCTGCTATTTCTCGTGCTCGATCATATGATGTGCCTTCCGGTAGATCAAAACCAAATATCCCCGATGGAAGGCCCTCCCCTGTCAATTGAGCATCTAACGGTTCAAAAGCAATCCAAGGTGTACCGTTAGCATATTCCTTGACAACAAACGTAAATCGAGCTCTTACTGTCATATTATTCCCCTTTGACTATTAATCAATAGTTATTCCTTGGTTTTTGGGGTTACTGAATAAGTATATCCATATTTCCAACCCTTACCTCCTGTATCACCCTTGTAACCTTGCCTTAACATTGCTACCTCCCACAAACGAGCTACCCTTTCTGATTCGAATTCCATAACCACTAGAAAATCCTTTGGGTTTCCATGTTCCTGTCTTCTTCTTTCTGGATCATCTGTAAGTCCTGCATACTTCATTTGGATTACCTCCTTTTGAAGGCTCAACTTACCGTTCTATTTCCCTCCCGAACCAAATCACCTTCCCGTTGACCCGAACTTGGTCTACTGGTGCTTCAATCGGTTCATACTGCTTATTGTCGCTGATGATACGAAGTCGGCCTTCAGGGAAAAGGATCTGGACACGTTTGATCATGATTTCATGATTTATGGAAATTGCGTAAATCCCACCTTGGGGTGCGATGGAGGTCTTGTTGTGGTCCACCAAGACCAGATCGCCGGAGAGAAGTGTGGGCTCCATACTATCACCCTGGACCTTGATTAGGGACATGTTCTCGGGCTTGCCCTTCCGCTTGATCCAGTCCTTCCGGAAGGCAAGCATCAGATCCACGGCATTGTCAGGTGAGAAACCGCCTCCTGCACTGATCTTTCCACGAACCTGGCGAATGAAGACGAAGTCGTCCGGGGGGAAATCAGGCGCCACGGTCTTCTTGTCCATTAATGAAAATGGCTGCCCCTCGCCGGTGAGCAGCCATTCATAAGTACAACCGAAGTAGTCAACGAACTTTATTAAATTATCTGCATTGGGTTTGTTTCTTCCGTATTCAATATTCTGATATGTCCGGTATGGAATCCTTAGGGCTTGTGCGGCTTCCTGCATGTTCAGGTTACGACCCTCTCGGAGCCAGATCAATCGTCCTTGAAGGCTTGTAAATTCACCTTCTCTTGCAGTCTTCTTCTTCATTCCTTCTTTTCCCAATGACCATGATAGGTGAACAACGTTGCCAACAACGTTGTTCACGAACGTTGTTCACGTTGTTCATCGTCATATAGATTAATATATTCAGTCAATTAACGTTGTTCTCGCCAAAATGCCGGGCCGTCAACGTTGTTCACCCACAAAGGGCTTGACTATGCACCCATGTTGGTATATTGGGTTTATTCAATAAGCTAATCCTCACTTAAAAAAAGGGAGGCCCTTCATGGGCGGCAAGAAGCGCACCCCGTCAGTTACCAGGAAGCCGAAATCAATGGATATGACTGCTGGCGACATCCGGATCGCCCTGCTTCGCGCTGGCGTAACCCAGGCTGAAATCGCCCGGAGGGTCGGCGTCTCACAAACCGCCGTCCATCGGATCATCGAGGGGATGAATGTCTCCCACCGTATCCGGAAGGCCATTTCCGAGGCCATCAACACCCCCCTGGGGCTGATTTGGCCCTCGGCCTATTTATGCGGCGGCCCGAGGAAACCGGGCCGGCCTGCGTGCAAACCGGTGGAAAGAAGAGCTGCCTAACTGAATTTTGTAACGCTGTCTTAACCAATTTTCGGCGGTGCTGCAATGTCAAATAACAAAAAAAGAATAGACATTCACCAGCTTTCCATCTTCGAAATCCTGGAAACCGCCCAATCTGAGCCCCCGGAGCATTTTAATCCGCCCGGAAGCCTGGACATCGACCGGCAATACCGGGAAGTCCTGAATGAAGCCCTCCGCTGTTGCCCCCTCTCCCGTTACCAGGTGGCGGCGCGGATGAGCGAGTTGGTCGGCCAGGACATCACCAAGACCATGATCGACAGCTGGACGGCGGAGTCCAAGGAAGGACACCGCTTTCCGGCTGTTTTTTTGCCTGCCTTCTGCGCGGCGACGGGATCCCAGGAGCCCCTCCGGTTCCTGGGACAGCTCGTCGGCGCCTTCGTCCTCCCCGGACCCGAGGCCCTGCGGGCAGAGATCCAGCGGATCGAAGAGGAGATCGCAAAGAAGCAGGCGGAAAAGCGGAAGCGGATGACCTTCCTCAAGGAAATGGAGGCAGAGCGATGACGGCGAGAGAGATCGCACGCATGATGGCCAAGACCGAGACCGGGATCCAGCGCATCGATTGGGAGGATCTGGCCGGCAGGGTCGTGGCCTGGACGGACCGGCTTTTTGTGAGTCCCGCCCTGGCGAAGATCATCCGGGGCTTCCTCCTTTTCGCATCGGGATACTTCCTGGGCGTCATCGTCAACGTCCTGAACAGGTAGGAGATGATGGAACAGACGTACACGGCGAAACAGGTCGCAGAGATCGTCGGCGCATCACGGGTCACCATCCTGCGCCGGGCTAAGAAGGAAAACTGGACCTTTGTTATCAAGAACGGCAAGGGCGGCCCTCAAAACGAGTACCCCCTCGCATCCCTCCCGGCCGACATCCAGGAGGCCATTATTAATAAGGAAGGCGCCCGCCCGGAACTGCTCCCTGTCCTGGCGCCCACGGCTGCGGCCAAGGCGGTCGAGGTTCTCCGGCAAGAGGGAAGCCCGGCGCCGGCGCCGATGGAACTGCCCACCTTGACCCAGGCCCTGACGGAGAAGCGCCCCTCCTGGACCCCCGAGACGGCCATCAGTGAACAGGATCTGCAGAATGAGCGGGTCCGGAACATCCTCGCCATCCTCCGGGAGGCGGAGACGGTCCCCCGAATCTGGACAAAGGGCAAGCGCAAGTGGATCGAGGCTGTCGCCTTCAAGCACGGCGTCACCTGGCAGGCGATCTACCGCTGGATGAAAAAGTACGACCAGCGGGGCATCGCCGGCATCTGCCACCGGAAATCATCGAAGGACCAGCCCCGGAAGTGGTCCCCGGAGGCGGTGGACTTCTGGATCTCCCTCTGCGCGAAACGGGAGCACCGAGCCATGAAGCGCCGGGACCTGTACGATATCCTGGTGGTCGAGGCAACACGCCGAGGCTGGCGGATCGGCGGGTATGAATCCGCCAACTGGTGGTTCGAGAAAAGATGGAACCCTTTGATGGAGGCCATGCAGAAGGGCGGCCTCCGGGCTCTGGACAACGTCCTGCCCCCGGTCCTCCGGGATTATTCCGACCTGGCCCCCTTCGAAATCATTGTCGGCGACCAGCACCGTTTTGACCGCTGGGTGGTGGACGAGGAGACCGGCGAGGTCTACCGACCGGAAGGCTACCTCTGGCAGGATCTCCGCACCCGGGTCATCTACGGCGCCGCGGTCGACCGCCGGTACGACGCCTGGCTGATCGGCCTGGCACTCCGGATCGGTGTGGCCTGCTACGGGGCCTTCACCAGCGTCTACACCGACAACGGCAAACCCGAGTGCTCGAAGTTCCTGACGGGGATCCTGGCAAACCTCCGCTCCCTGGGGATGGAATGGGAACGCACCTCCGAGGTCATGATGGACGTCCTGGACCTGGACGGGGAGGACATCGCCCCGAACATCATCTTACCGGGGACTCACCGGAAGGCCGTCGTCAAGAACGCCAAGGCAAAGATGATCGAGAAGTCCTTCGACAACCTGGAGACGATCATGGCCAGCCGCCTGGCCCTCCCCGGGCACACGAAACGCCTCACCGACGACATCCACGCCCAGGACATCGACCACCAGGAGGCTCAGGCCCTGGCCAAGGCGGGCAAGCTCCTGACAGCCCGGGAATTTGCCCTGGCACTGTATAAGGCCTGCGACCACTACAACCGGAAGAAGACCCATCGGGGTGTCCTCCGGGAATGGTCCTGGAAGCCGCGACCGAAAGAGGCCACCCCCTATGACTGCCTGAAGGCCTGCTATGAGGAAGGATGGCGCCCCCGGATGATCTCCGCCGAGGCGGCGGACCTGATCTTCCTGGCCCGGGGCAGCCGGACCGTCCACATGGGCCGGATCGCCTTCGACAACGATTTCTACGAACACGACGCCCTCCTGGAACTCCACAAGGAGAAGGTCGACCTTCGGTACAACCCCATGACGATGGACGAGCTCCACGTCTTCCGGGGAGGCCGATACCTCTGCACCGCCGTCCCGGTGGAGCGGTCCAGCATGAAGGACATGGATCTGGCTGCCCGGAAGATCGCCGAGAAGCGGGAACGGCGTAAACGCTTCGCCGAGGAGTTCAAGCGGATCTCCTCCCTGGCCCCGGACTTCCGGGAATACTCCAAGGTCCCCGAGATGGAACGGGCGGTGGCGATCATCGGCGAGGACCGGAAGCGCCGGGCCATTGAGCAGAAAGAATTCCACCGGCCCCTGAGCCAGGAAGAGCTCGACCGGGCAGTCGAGCGGATGGAGCAGGGGGTCCCCCTGCCGGCCAAGGCATCGAAACCCCTGCCGGGCCGTCCGACCTACTTCCTGGACGACTTCAGCCGGTTCGAATGGATCATGAACTTCCTCCAGGCCGGGGGCACCCTGGCGGAGGAGGACGAGGCCTTCCGGACCCGTTACATGGCGGGTCTCACGGAAGGACAGCGGGACTATTGGGACTCTTACGTTTCTTATGGAGGCTGAATGAAAAACGAATTTATCGACACGGCGAACGTCAACAAGTTCCGGTCCCTCTGCCAGGAGATGGAGGATTCCTCCTCCCTGGCGGGTCCGTCCCTGGCGATGGTCACCGGCCCGGCGGGGCGCGGAAAGACGGAGGCGGCCAAACACTACGCCGTCCATTCCAGCGCGGTCTACATCCCTCCCTTGAATACCCGGACCCCGGCGATGGTCCTCCGGGAGATCTCCTTCGAGCTGGGAAAGGTCCGGCCGGTCCGGTCCGAGGCCTGCCTGGCCGTCATCGGCGAGGAGATGGCCAAGGAACGCCGCCTGATCTTCATCGACGAGGCGGATCTCCTTCCCATGTCCATTCTGGAGATGCTCCGGAACCTGAACGAGCGGTACGCCTGTCCCCTGGTCCTGATCGGCGAGGACGAGCTGAAGGGGAAGATCGAGTCCCGCCGGCGCCTGGCCAGCCGGATCCGCCGGCGGATGGAGTTCACCCCGGTGACCCAGCAGGACGTGGCCTTCTTCTTCAAGCGCTGCCTGGAGCTGAAACTGACGCCCGACGTGGCGGCCCTGATCCACAAGCATGGCCGGGGCGACTGGCGGCCGGTCCTGACGGCGGCCATCGGCGTCGAGCGGGCGTTGAAGGCCTCGGGTCTCGATGAATGCACCCTGGATATGGCGAAAGATGTCCTCCGGAACGCCTAAGACAGGCATGGCCGGCCGCATGCGGGAATGGATGAGGAACCGCCGAGGCCCCTTCACGAAAAAGCAGATCTGCGACGGCATGGACGTTCCCCGGGGCAAGGACCGCGACCAGGTCCAGAAGGCCCTCCGAGACTTTGCCCGCCGCGGGGAGATCGCCGTTGTTCATGACAAACATATTCGGCGACAAACTGCGACCCGGTGGCGCTTTGTGGCCGGTGTCCGTCTGAAGGCAAAGCCGGGAGACAACAAGGACAAGATCCTCAAGGCCATGCGGATGATCAGTTTCCAGGAATCCTTCGCCGTTTCAGACATCGAACGGATGACCGGAGCCGGCCGGAGCCATATCGACAAGCTCGTGAGCCGTCTCCTCCAGGAAGGCCACTTGAGACGGGAAGGCTTCCGCGCCCGATCCTCCAGTTACGGCCGGGAAGCCCTGTACCGGGTCGTCGACACGAACCGTTTCCGCCTGGAGGTCATGGAATGAATGCCGCGACGATCCCCGGGACGACCTTCCCCTTCCCTATTCACGAACAGAAAGGACCACCACCCATCCGGTCGGATGCCCAGGCGAAGCAACGTCGGGGGCTCCTGGCCAAGATCCACATCGCCCGGAAGGAAATGGGGCTCAACGAGGGAGAGTACGAGATGATCCTCCGGGCCTTCAAGGTCTCCACGGCGGCGGATCTTACACTTCAGCAGTTGGAAGACCTGGTGAAGCTCTTGAAGCACTACGGCTGGAAACCCGTCAAGACGCGGCACCCCGCCGGCCGGGAGGAGCACATCGAGGCCCTGCGATCCCGCTGCCTGGAGCTGGCCGGAGAGATCCAAAACGGGGAGAAACGCCTGGCGGGCCTGGCGGAGCGGATTTGCGGGACCGGGCAGCTTGCCTGGTGCCGGGACGCCGGGAAGCTGGAGAGGCTCCTGGCCGTCCTGGGGAAGATCAAGGAAACAGAATCGGCGACAACCTGACTGGAAAGGGAGGTTTCATCATGGCAGAGAATCTCATCAATACCCCGGACAACCGGATGCGTCTCCTGGGTAAGCTGACGGAGCATATCGGCGCCCACAATGCCGTGGGCATGGCGGAGTTGTACGAGGCGGTCTTCGGCCGTCCCTGGAACCACAAGATCAACGACACCCGGGATCTGCGCCATCTCGTGACGATCTTGCGGGAAGAAGGGGTTCCCATTTGCTCCGTGTCGTCCCAGAGCGGCGGAGGGTACTACCTGGCCGCGGCGGGAAGCGAGCTGACGGACTACCTCCGCCGTGGGGAACGGCGGGCACTGTCCATCTTGTCCAGGAACGCCAGGATCAAGAAGATCTCTCTCCCCAACTACCTGGGGCAGATCAAGCTGGGCATGGAGGGGAATCGTGAAGAAGCAGCATGAACCGATCGAGAAGGTCCGGAGCGAGGCCGAGGAACTGCTGCTGGCCATCGCCGTCTCACAGACGGGCATCGACCTCTTGACGGAACAATTTAATGGGGAAGTCGAACGCCTGAAGGCCCACTACGAAGGGATGATGGCCCCGATGAAGGCTACAGTGGAACGGGACGGGAAAGCCCTCCAGGGCCTCATGAAGGCGAACAAAGCGGCCCTCTTCGATGGGACGGACGTCGTCCGCCTGCTCAATGGCACCCTGATCCGAGAGTCCGGCGACAAGGTGACCATTCCCAAGACCGCCTTGGCCAAGTGCGAAGAGTTGGGATTCACGGATGTGATCAAGACCGTCAAGAGCCTGGACCGCGATGCAGTCGAGAAATGGCCTGACACGAAGCTCTTCCTGATCGGCGCCACACGGAAGCCCGGCGAGAAATTTGAGTACGAGCTGAAACGATGAAATTTCGGTGCCCTTTCTGCTCCAGGGAATGCGACTACTTGGAGATCCGGCTGGAGGAAGATCTCCTGGCCATCATCAAGATGCAGACAGTCTTCGGGATGCATGCCCTCCTCGTCTGGGCCTACACGGAACTCTTCAGCATCCGGCCTATGCGGTCCCGGGCAAAGAAGACCAGGGTCCTGCAGGAAGAAATGAAGAACCTCTTCCATGCCGAAGCCTTCACCTACAACCGCCGCACATACCGGATCAGCACTCAGGGGATTGCCGAGGCCCTGAACATCATCGTCCACCGCCATTTTGACGACCCTCTAGAAAACCACAACTACCTGAAGAAGATCATGATCTCGATCGCTGAACGGGAGGCCCGGGAGGCTCGACGATCGGCAGAGCAGGGACTGAAACAGAGGGAGGAAAGGCAAAGAATAGGGGGGGAACGAGAGGCAGGCAGTCACGTTACCCATGCCTTTGCCGTCAGCAGGGAGATGCCTCCGGCTAACCTTACGTCGGAACTGATTGAAGAGAACAAACAGCGGGTAAAGGACCTATTGGAGTCTTTAGGTGGTTAATGATGGGGCTTCGAAATATCGTTACGGCCAAAGAGGTGAATGGTAACACCCATGTCGCCATCAATCCTGCCAGCCCTCCTCTTTCTTTACCTGAAATCCGCTGCCCTCGCTGCCATCGACTACTTATGAAGGGCGAAGTCAAGAGGGTGGAAATAAAATGTCCCAAATGTGGGTGTCTCTTGAGTCTCCCGAAAGCACCATATTGTCGATAACTTTGATGTGTAGGGATCGTCAGACTCGAACGCCTCTAGGGAAGAATTCATTTAAGATACTTGACAAGTTCTCGTGAATTCAGATAAAGATATACATGGTGATGGAGTTCACCGAGAACCGCCCTTGGGGCTAATGACTCCTGCTTGAACGATGTGTCCAGCAGGGGGAAAGGCTCCTGCAGGACACGAATCCTGGAGGAGCTTTTTTATGCCTTCTGTCGAACAGACCATCTCCGCCACCTCGCCCAGTTTTCTTGAGATTCTCGTTCCCATTCGCGAGGCTGTCTCCCGTTTTCACCTAGTCTCCCTTGAGCGGACTCTTGACATCTGCGAAGGCCTTGCTGCGAAAAGTCCTATCATCGATGTAGCCGTCTTTGGTCAGTTCAAGGCAGGAAAGAGTTCCTTTCTCAACAGCCTTCTCGGTCGCCGTTTGTTGCCTGTGGGCGTCATTCCGGTGACAACGGTTATCACCCGCATTATGCATGGTCCCGAGGAGCGAGCTGTCGTGTCTCATTTCGATGGGACTCGGACAGAGATTTCCCTCGATTGTCTTGAGGAGTTCACTTCCGAAGCGAAAAATCCAAACAATGAAAAAGACGTGGCGGTTGTTGATATCGATCTGCCCTCGCTGGACAGATATTGGGGACTCCGTTTTGTGGATACACCGGGTCTGGGGAGCGTTTTTAAATACCACATGGAGACCTCGGAGAACTGGCTTCCGGAAGTGGGATCTGCGCTCTTGGCCATCAGCGCAGATCGGCCTCTCTCAGATCAAGACCTAGTTCTGATTCGAGAAGTTCTCCGGTACACGCCCGAAATCGTTCTGATCCTTACAAAGGTGGACCTACTACTGCCAGCTCAACAGGACGAGGTGGTGCGCTTTTTCCAAGCAACCTTGAAAAAGGAACTAAACCGCGAATTTCCAATTTATCTCTTCTCCAACCGCCAGGATACGGATCTTCTCAAGAACAGGCTGGAAACAGAACTCCTCACTCCCTTGGCTAGGAATCGAGACTCCGAGTTTATCCGGATCCTCCATTACAAGATCCGGTCCCTTGCAGGAAGCTGCTCGAGTTACTTAGACATCGCCCTCAAAACCTCCCTCCGTGCCGATGAGGACCGCCAGGCCCTCCGGGACCAGATTCTTGGGGAGAAATCCAACATCACCCAGATCGACGAGGAGTTGATGATCATGACCCGGGAGACCTGCCGCTACACCCGGGTTAATATTGACAAGTATCTGAACCAGTTCAAAAGACCCCTTAAAGAGAAGCTTGCCGCCCGACTCGCGAACGATATGGCCAGCTGGCATGGGAACCTCTGGAAACTGTCGCGCCGATATGAGGAGTGGCTTCGTGACGTCCTGACAGAGGAACTGGAAGAGATCTCCCAGAGAGAAAACCGGAATTTCTTCGGCACGCTGCTCAAGACTCAATCAGCCCTGGATCGATATTTGAAGTCCTTCCGGGCCATTTTGGAGGGTAACATAGAGCGGGTCCTGGATGTCCGGATGGCCACGGCGCAGTGGAACATCGAGGTAGACGAGCCCTCCCGGCCGGACATCCAGGTAGGGCATACCTTCCAGTTCAACTACGACCTTCTGTGGTTCCTGATTCCTATGGTCCTGTTCAGGAGGTTCTTCGAACGCCATTTTCTAGCCCAGATTCCCAAACAGGTAGAGGTGAACTTCTCCCGCCTGTCGAATTCCTGGGAGGAACGTATAAATCGAACCATTGAGGACATGAGAAAGCAGGCCTCCCGCTACATCCGGGAGGAGATCGAAACCATCGAGGGACTCCTGTCTCGGACGGAGGACCAAACGGAAACGATCCAAGGTCTTATCAATGCAATCGACAGAAATGAGGGACCCGCATGCTGAACGATGGGTTCCATCATCATCAGAACGGAGAAAACGCCATGAACCAGAAGATCAAAGCCATCAATGCTATTGAAATCCTCGATTCTCGAGGAAACCCTACCATCCGGACCTACGTTACTCTGACTGGAGGCATCACCGCATCCGCATCTGTTCCCTCTGGGGCATCCACCGGGGAAAACGAAGCCATTGAACTCAGAGATGGTGGGCGGACCCGTTACGGAGGCAAAGGAGTCCTCAAGGCGGTTGCCCATGTGAAGGAACTTATCGCACCAATTCTGATTGATATGGACCCCACTCAGCAGGCGGAGATTGATCGCCTCATGATCCTCTTGGATGGGACTACGAATAAGGCAAAGCTGGGGGCCAACGCGATCCTGAGTGTTTCTATGGCTGTCGCTCGGGCGGCCTCGATGGCGGCGGGCCTTCCCCTCTATGCCTACATGGGCGGTTTCGGGGCGCTGCGCCTGCCTGTCCCCATGATGAACATCCTCAATGGTGGCAAGCATGCCGACAACAGCGTCGACTTCCAGGAATTCATGATCATGCCAGTGGGCGCTCCTTCCTTTAGTGAGGCCCTTCGTTATGGAGCTGAGACGTTTCATGCCCTGAAAGGCATTCTCGCCGCGAAGGGATACGCAACCAACGTCGGCGACGAAGGTGGATTTGCACCGGACCTGAAAAGTAACGACGAGTCATGTGATGTGATCGTCGAGGCCATCTGGGAAGCCGGTTACAAGCCGGGCAAAGACATTGCCATTGCACTCGATCCAGCGGCCAGTTCTTTTTATGAGAACGGCATATACAACCTATTGAAGTCGGGGCAGGGAAAGAAAACAAGTCGGGATATGATCACCTTTTATGACAAATGGATCAGTAAATATCCTATCGTTTCCATTGAGGACGGACTGGCGGAGACCGACTGGGAAGGATTCCGTCAGCAGACGGCCACGCAGGGAGACCGGATCCAAATCGTGGGGGACGACATCTTCGTCACCAATCCCATGTTCGTACAGCAGGGCATTCATGAGAAGACGGCCAACGCGGTCCTGATCAAGCTGAACCAGATCGGCACCATTACAGAGACGATGGAAGCGATCAGCCTATGCCGGAAAGCCGGTTGGGGTTATGTAATATCTCATCGTTCCGGTGAAACGGAAGATACGTTCCTGGCCGATTTTGCCGTTGCGATGGGAGGAGGACAGATCAAAACAGGGTCTGCCTGCCGCAGCGAGCGAATTGCAAAGTATAACCGCCTTCTAGAAATCGAGACTGAACTCGGGAAGGCGGCGATTTTCGAAAATCCACTGAAGGGAGGTGGCGTGAAGGACAAAACCTGAGAACGGAAATCCGCAGAGATTCAAAAGAAGGGGCGGTAATTTCCATGTCGGGTGATGGGGTCCACCGTAACTGCTGCTTTGATCAGCTGATGACTCCTGCCAGCCGAACTTTTTCAGAGAAAGAGCGAGGCAAAACGCATTCTAATTGGCGAAAGGAGCATCAATCATGGCGGTGGATAGCATCTGGCTTACCTCTGCGCTTTGGATGGGCTTGGCCCTGTTGTCATCACTCATCTCCATCCGGGTAGGCATTTCCGTTGCACTCATCGAAATCTTCGTCGGTTTTCTCGCGGGAAACATTGTTGGTCTCAGCATAACTCCATGGGTCAATTACCTGGCGGGCGTTGGCTCCATCATGCTGACATTCTTGGCAGGGGCTGAAGTAGATCCCCAAGTGATCCGAAAACATTTCGGGTCGAGCATTGGGATCGGAATGGCAGGATTTCTTATCCCATTTTCCGGAATCCTTCTATTCAGCCGTTATGCTCTTGGGTGGACCTGGCCGCAGTCGCAAATTGCCGCTCTTGCCTTGTCAACAACGTCCGTTGCGGTTGTTTACGCCGTCATGGTGGAAACGGGACTCAATCAGACCGAACTGGGCAAGATCATTCTGGCGGCATGTTTCATTAACGACCTGGGAACCGTTGTCGTCCTCGGCGCTCTTTTCGCCGATTACGATGTCTGGCTGGCTGTTTTCATACTTGTCACAGCGGCAGCCATGTGGGGAATCCCGAGATTTCTTCCCTGTTTTTTCCGCAGGGTTGGGGATAGGGTCAGTGAACCGAGAATCAAGTTCATTTTTGTCCTGCTTTTTCTACTAGGAGGGCTGGGTGACTTGGCCAAGTGTGAAGCGATTCTGCCGGCCTATTTGATCGGCATGGTTCTGGCGCCCTTCTTTCTGAAGGAGAAGGAACATGCCAAGCGATTGCGGGCCGGTACTTTCGTGTTCCTCACGCCCTTTTATTTTCTGAAGGCAGGCTCGTTCGTAAAGTATTCTGTTGTTCAATCTGCGTTCGTCCTGATCCTGATCTTTCTGGCCGTAAAAATGCTGACGAAGTTCATCGGCGTCTGGCCGCTCACCAGAAGTTTCCGGTTTAAGTCCCGTGAAGGGACTTACACCACGCTTATGATGTGCACTGGTCTCACGTTCGGAACGATTGCCTCCCTGTTCGGTCTGAACAACGGAATTATCAGCCAGGACCAATACACGATCCTTGTTGCGGCCGTGATCGGAAGCGCCCTGCTTCCCACTCTTGTCGCACAGAAGTGGTTTCAACCCCCTATGAATGGTTTGGAGGAAAAGACCGATGTATAAAAAAATATTGCACGGAATGGATGGATCGGAAGGGGCTTTCAAAGCGCTAAAGGAAGCTATAGACATTGCAAGACTGCATGGAGCAGAACTGCATTCCGTAAGCGTTCAGGAGGTTCCCCACTATGCCGGTACCATTGGAGAGGTGATGGAAGAGGAAGCTTCTTCCAAGGCCTATTTCAACGAAATTGCTGCTGGCGCACGGGAGATAGCTCAGGAGGCCGGAGTGGATCTTCATGTTCACGTCATTGTCGGGCACGAGGCCAAAACGATCATCGAAATGACGAAGAAATTCAAATTTGATCTCCTTGTTCTAGGATTTATGGGCCGTTCGGCGTTGTATGACCGGGTCATGGGAAGCACCTGCCAGAACCTAGTTCGCCTCGCGCCCTGCTCGGTCCTTGTCGTAAAATAAGGAATTCATCAGGTGAAAGTCGTTGCGAATCCCGGGTGTATGTCGGGAAGCGAGCTATGCAATGATTTGATTGTACATTACATTCGGGAGAGACGATGTACTGGTGGGGGATATTGCTTCTATCGACTCCCGGAACCGAATGGATCAGATACTTATCACGCCTTGTCCTCGCTTCGCTTGCTGGATCGACTTGAACAAGATGATGAAACAGCAGCTTTTCTTCTGGATCGCCAGACGTCTAATGGTGCCTATGAGAGCATATTCCAAGCGTATTACTGCCTCAAAAGCCTCTCAATCCTGGGCCTTGAACCCAAAACGGATCCCTCTACTTACATCCTTCAGCATTTGCGGGCCTATGACGTCGATTGCCTACCAGTTGGAGTGACATCCATCTTCTATAAGTTAATGACGGTTATTGAACTGCGACAGCTACAAAGACTATCCGTAACGTTTCCACAGAAGGAGTCCCTTACGGATTTCCTGTTCCGGTACCAGCAGATAGACGGGGGGTTCGGTTATCCTCACTCGACACTGGTTGAAACATACCAAGCCACTCGGATCCTTGTTGGACTTAATTATCCGGTAACTTCCTTAGGAGTGGATTGTTTTCTTGCGGCCTGTGAAGATCCGGTTTTTGGGTTCATAAATATGCCTAGGGCGCACTCAGCCTTCTTGGAACATGTGTCTGCGGGTATCGGTCTTTCAGAGTTTTTAAACCGGGAGGTCAAGTATGGAGACATCATCAGCACGTTTATACGAGCTTGTCAGAGCAGGAATGGAGGTTTTTCCCGAGCGACTCATGCGGGTATTGCATCCCTTGAATATACCCATATGGCCGTCGACGCCCTTGCAATAATCTCAAGATTAAGACTAGGGTGAAAAGAATATTATACAGTTAAGATATAGGACTTGTAATTATTAATACAATATATGAACAAAAAGAGAATGTAGATTAACATATAAACGAGTATCAAATTTAAAGCTTTTCTTAACCAACCGGCGTTTTATTACAATAAAACAGAAAACGCTTGACTTATGACAAGAATGGTGTAGAATTACAATTAAATTTTCGAGCGGTCCGACCGCCTATAACTGCGCAGCCGCCTGATTGATTCGGCGGCGGAGAGAGGCTCACGAAGCCCGGTTCCGGAGACAACGTCTCCGGGGCCGGGCTTTTTTGTTTTCTGCACATGGCCACAGACGACACGATCGACATGCTTTACCAGGCCCGACTCAGCGCCCGCATTGCCCGGGATCATTTGGCCGGATCCGCGGTCTACACCCGGGAGCAGGTGCTGGCAGAGTTGGAGGACGCGGGAACCATCCTGACGTACCTGATCCTGAACCATAAGCACGGGGGGAATGATGGCCAGCCGCAATTCTGAAGACCTGACACCGGCCCTGCAGGGGAAGTTGCGGTTCTTCGATGAGCGGATGAAGGCGGCGGGGATCCCCTACCGCCTTACCTGCACAGCCAGGACGGTCAAGGAGCAGATCGCCCTGTACGCTCAGGGCCGGGAGGCACTGCCCAAAACGAACTGGCTCCGGAAACTGGCCGGGCTGCTCCCCATTAAACTGTTCGAGAACCGGAAGAAAGTCACCTGGACCCTGGCTTCAAAGCACATCGTGGATCTGGACGACGGGAATCCGGATAACGACAAAGCCCGGGCCTTCGATATCGCCATCGAGAAGGACCGGCAGCCCTCCTGGGATCTCAAGGCCGACGTCAACGACAATGACATCCCCGATTACGAGGAGGCCGGCCGGATCGGGGAATCCGTCGGCCTTAAATGGGGTGGCCGCTTCCGGAAGCCCGACTACGTCCATTTTGAGCTGCCCTGACGGGAGAATGAACCATGAAGGACCCGAACCGTGTTCTGACCATCGAAGACATCATGGGGATCCAGACGTTCCCGATGATCGTCTTCTCAGATGCGCTCCGCTCCTGGATCGGGACGGCCATCAAGGTCCACCAGGCCTGGAGCTACAACCACGTCATGTGGCTGATCGCTCCCGGCGTTTTGGCCTCTCAGGATGCGACATTTAAGACGGTTCCCCTCTCTGATTATCTCCAGGGCGGCCATCGCCTGAAGTTCTGGACCAATCCCCGGTGGACTGATGAAGAGCGGCTGCGGATCCTGCAGGCCATCGCCGCGGATCTTGAGCTGCCCTGGTACCGGCGCTTGTACGACCCCGTGGCGATCGTCGGCCAGGCCCTGCACCTGGACTGGATCCAGCTCCCCTTCGTGCAGATCTGCTCCGACCGGGCGAGTTACCTGTCCCTGGTGGATCCCGAATACGACCTAAAGCATCCGGACCCGGCTGACGTGAACCGCTGGCTGGATTCCCGGGGCATTTACAACGTCTACGGCCGGTTCATCCCGGATTGAGGAACATGGACGACATCGATCTGGCCCAGCAGCATGACGAGATGTACCGGCAACAGGCTCTGAAGGCCCACTTCGCCGGACGACCGAATACCCCCCTTGATGCGTGCCGAAGGCCCGGCCCGTCCCCGGAAGGGGCGGGACCGGGCCGGAGGCGGTGCCGGCGGTGCGGCGAGGAGATCGAACCGGATCGGCTGGAGGCGGTCCCCGAAGCAGCCTTCTGTGTCGACTGCCAAGGGAAACAGGAACGGAGGCGCCGGCATGGGTGAGCAGTGGCCCCTTTTCCTTTTCCTGGCGGGCCTCGTGGCGGCCTGGAACCTGATCCTCCTAGGAATCGTGAAGGTATGGCTGAAACGAAACCAGGAAGAGACCGACAAGCGCCTGGCCGGCATCGGGGAGACCGCCAAGGACTATGCCCGGCTGGAGCGGGCCTTCCTGGAGCTGAAGGCGGAACTGCCGCTCCAGTACGTGCGGAAGGAGGACGACATCCGGCAGCAGGTGACCATCAACGCCAAGCTGGACCGGCTGGCCGAGAAGATCGACGAGCTTCGAGCAATGAGAGGATCCGATGAGTGAAATCGACCTGAAGAAGGTGCAGCGCGAGAGCACCCGCTGGCTGATCCTGGCGACCCTCGACGCGGCTCGGCCCATCGGCGCCAACGAGCGGCTGATCCTGTCCACGGTCCAGGAGGTGATCCGGGACGTGACCCTCCTCGATATCCGCCGGGAGCTCGACTACCTGGACCACCGGAAACTCCTGGAGATCAAGGGAAAGGACACCTGCCACGGCTGGACCGCCGAGCTGACCCGGGACGGCATCGACGTCGTCGAATACACCGTGGAATGCGACCCCGGCATCGCCCGGCCGAAGAAGTGGTGGTGACGATGCCCGCGCGATCGAAGATCACGAAACTGCCCCCGGAGGTGAAGGCCGAACTCGACCGGCGCCTGATCGGCGGCGGCTTCGCCGATTACACCTCCCTGGCCTATTGGCTGGCCGAGCAGGGCTTCGAGATCTCCCGTTCGGCGATCCACCGCTACGGCCAGGAGTTCGAGGAGAAGCTCTCGGCCCTCAGGATCGCCACGGAACAGGCCCGGGCCATCACCGAGGCCGTGGGTGATGAAGAGGGCGTCATGGGCGACGCCCTGACCCGGCTCTGCCAGGAGAAAGCCTTCCAGGTCCTGGTGGAGATGCAGTCCCTGGATCCGGAAAGCATCGACTTCAACAAGCTGACCGTGGCGGTGGCCAAGCTGAACAAGGCCTCCGTGGCCCAGAAGAAGTGGATGGCGGAAGTCCGGTCCAAGGCCCGGGACGCAGCGGACGACGTGGTCAAGACGGCCAAGCAGGGCGGGCTCTCTGAAGAGAAGGCCGAGGAGATCCGCCGGCGGATCCTGGGGATCGTATGACGACAGGCGCCCTCCAGAATGATTTCGACCAGGCCCGGCAGGGGACGGGGATCCTCCTTCCCTACCAGGGCCGGTGGGCGGCCGATCGCGCCCCCGTCAAGGTCATGGAGAAGTCCCGCCGGATCGGGATCTCCTGGGGCGAGGCGGCGGACTCCACCCTCTATGCCTCGGAACGGGGCAAGGGGGAGAAACGGAACGTCTGGTACATCGGTTACACGAAGGACATGGCGCTCGAATTCATCAACGACTGCGCGAATTGGGCCAGGGCCTACAACCTGGCGGCCTCCGGGATGGAGGAATACGAGGAGGTCGATCAGGAGGAGTACGAGGGCGTCGTTCAGGAGAAGAAGATCCTCGCCTTCCGGATCACCTTCCAGTCGGGCTGGCGGATCACGGCCCTTTCCAGCCGGCCTTCGAACCTTCGCGGGAAGCAGGGCCGGGTGATCATCGACGAGGCGGCCTTCCACGACGACCTGGCGGGGCTCCTGAAGGCGGCCCTGGCGCTTCTTATCTGGGGAGGCGAGGTCCGGGTCATCTCCACCCACAACGGCGACGACAATCCCTTCAACGGCCTGGTCCAGGACATCCGGTCCGGCCGGAAGCCCTACAGCCTCCACCGGGTGGACTTCGACGAGGCCCTGGCGGCCGGCCTGTACCACCGGATCTGCGAGGTCCTGGGGCGGCCTTGGTCTCCCGAGGCCGAGGCGGCCTGGCGCCAGGAGGTGATCGACTTCTATGGCGAGGATGCCGAGGAGGAGCTGTTCTGCGTCCCCAGCCAGGGGAGCGGCACCTTTCTGACCCGCGCCCTGATCGAGACCTGCCTGTCCGCCGAGATCCCGGTGATCCGCTACGAGCAGCCGAAATCCTTCGCCGAGCTGGCGGACCACCTCCGCTATGCCGAGGTCCAAGACTGGTGCGAGGAGACCCTGCTGCCTCTGCTCAAACTCCTGCGGTGGGAGCGCAACTCTGTGGTGGGCGAAGACTTCGGCCGGACCGGCGACCTGTCCGTCTTCATTCCTCTGGAGGAACAACAGAACGCCAACTGGCGGGCCGTCTTCCACCTGGAGCTCCGGAACATGCCTTTCCAGCAGCAGGAACAGATCCTCTACTACATCTGCGACCGCCTCCCGCGGTTCCGATACGGCGCCTTCGACGCCCGGGGAAACGGCCAGTACCTGGCCGAACGGGCCATGCAGCGCTACGGCGCCTCCCGTATCGCCCAGGTCATGCTGACGGAGCCCTGGTACCGGGAGAACATGCCCCGTTACAAGGCGGCCTTCGAGGACCGGGCCATCCTCCTGGCGAAGGATGCCGATGTCATCGAGGACCACCGGGCCTTCAAGGTGGTCCGGGGCGTGGCGAAGCTGCCGGAGACGAAGATGAAGGGCCAGGACAAAAAGCAGCGCCACGGCGACTCCGGCATCGCCGGGGCGATGGCCTGGCACGCCGTCCATGCCGAATGGGGCGGGGACATCGAGTTCGAGTCCACCGGCGTCCGACGCACGACCGCCGGGACCAGCATGGCTAACTACATGAGGCAGTGACATGGCCGAAGAGACGAAACGCCCGCCTGTCGTCACCGACGAAGTCGCCACCATCGAGAAGGACATCGACATCTTCGCCGGCTGGCTGAAGCGCCTGGAGAACCCGGATCCGGTCCTCCGGACCGAGGCGGCCGGAAAGGGGCTCAAGCTCTACGACGAGGTGGACCGGGACGCCCACGCGGGAAGCGTGCTGCAGCAGCGGATCCTCGCCGTCGTGGGGAAGGAATGGGAGATGATTCCAGCCAAGTCCGCCCGAAAACAGGGCCGGCCGGCTGCCACCTCCCAGGAGCAGGTTGTCGCCGATTTTGTTTCGGAGGTTCTGGAGGGCTGCAACTTCGACCAGGCCCGCCAGGAGATCCTGAAGGCGGTCCTCTACGGCTTCTTCGGCCTCGAAACCCTCTGGGAGCCGAAGGACGCCTCGATCGTCATCCGGAAGATCCTGGGAAAGCACCCTCGGCGCTTTGTCTTCACGCCGGAGCGGGAACCGCGCCTCCTCACGACCGACAACATGGTCGACGGAGAGGCCCTTCCGGAGCGGAAGTTCGTGTTCCTCACCTGGGGCGACTCCGACAATCCCTATGGCCGGGGCCTTGGCCAAAAACTCTGGTGGCCCGTTTGGTTCAAGAAGCACGGCGTCAAGTTCTGGCTCGTCTTCCTGGAGAAGTTCGGTATGCCCACAGTGAAGGGCAAGTACCCGGCGGGGACGGGTCCCGAGCAGAAGAAGGCGCTCCTGGAGGCCATCGAGGCGATCCAGAACGACACGGGGCTCACCATGCCCGACACGATGGACGTGGAGTTCCTGGAGGCCTCCCGGGCCGGTACGGTGACCCACGAGCAGCTCTGCAATTACATGGACCGCCAGATCTCGAAGGCCGTCCTGGGACAGACGGCCTCGACGGAGGGCACCCCCGGAAAACTTGGCAACGAGGAATCCCAGGAGAACGTCCGCCAGGAGCTGATCGAGGCCGACGCAGATCTCCTGGACGCCTGCCTGAATGAGACCCTGGTCCGCTGGATTGTCGACTTCAACTTCCCCGGGACGGCGGCCTACCCGAAGCTCAAGACCTACGCCGCGGCCAAGCCCGACCTGAAGCAGCAGTCCGAGATCGACAAGACCCTCGTCGTGGACATCGGCCTCCCCGTGGGGACGGCCTACTTCTACGAGACCTACGGGATCCCGGCACCCCAGGAGGGCGAGGAGACCGTCGGCAATACAAAGAAAGCGGCGGCCAAAAAGGAAGAGAAGGCCGCCTTTGCGGAGAAGGCGGGACGGCTCTTTCCCGACCAGGATGCCCTGGACCGGGCCGTGGAGGGGTTGTCCCTCCAGAGCCAGGCGGAGGGGATCCTGAAGCCCCTGGTGGAGATGATCCAGGCGGGGAGCAGCTACGAGGAGATCCTGGAGAGCCTTGAGGAGGCCTATCCGTCCCTGAACGACCAGGCCCTGGAGGACATGCTGGCCCGGGCCATGTTCGCGGCCGAGACCTGGGGGCGCCTGAATGCCTGACGTGGACCTGGGATATGCCATCGGGCTCAAGCCCGAGGAGGCCATCCGCTACTTCCGGGAGAAGGGCTACACCTTTACCTGGAACTGGCAGGAGATGTGGCAGGAAGCCCACGCCAAGGCCTTCACGGTGGCCAAGGTGACCCAGCTGGACATCCTGGAGGACATCCGAGGGGCCGTCCAGAAGGCCCTCGATGAGGGAACCACCCTCCGGGACTTCCAGAAGAACCTGACGCCCATCCTGCAGGCGAAGGGTTGGTGGGGGAAGCAGAAGGTCGCGGATCCGGCCGGCGACGCCCAAGAGGTGCAGCTGGGATCTCCCCGGCGGCTGAAGACCATCTACCGGACGAACCTCCAGACATCCTTCATGGCGGGCCGCTGGAAAGAGCAGGTGGAGAATGCCGACGACCGGCCCTACCTCCAGTACGTGGCCGTCATGGACCGCCGCACGAGGCCGTCCCATGCAAGACTCCACGGCCGGGTCTACCGGTACGACGACCCCTTCTGGAAGGCCTTCTATCCGCCCAATGGCTGGGGCTGCCGGTGCCGCACCCGGGCGCTGAGCGAGGCGAATGTAGAGGCCCGGGGACTGACGGTCCACAAGACAAATCCCGCCCAGATCACCTGGGAGGATCGGGTCATCAACCGAGCCGGCGAGATGCGGCCTGTTGCGGTCTATCACGATCATTTCCTGGGCAGGTTCGAGACGGACCCCGGCTGGAGCTACAACCCCGGCGAGGCCAAGTGGAACCTGGAGGATCTGCTGCAGCAGCGCCTGGCCCGCCGGAAGGCAGCCCGGAAGCCCCGGGCGAAGAAAACAGCCCCGGCAGGGTTCAATCCCGAGGATCTGCGGCCTATCCCCGACACCAGGAAGGGCAGCATGCCCGGGGGGCTTTACAAGGACAGCCAGGGGCAGCGCTACTACGTGAAGTTTTACCAGGACCCGAACCATGCCCGCTCGGAATTTGCGGCCAATGCGATCTACCGGAAGCTGGGCGTCGAGGTCCCGGAGCTCCGCCTGGCGGAAATGGCGGCCCCTGGAGGAGAGCGGAAACTGGCCGTCATCAGCACCTGGCGGGACGACTTGAAGCGGGTCGGCGCGGCGGAGATGGTCAAACACCCGGAAGAGCTGGCCAGGGTCTTCCAGGCCTCCGCCTTGGTCAAGAACTGGGATGTCGTTGGCCTCGAGTACGACAACCTCCTCCTGGCGAAAAACGGCCGCCTGGTCCTGATCGACAGCGGCGGGAGCTTCCGCTTCCGCGCCCAGGGGGGCGCCAAGGCCTTCGAGGACATTCCCCTGGAGATCAAGAGCTTCCGGGATCCGCGAATCAACCAGCAGTCGGCCAAGGTCTTCAACGAGACCTTCGGGAAGGACGCCTGGCTCGAAGCCCGGGGGGCCGAGTCGCTCCTGGGACTGGACAAGGCGGCGGTCCGGAAGATCTTCCGGGAGGCGGGATTCGAGGCATCGGAAATCGACAGCCTCACGGAAACCCTCTGGAAGCGGCGCCAGTGGCTCATCGACCGCTACGACCTGGAAAACAAGCTGGTTCCCCAGGGGTTCGGCAAACACCTGGAGGAGTTCAAGAAATGGGGAATGGCGGCCTGGACGCCCAACGATGTGGGCGGCCTGGTCAACGGTGCGATCGAGAGAGGTTTTGCCGCCGAAGTGGAGGCCCTGGTCGGAAAGTTCGAAGCCTACGTGAACAGCACGATCCACCCGTGGGGACGAGGGGTACTGAGGAACTTGTTCAGGGAATGGTCGTTCGGGTCATCGTCGGAAGGCGGGGCGACGATCAAGCTCTGGACGGAATCCCGCTTCGGAACGCTCACGAAATACCACTCGAGCCGGACGTCCCGGCACGAGGTCTCCTCCGCGCTGGAGGATGGGATTCGGCGTTCCCTGCAGAACGCGCGGATCCCCCGGGAGACGGTCTTTGAGCTACTCGACGCCGAGTACGAGTTCCAGCAGTACCTGATGCGCCGGCTCCACGGATACGACGAGATCACGGCGATCCGTTTCATGTCCCGGTCCGAGTTTACGAGTAGCTTCAGGCGGGGGGCTTTTTCGGGAAACTCCGTCCAGTCCGTGACCGTGAAGTCGGACGGCTTCGGGGGACAGCGGTGCGTCCGGATGTATCACCGCGTCGAGAACACAATCAAAACGTACTACCAGGGGCTCAAGTACATGCACTTCGGCAGGAGCGAGTCGGAATACATCGTCATCGGGAGGGCGGTCCGTGCGGACGTTATTCGATAAAGCCGAGTTCCTCCTTCCACTGATCGAGCTCCGCCTGGATTTCGGGCGTCACCGGATACGCATCGAGGACAAGGTCATGGAGGCCGGGGCACAGACCGCGAATCCCTTCATAATCGGCGGCGCTGATCTGAAGCTGGCGCAAACCGACGGATACAGTGAGCCCCTTTTCCAGGAAGTCCTCCCAAGTGCGGAGCCGGTCGATCCAGGTGTAGTCCCATCCCGTTTCCGGCAGGGGCTGCAGCGCGTCGTATCGTTTTTTGATGGCGTCTTGATCCATGTCTCACGTCCTTCTCTGATGGTCGTAAAGCGTAAACCACACCTCGAGGCATGCCAAGTGGTAGGCCTCGTCCGTGATGGAATTTTTGAAGTTCCCGTAGTCGATGGCCTCCACCTCTCGACGAATAACACGGGCGACCACTGCCTTGGAAAGAAAGGCCCGGTACCGGTAGTCGTGGTCGGGCGTTGTGGCCACGTTTGCGGTGGGGAACAGCGCCTGGATGTGGCCCGGGAAGCGCGAGCGAACGACCAGTGTGTCGGGATCATCATGATCCTGAACGACGGACAGAAATCCACGTTTCGTGAAAATCCACATCTTGCGTCTCCTTACGATTTGCGGCGGCCTAGTTGGTCGTCCCGGTTGTCCTGGCGGATAAGCATCCGCACATACGCGGAGATGCTGAGACCAAGGCTCTCGGCCTTTTCCTCCGCCATACGCTTCGTTTCCGGGTCCACTCGGACGGCCAGAAGCAATGTCTTGTTCATGGCTCAAATGTTAAGCGTTTGTATGCTGTTTGTCAATACAAATTGGGAGGCCGCCGGATGATCCACATCACCCTCCAGGACCTGGGTGTCCAGGACATGATGACCCGGCTGGCCAAGCGGACGAAGGATCTGTCGCCGGTCATGCGGCGGATCGCCGGGATCCTCCACGACGCCGTCGAGGAAAATTTCGAGCGCCAGGGGCGGCCCGCCTGGGTTCCCCTGAAGCCACGGACGATCCGGCAGCGGTCCAGGTTCGGCTACTGGCCCGGGAAAATCCTCCAGCGCCGGGGCGAGTTGGCCGTCTCCATCAGCCGGAAATTCGACGCCCGGAGCGCTGCGGTGGGGACGAATCGGATCTACGCGGCCATCCACCAGTTCGGAGGCAAAGCCGGTCGGGGGCACAAGGTAGCGATTCCCGCGCGGCCCTTCCTTGCCGTCACGGACCAGGACCTGGGCGAGATCCGGACGGCCATCCAGAACTACCTGACGAAAGGGGTGTGAGCATGCCCGAGTTCAACGGTTTCAACGACTGGGTCCCCATCTTCCGGGGCGGCCGGCAGGTGGACGCGAGCGGCCAGGAGCACGACGGGGACGCCCTGATCGAGAAGGCCGTGGCCACCTTCAATGCATCGAAACACGAACCGCCGATCGTGATCGGCCATCCGGCGGACAACGCCCCCGCCTTCGGCTGGGTCTCCGGGCTCAAGAAACAGGGCGACCTGCTCCTGGCCAAGTTCAAGCAGGTACAGCCGGAGTTCGAGGACATGGTCCGGCGGGGGCTCTTCAAGAAACGATCGGCGGCCTTCTACAACGACGGGAGCCTGCGCCATGTGGGGTTCCTCGGGGCCATGCCGCCGGCGGTAAAGGGGCTGGCCGACGTGGCCTTCACTGAAGGAGAAGCGACATCCTTCGAGTTCGGCGAGGACATCCGGGCAGCGCCGGCCGGGGGGGAGCCGACAACGACCATCGCAACCCATTCCGATCCAGGAAAGGAGGAAAGAAGCATGCAGAAGTTCGAAGAGTTCATCCAGAAGCTGAAAAGCCTCATCACCGAGGCGGGAAGTCCGGCCGCGAATCCGCCCGCCGGGAAGACCTTCTCGGAGACGGACATCGAGGCGGCCCGGAAACAGGCGGCCGACGATGCAACGCAAAAGGAGCGGGAGAGGCTGAGCGCCGAGTTCGCCGAAAAAGAACGCACGGCGCGCCAGAATGCCCGCCAGGCAGAGATCTCTTCCTGGTGCGAGTCCATGATCAAGGCCGGGAAGATGACGCCCGCGTGGGTTAAGTTCGGCGTGCCGGACATGATGCTCGCCTTCGCAGGCATGGAGGGCGAGATCGAGTTCGGCGAGGGGGACGGCAAGGTCAAGGCCACCCTCTACGACCGGTTCAAGGCCTTCTTCGAGACGGAGATGCCCAAGGTGATCGAGTTCAAGGAGATCGCCACCCGGGAGAAGGATCCGGGCGGCCGGGGGGATGCGGGAGCCAGGCTCAGCGCCCTCGTTGCGAAGAAACAGGAGGCCGACAAGACCCTGACGTACAGCGCGGCCTTTGCCGAGGTCCAGCGGGAGAATCCCGACCTGGCCCGGGAATACCTCCAGGAGATCGGCGGCTGAATCCCGCCGGGAAAGGAGCATTTCAACATGGCATCGGAAAACAAGATTTTGGACCTTTCCTTCCCGGCGGCGGAGGACCTTTCCAACGACCAGTACCGGTTCATGGTCCTCAACGCCAGCGAACAGGTCCGCCGGCCCGACAGCGCCTCGGAAGTGGCCCTGGGCATCCTCCAGAACGCGCCGGCAGCGGGCGAGGCGGCGGCCGTGCGGATCATCGGCATCTCGAAGTTCCAGGCCAACGCAGCCATCGGGGTCGGGACCTTCATCGGCCCGGAATACGTCGACGCGACGGATGCCGGCAAGGCCCAGGACAACGCCGGGAGCCTGGCCTATGCACGCGGCTACGTCCTGGAGGCAGCCGAGGCGGAGGACGGCCTGGGATCCTGCCTGCTGTTGGGCATGGTGCCGGCCATCAACGACGCGGTGAAGCTGATGACCACCGTCACGACAAAGAATACCGCCGGGGCTGTGACCTACACGGCGGCGGAGCTGATCGGCGGCCTGATTCTCCGGGATCCGGCCGGAGACAACCGGTCCGACGTCACTCCCACGGCCGCACTGATTGTCGCAGGTGTTGCCGGCGCCATCGTCGGCTCCAGCTTCGAGTTCGTCATCCGCAACACCGCGGATGCAGCCGAGACCATCACCCTCACGGCGGGCGCCGGTGTGACCTTGAACGGCACCATGACGATCGCCCAGAACAACTCCAAGCGGTTCCGGGCCGTCCTCACAAACGTCGGCACCGGCACGGAAGCGGTTACGATCTACAGCCTGGGAACCACGGTCCACTAAAACGGCGGTCCGCGCCCCGGCCTGAGCGCCGGGGACCGGACATCCCGATGAAAGGAGAACTAAGACATGCCGCAGCCGAACGTGAAGGAACAGATCGTTGCGGGACCCCTGCAGAACGTCTCCATCCAGTTTCGCAATGAGGAGTATATCGCCGACCGGGTCTTCCCCATTATCGACGGGGCGGATCCGAAGGCCAAGATCACAATCTACAACAGGGCCGACTGGTTCCGGGACGAGGCGGGGATCCGCACCGCGGGAACCCGGGCGAAGCGGGGCGGGTACAAGCTGGAGGAGGTGTCCTTTTCGACCAAGGAATACGCCTTCGCCAAGGAGGTGACCGACGAAGACCGGCGGTTCGCCAAATCCAAGAACGCACCGCCTCTCCAGCCGGACCAGGACGCCATCGAGTTCGCTACCGACAAGGTCGACCTCAAGAAGGAAATCCGCACCGGCGAGTTGATCACGACCGGCACCTGGGCCGACGGCAATGCCGGCGGCGAGGATGCGGAAGGGCTCTGGTCGCCGGCCGGGTCGACCAACACCTTCCTGGCGGACATCACCAAGGCCAAGAAGGCCATCAAGAGCAAGACAGGCAAGAAGGCCAACGTTCTGGTCCTGGACGAGGCGACCTACCTGGCCCTGAAGGAGTGCGAGGCGATCCTGGACAAGGTCAAGTACACCCAGCGGGGTGTGCTCGGCAAGGATCTGCTGGCCGCCCTCCTGGAGCTCGACGAGGTCCTGGTCGGAGGGTCCATCAAGAACACGGCGAAAGAGACCAAGGCCGGGACGGAGTTCACGGGCGTCAACATCTGGGAGGTGAATGCCGGCAAAGGGATGGGGTTCCTCTTCCACCGGCCAAAGAAGGTCGGGCTCAAGACGGCGACGGCGGGCCTGCAGGTCCGGTTGGCCTACGAAGACGGGCAGCCGCGGCGGGTCACCACCTGGCGGGAACCGGCGGAGCATCAGGACGTCTACGAAGCGGCGGAAGAGACCGACATCGTCCTGGTCCATGCCGATCTGGGCTACCTTTTCAAGGACACCTACGCAACCTGATGAACCCCCAGCCGGGGGCGGGATCCGCCGCCTCCGGCCTCCCGGAAGGGTGAAACATGGCCTACTGCACACAGAACGATCTGATCGAACAGATATCCGAGGCGGAACTGATTCAGCTCACCGACGACGCCGGCGCCGACACGGTCGACACCTCCGCCGTGGCCCGGGCGATCGCCGACGCCGACGCGGAGATCGACGGCTATTGCGGGGCTCGCTACACCGTCCCCTTCTCCCCGGCGCCGGTGATGATCCGCAAGATCTCCGTCGACCTGGCGATCTACAACCTGTTCTCCCGCCGTTCGGCCGTGAAGATCCCCGAGGAGCGGCAGAAGCGATACGACAACGCCGTCCGTTTCCTCCGGGACGTCTCCCGGGGACTCATCTCCCTGGGGGCCGACGCCCCGGCGGAACCGGACAGCGGCCTTCCCCGGGCCTCGACGAACCGGGACGACCGGATCTTCACGACGGGCAGGCCCTCCGCCGGCAAGACGGGAAGCCTCGACCATTACTGAGGGACACCATGATCCAGGAAATCATCAATGACATCCTGACCCAGCTCACGGGCATCGAAGGGGTAGCCACGGCGGATGCCTGGCAGGGCGACCTCAAGGAGCTGCTCAAACAGCCCAAGAAGATCCCCGCGCTCTATGCCGTCTATGAGGGATGCACATTCGGGGAAAACCAAATCGTGGGCGGGATCCAGGCCCCCTGCAATCTGGACTTTCTGGTACTCCTCATCGGCGGGAACCTCAAGGGGCGCGCCCAGGCCGCCTCCACCTGTTACCCGTTCATCGAGGCCGTTCGTTCCGCGCTGACGGGTCATGAGGTGTCCCCTTACGGAAACCTTTGGCCTCTGCGGGAAGAGCTGGTGCTGGCCGAAGGGGGGATTCTTGCCTACGGGCTTACATACCGCATGAACAACGTCATTTCGTGAGGAGGAATGCATCATGGCACAGGCCAAGGGATCCAAAGGACGATTGGGGTACCAGGAGGAGACAGCGTTCGGCATCATGCCCGCCTCCTTCGCCCTGAAGAACCTGTATTTTGTCTCCGAATCCCTGTCGGAGAAGATCAACGCGATCACCTCCGACGTGATCCGCGACAGCCGAAACCCCGTCATGCCGGTCCGGGGCAACCGGGACGTTTCCGGGACCATCAAAACGCAGCTTGCCCCATCCCTGGGAACCCTCCTGAGAGCGGCCCTGGGGGCGAACACGACGACCGGGGCCTCGTCCCCCTATACCCACACGATGAAAGTCGGCGACCTGCCCTCGCTGTTCTTCGAGAAGGGCTTCACCGACCTGGGGGCCTACCTGCTGTTTGCCGGCTGCAAGGTCAACCGGCTGAGCATTTCGGCGAAACCGGAGGGATACCAGGACATCTCCTTCGATGTCTTCGGCGCCTACGAGGCCCAGGCCCTCAAATACAAGACCCAGACGGGCAACTTCGCCGTGGGAAACACGCTGGCAGGCGGAACCTCCACGCACACGGCCCTCATCAAGGGGGACAACGACGGGGGAGAGACGGGCCTCCTCTGCCTCCTCAACGCCACGGGCGTCTTCCAGGACGGGGAGGCCCTCTCGGACAGCGGAACGGGCGCCGCCGTGGCGGACGGCACCCTGGGGTCCGCCTCCGTGGACTCCAGCCTGACGGATCCGGGACACGCACCGTTCAACGGCTTCAGCATCGCCACGGTCCAGGAGGGTGGGAGCGACATCGCCTGCCTGTCTGCCGTGGACATCGTCGTCGAGAACAACCTCGACGGCAACTCCTACGTGCTGGGAGGCGGCGGCGTCCGCCGGGCCATCCCCGAGGGAACGGTCAAGGTCTCCGGCACCCTGACGGCGCTGTTCGAATCGATGGCTCTGTACCAGAAGGCCCTCTCGTTCACCGAATCCTCCTTGAAGCTCATCTGGAAACACGGCACCGGCGCCGGCACCGCGGGCAACGAGTCACTGGAGATCCTGATCCCGGAGCTGAAGTTCTCCAAGGAGACCCCGGCGATCGAGGGACCCAAGGGGATCCTCTACAAGGGGCCGTTCGAGGCCTACTACCATGACGCCGTGCAGGCCTCGGCCATCCAGATCATTCTCAAAAACGCGGAGGCAACGATCTGACATGGAGCCCATGCAGTATGAAATCGGCGACAAAGTTTATGTCCAGAAGCCTCTGGTTCTTGGCCAGATCCGGCAGCTCCTGGAGACCTTGATTGACTTCAGGATCCCCGCCGAATTTACCTCGGCGGAACTGATCAACCTCCTCGGATCCCGCCTGCCGGCCGTGCTGGCCGTGGTTCTGACGGAGAAAGACCGCTCTCCCAAGGGCAAGGACCTGTCCGCCTTCGCCGATGAGCTGGAATTTACGGTCTCGGCGGAGACGGCCCTGAAAGTGGTCGACGATTTTTTCGTCTGCAACCCGATCTCCTCACTTTTCGAGAGGATGAGCGGGATGATGGGGAAAGTCGCGGAGGGGCTCCAGGGCAGGATCGACGATCTGTTCGAACGAATCGCGGATCGGATCATGGCCGAGATGCTGAAACGGATTGGATCGAAAACATCGTCTGCGCCCTCGCCGGCGGAGACATCACCAGACGAGACGCGATCCTCTGGGGATTCACCCTCGATGAGTGCAGACCGTACCTGACGTTCCGTAGGCGGGAGATCCTCTTCCGCGAGGCCGTGATCGCCATCCTCGTCGGGGAATCGGAAGAGGAAAAGGCCGATCGGATAACGGGCGAATACTGCAAAGCGTGCCGCTCCCTGGGGAGAGATGACGACTGCAGCAACTGCTTAAGCGGTACCATAAGGGAGATCAGCCGGCCGGCTGACCGGGACCAATCGGATGCCCAATCAGAACGAAATTCATCTCGTCATCACCGTCCAGGACAACGGGACCCCGACGGTCCATCGGTTCGGCAGCAGCCTGCAGAGCCTTGATTCGTCCGTCGGCAGCCTGAAGCGGAGCCTGCAGGATTACCGTGTCGAGACGGAACGGCTGGATGGGAAGACCGCTTCCCTGACAGCGACCATAGGCGGTCTCCTGGCGAACATCGTCAGCGTAACCGCCGTGGCCACCGTCGTGAAGAGCGGGATTTCCTACCTGGGCCAGATTGAGACGGCTACGCTCGCCATCGGCTCGGCGTTCATGACCGGCGGGGAATACATCGACCAGACGAGCCAGAAGGCCCTGTCCGCGGAGGAAGCGCTGAAGGCCGCCCAGGGCGACGCGAAGAAGATTGTCGAGGAGCTGCAGTATGCCAACCTGCAGACGATCGCAACCCTGGACGAGCTGATCAATGCCTACCAGGTCACCCTTCCCGTGGCCCTGGCCAAGGGATTCGACCGGCAGCAGGTGAAGGAATTCACCGTGGCGATGGTCCAGGCCGCGGGTGCCATCGGCCTCCAGATGAACCAGCTTGGGGAGGAGACCAGGTCCCTCCTGACGGCGGCCATCGATCCGCGAAACAGCCGCATTGCAACGGTCCTGGGAATCCGGAACGAGGACATAAGGCAATACAAGGGGAACGCAGACGAGTTGTTCCGTTTCCTGATGGAGAAGCTCTCAGCGTACCGCGTCGCCGGTATCGAATCGCAGAACACATGGGCCGGCCTTTGGTCGAACGCGAAGGACATCGTCTCTCAGGCCCTGGGCAAGCGGCTGGAACCCCTTTTCGACGCCTTGAAGGCGGAGCTGAAGTCTCTCGCCGACTCCATCGTCGTCATCGATGATAAGGCCCAAAAAATCAAATGGAACCCGGAATTCCTGGAAGGGATCAATCGATTCCGGGACCTGCTCCAGGAAAGCATTGCCGAGTTGTATCGCCTGGCGATGCTGCTGGACAAGTTCGGCGGTTCATTCTCCCGGATGATGCACGGGCTCTCGTTCTCGGAACTCACCGGGAGCACGCGCTGGTCCAAGATGAATGACGAATACCGGACCCGCTACATGGCGTCCGAGAAGTCCCTTCAGGACATGGTGATGCGCGGTATGGGCTGGAAGCCCGTCACGCCGGAGATGGACAAGCGGATGAAGGAGGCCGCGCAGCAGGGAAAGAAGATCGCCGACCAGCTGCAGGTGAATGTCGGCGGAGAAGAGCCGGGAACACAGCAGCTTCTCCGATATTACCGGCTCAAGGAATCGGGCGGGCCGGCAGGCTGGCAGCCAAAGACACCCCGCCCGGAACAAGACAAGGCCGCGGAGAAGCTGGCCAAGGAATGGAAAAACACCCTGCGGGACCTCAACGCGGACATCGCCAAGGAAGATCTTCCGGACTTCGAAAAGAAACTGATCGAGATCAGGAAAAAGGCGGAGGAGCTTCAGGAGAAATTCAAGAGCATCCCGGGGGCAAAGGAAAAGATCACGGAATGGACGACCAGCCGGGAAAACGACGAGGTCACCGAGGCCGCCCAGAAGGAATTTGAGGAATATCTGAAAGGCCTCGAGACGGAGAAGAGAATCCTCGAAGAGGTGGAGAAAAAGCACCAGCAGGCCAGGGCCGCCCGGGAATCAGCCATCAAGGCGAGCCTGGACGAGTTGGATATCGCGGAGGCATCGGGGACCTATCATCGAGACACGCTGGATGAGCGGATCCGGCTGACGGAGGAGTTGATCGCCATCCAGGAAGAAAACCTTTCCCAGATGGATAAAATGAAAGATGCATCCGCCTGGTATGCCCAGGACGCCGCGATCCGATCGACGAAGAAGAGCCTGCTGGCCCTGAAGGACGAGCTGGATCCCATCCGGGCAAAGCTTCGCAAGTATGCCGATGATGCGACCAACATGGGGGAGAATATCGGGAATGCTTACGTAAAGGCCTTTGACAGCATCGCCGACTCGCTGACGGAACTTGTCGCAACAGGAAAGGCCGATTTCAATTCCCTGGCGCAGTCCATCCTGAAGGACCTGATCAAAATCGAAATCCGGGCGCTCCTGGCTGCGGCGGCCGTATCCTCCATCGGCAGCGGAAGCGGCGGCGGCAGCTGGATCGCCTCGGCCGTCAGCCTGGTAGGCTCCTTTTTCGGCGGCTCGTCGTCTGGGAATTCATACACATTTGCCGACACCGGCGGCGACGTCGACTCCGGCTGGAGCACGACCGGTTATCGAAATGCCCGCGGGAACATCTTCGGTGGCGGAAGAATCATCCCCTTCGCCAAGGGCGGCACCATCGTTTTCAACCCGACGTATTTCCCGATGGCCAACGGCATGGGCCTCATGGGCGAGGCCGGACCGGAGGCCGTCCTGCCCCTGAAAAGGCTCTCCAACGGCAACCTGGGCGTCCAGGCGACGGGCTCACAGCATACCTGCATCGGAATCAGCGTCCCGGTGTCGGTCACTGGCAGCGACACGCCCGAGCGGATCTGGAAGTCACCCGCCTTCCGCAACGAAATGGAAACCCTGGTGATGGGCCTTGTGAGGAAGTACGCCAATGCCTAACGCTACCCTGGGAAGCCTCACCTTTGCTTCGAACCCGGACACAATGACCCTGATCAAGAAGGACAGGGACGTCGCATGGGTGAAGACTTACAGCTCTGTCGCCATCTTCAGCTGGGGCAGCAGCTATGCAGGGAAGAAACTGGATCTGGCATGGAGCTACATGGATACCGGCGAATTCGCCGACCTGGAGGACATTCAGGAAGCCGATGCGCAGGTTGTTTTCGATCCCCAGGACGGCTCCGGAAGGACGTTCAACGTCGAGATCCTGGCTCTGGACGGAGAATATCACCTGTATCTCAAAGACGACACAGGCCAGTATCGGAAGAACGTAAAGCTGACCCTCCTGATTATGAGTGAGGCCGCGTCATGAGGACCTTGAACGCGACCTTGCAGGCGAATCAGGACGGGAACCGGAGGTCTCCTCTGGTCGAGATTCTTTCCGTCGATCCCGCCGGCTCCATCCCGATGGACGGCGCCACACTGACCACAGAAACCATCAACGAGTTCAGCCCCGCCGTCCTGGTCCATTCCCTCGGCCGGCTGGCGGGCTGCTACATCTTCGGTCCCGGAGAAGGCAGTGTCTACACCCTCAAATATTTCTTCACGGACACCGGCAAGACCACGTTCAGCATCATCGATCTGGAGCTTACAGGATCTCCCTATGTCACGGTGATCAAGAGCGTCTCCATCTGCGAGATGGCAAACGGAAACGTCGGGATCGTCTGGCTGGAAGACGATCAATCGAATCATTTTTACCGGATCAAGTATCAGATCGTCACGGTCACCGGGACGAAGGTGGCCAATGGGGAAATCGACCACTGGTCGCATGACTATTACAGCAACGGGATCTCGGTCATCTACAATCCCCTCGCCAATGAATATCTCCTCGTCACGGCCGGCGAATACGAAACCCCGACAGAATACGTGGTCTACACGATCGCCAGCGATGATTTCCAGACCTGGGGTGATTGGGGAATTGTAACGGACGCAGCAGCCCTGAAATTATCCGCCCCGTCCCTGATGTACGATCCCGGCCATAGCATATTCTGGCTTTGGGTCACGGTGGTGGATAGCGTAGGGGGATCGGGGGAAGAGCGGACCAATATTTACTATGCAACGTCCCCCGATGGGACGACCTGGACCCTTGGCGGCGCCCTGACCGGGTATGACGATTATGCGACGATCGGGAACAACTGCCGATCGGTTATGAAGTCAGCATCTGAAATCTATGCCATCTGGAACCAGGAACAAAAATCCTTGATGGTCAATAAAGACTCGGCCGGCTGGTTAACGCCTACATCTTACGATTCTTATAATGGAAATATCTGTGGCATCCATTTCGATCCGACCGATCGGAAATTATACATTGTAACAACAAACTGGCCTGGAATTGCCGTTGAAAGGGTGGATGTCGACTCCTGGGAGATTGATAAAGCCTGGTCGTCCTGGAACGGCGACTTTCATCAAATTTTCAATAACAACCCTGGATTCGGTTACGATCTTGGTTCCCGGAATGAAAGCCGTTATGTTGCAGTCCATACCCTTGGGGCGCTTCAAACAGCCTATGTCGAGGTCCTGGACGCAAATGACAACCTTGTGATTCGCAATTATGCCTTTGGATCATGGCCGGCCTATGGAATCACAGCCAATGTCAATTTCACCAATACCTATTTCTGGGTTCATCTGCGTGCAACACAGATCGATTTAACAAATGATCGCATTTGGTTCTTTTCCTATTGGCAGGGAACCTTTGCCGTAGGATATATCCCGTTCAGCAGCGGATCATACACATACACCGAATTATTCTCCTGCCTCGACGCCGTTCCGGAATCAGATCCCGTTAATAATGTCGATGAGGTGTGTTATTTTAAGGTTTATCCCGAATATGATTATATTCTTATCTATGGAAGCAGATGGAACGGGACGAATTCGGGGTTTTGCTGCATTTACAAAATATCCACGGGAGAGTTGATCAAGCATTATTATTTAAGCGCTTTTTCGACTTTCCCGGAAAAAGGACTTATCTGCGCCGAAATCGTCAACGGCAAAATCTATGCAGGATTTTACTATTCGAATCTGTACAGCCAGGGAGATCATCGAGGGCTCTTAATCATCGACCTGGCCACAGATGCAATAAGCTTCCAGCGGCCCACCTTTGCGACTGTTGACGATTACGGATTCACCAATATCAAGGCAATGGAAGACGGCAGGCTTCTGATCACCTCCTCCATCTATGCCTTGATCATCTTTGACCCGACCACGCTGACCTGGACGAATTTCAGCAACGCCAATTGCCCTGGCCTGACCACGCCCGCGGACGATTCCTTCTATCTGCTCGACTATGATGAAGCCAACGAGCTGATCTTTACGGCTTTCGGCGGAATTGCAGACCCGCATGGAGTCATCGCCATCTCTGTCTATGGCGCGTTCAAACAGGCATATTACAAGATCGGAACCTACTCCGGCGGAACCTGGTCCTGGGGTGAAGCCGACAACATGGTCATGGGAAACAACATCTATGACCTGGCGGCGGCGATGGATGCTGAATCCGGGAACCTTTATGCCTTCGGTGTTTTCAAGGAGGAGGCGGAGATGTCGGTTTGGTGGGATCTGGCCGGTCCCTCATTCGACTTCGCGCCCTTCTGGATCCGCGACACCGACCTGGCCTTGACATGGACCATTGATGGAGATCCCGGGAAACTGGAGATTACGCTTTCCCACGGCCATCTGTTCGATCCCTTCAATACGGCGAGCCTGTTTCGGAAGTATGTGCAGAAAGGCCGGAAGGTTACCGTCCGCCTGGGGGAATTAATCGGCGGCGTCGAGTATTGGGAGAACCAGGGAACGTACTGGATCACCGAGCGGAGGATGGAGGGCTACGAAAGGGGAAAGCTTCCCACGATCAGGATCACAGCCGAGGACATGCGCACGCTTTGGAAGTTCAAGGAAATCATCGCTTCCGACGAATATTCGGATGATCCGACGGACATCATTGAAGACCTGGTCATGGAAGCGGACGATACCATCGATTCCGGTGATTTCTCCTGGCCGGCCATCGACAACGAAACGATCCTTTACCACCAATGGGTTGAAACCACCCTGCTCGATGCGATCCAGCAGATCTTGGACAGGTATGGTTACTTTCTAAAGATCAACAGAGACGACAAGATCTCCGCCGGAAAGATCGCCCTCAATAATGCGGTTACCCATGCCTATGGCAATTCAGCGCAGGTTCTGAGCTTCATGCCTGACGACACGTTTTCCGATTTCACGAACCAGGTAACCGTTGTGGGCCAGGAGAGGACCTACACAGAGGTTGTATATGCAGAGGAACGCATCACAACGAGGAGCGGGACAACGGGATGGTACGGCTATAAGAATGATTTCATCGTTTATTACTCGGATGACCAGTCGGCACGGTACAGATCTCCGCGTCTTGTCGTCATCGAGACCGCTACAACGATCGCTTTCAAATTGTCTGGCGGGGTCAGTGAAGGAATCACATATATCGATGCGAATGAAAAATATTGCATCGTCACTGTCAGTGCCCCCAACCTTGTCCCCGCGCTGATCGTCGCAATCGCTGTATATCTTGTGGCCGCATTTATCCCCGACATCGTCGTAACGGTGGGCTTCATCGTCGAGGGAGGCTTCACTATCCCGATCGGCCGGATCATCCAGGCCATCGCCATGATCGTCATCGTCAACATCATCAGCTCCATCGGGAATTATCAATATGAAATCTATGGCCTCCCTGTCGGGTATGTCCGCCGTTCTCTTCAGGCCACGGCAGACGATACGGAGCTTCAGGGAGAGATCGGGAAGGTCATCTCGACGAAGCTGGAGAACGAATTCTGTTACACCACCGAGGACTGCCAGCTGGTGGCGAATCATGAACGGGACGTTCTGAAGGGGCAGCGGCGCCGGGTGAAGTTCAGCAAAATATCTCACCTGCAGGATGAGGAAGGAGACACCATCAGCGTAATTCACCCCTATTCCGGGCAGGTCATGAAGGTCTTTATCACGGATCTCAAGAGGACGTACCGGGTGCCTTCCGGAGCCAGGGAAGAAGCATCCTGCATCGACGAGATCGAAGGCTGGTATTTGTCGTGAGGCTTTACAGCAGGCAATTTATCAAATCCAAGGTCGAAAGACAGATCGCGGCCCGTTCCGAATCGATGGACGGGATCTTGTGGAGCGTAGAACCATCGACCAGGACCTGCCGAGTGAAAATCCAGGGCAGCAACAATCTGATCACGGCCTATTACCCGGAAAACTGGCAGCAGACGCCCGCCTGGCTCAAAATCGGAAATGCCGTCCGGATTGCGTACACCAGGGGAATCAGGGGCCGGATCGAGGTTGTGGGTTGCGGACTTGTCGTTCCTACTCCTGTGACTGGCGGATCGGCATCCCCGGGTTCGCAAACACCTGCAGACGCCGTCATGACGGGTTGCAACCTGGTCCCTGCCTATAATGATCCGGGAATGGTTGTCCTGGTCAAGACGGGGACCTTCCGGATCGGCGGCACGGTTTATACCCTGGACGCCATCGCCTGCAATTCCGACGTGTTCAAAGCCTCAATGGGAGGGGTGATCAACACGATCGCCGGGGCGCTGGCTGTCCCGGCGGCCCCGGCCGCCGGTTACTTCCGGTTCGATCTTGTCCAGATCGGAGCGGACGGAGTTCTTGATTACGTCCAGGGAGCACCATTCCGGACAACGCCGGTCTATCCGGAAGTGAGCGCCGATCACGTCCAGATCGGCGGTGAATCCACTTATATATTCCTGCATTCAGGGACAGCGGAGATCACGTCAGCGAATATCGGGGGCAGGTACTCTACCCCTGCGGCTTCCAGCCTGTCCATATCCTTGACCCCGGACCACCTGAATGCGGCGGATACGCAATCCATCATCACCGTTACAGTGTTGGACCAATATGGCAATGCTGTTTCTTCATCGGCGCCCTATGTGCTGACCGCCGAAATCTACAACGATGATGACGGCACCCTTACAGGGGATGATGGCCCGGAGTCCACCGCGACAAGGACGGGCATCTTTTCATCAACGACTTTCACATACACGAAAGGAACAACTGATTACGCCGTCTTTAAGTTCACCTTGCATGTCAATGTCGCCCTCGAGGCGATGGCCAGCATCATCTGCTATCCATAGGAGGGGATCATGGAAGAGATAAAGGGAATGCTTAATGAGATCCTGGCGGAGTTGAAGAAGCTGAACGCTAACATTGAACAATCCAGGCAGAACGCCCAGGAGGCCATGCAAAGAAATAAGAGCCAGGTGGATAACACTTTATCCGCACTGAACGGAATGATCCCACCTCACCTTCGAAGCGTTGTCGACAATATCGCCAAGGGAGGGACCTAATCATGGGGAATTTCTTCACGGCCCTTACGGCCGAAACCCTCTGGAAATATACCCACATGAACATCCCGTTCAACGAACTGGATAAGGCGATCACCTATCTCAAGAACATCGTTGTCAGTTGTGACGGCGCCCTGTCCTGGGATTCGTCGACGGGGACCCTTTCATGGGCGAGTACGATCCGGATTCACTTCAACACGGCAGCCGGGAACCTGGTTCAAAACACGATCGCCACCGGCAGCATCGCCATGACGGACGGACAATTCGCTTATGTGGATCTGAATGAGACCAATGGCACAGCACTTACCGTATCGGCTGGAAACATCTCTACTGGGGCGGCATCCAACATCCTGGCTTACAACCGGCTTGTTCTGGGGTATCGGAATGCAGCCAGTGATGATTTCTACCCGGTCTATTTGAAGCCTCCCATGAAACCCGAAACGAAGGACTTTTTCATCCCGATCGTTGAGGATGGTGTTGCCTGCACCCAATGGGCAGCTGGAGCAATGAACGGCGTTCTACCTTCATCCTGGACAGGTTTGAATTTGAAAGAGGTTATCGCTGGCACGGGATCACAGGTCGGTGTCGGCTCAACGATGTCGATCGGCCTTTATCGGCTTCGGGTATCATCCATCGGTGACAGCACCACACGATTTGACATCACCCGCCCCGGAACCCCGGATGCCAACACAACACGCTATACATGGGATGGGACGGGAACGGATCCGGTCATCACCAATACCCTGGCATCCCTTCAACCTTACGATACAGCTTATATCCAGGCACAAAACTTCTCCGTCGGGAATAACGGGCAAAAGATGATCACGGCCGTGGGTGACAATTGGTTCGAGACGATCGATTCCGGTTCTTTGGAGGAGAACGACAAGACCATCGGGACAGGGTCAATCAGGATCGGAAAAGGCCGGCCCATGCTATCCACGGAAGTGACCATTGACAGCGATGAATTTTCAAGCCTGACGGCGGCGACTCCCGCGGTGATCAACACGGACTATGACGACCTGCAGGCGGGTGATCTTCTGTATGCAATGATTTCAGCGGTTCATACCACGCCAGCGGAGGGATGTTATCTGACCGGGACTTGCCGGCTGCCATAGGAGATCGAGATGAACGAATTGGAAAGGCACCAAGCCGCGATGAAAGGAATGGCAGAAGCCAGAAAGACCAGGTCTCAAGAGAAGCAATTGAAAGAGGCCCGGGAGAAATGGGCTGATGCCATGATGGACGGTGATGAAGCGGCGGCAGCGAAACATGCTAGCGAGAGGAAATCGATCAAGGAAATGAAGTAATTCTTCCAAAAAGAAGCGGACAGCATTCCAGGGAGTGGCACCTCCCCAGACCAGGTACGGAAATACCTGACGGGATGACCCGCTGCCATCCGCTGTGCGAAGGGCATCGCGACGCGGCTTATAGCAGGGTCCATCCCGGATTACAATCTGAGGAGGACCGATGAACAGCATGTTGGCTTATGTGGGCGGCAAATCCTTACTTTCAAAGCAAATTATCGAACGGATTCTCGAGCACCGCTGCTATTGTGAAGTATTTGCCGGCGCCGCCTGGGTCCTGTTCAAGAAGGAAGAGTCACGGGTGGAGATCATCAACGACATCAACACCGACCTGGTGACTCTCTACCGGGTGGTCAAACACCATTTGGACGAGTTCATCCGGTATCTTCGGTGGCTTCTTGTATCAAGGGAGGAGTTCGAACGTTTCAAGGAAGAAAGCCCGGAGACTCTAACAGACATCCAGCGAGCTGTTCGGTTCTATTATCTGCTTCGAAACGGCTACGCGGGACGGATCGTGTCGCCAGTTTTCAATATGGCAGCAACGGGCCGCCCTCGGTTTAACCTTCTGCGGATCGAGGAGGACCTGTCCGCAGCTCATCTCCGCCTGGCCAGGGTTTATATAGAGAATCTGCCTTATGAGAAATTGATCACTAGAGTTGATAAACCTTTTACTTTCTTCTATCTGGATCCGCCCTACTACGGATTTGAGGACTATTACGGCCCTGGGATCTTTAAAAGGGAAGACTTTAATAAGCTGGCAGATGTTCTACGAGGAATTAAGGGAAAGTTCTTGCTCTCGATAAATGATACGCCCGAGGTCCGGCAGATATTTAAAGGGTTTGTCCTGGAGGAAGTTACTACATCCTACACGATTGCCGGTGGAAATCATCATAAACGGGCGGCAGAACTACTGATTCGCAACTACGAGATCAACGGCAACTGATCAGCCGTTTGAAAACATAAAAAGCGCACTTAACCTGCCGATTTCAGATCCCTTGATAAGTCGGACAGGTTTTGTGCGCCCTTCGCACACCGGCTTTCAGTTTGTCGCCGATTCTGTTTCGTTGTCGCCGATTCTATTAATCTGTGTCGCCGAATAGATTACGCCTGACAACAGAGATGATTCCTGACCCACAGCGCTGCCCATGGTCCGGAAGAAGAGCCATGGATTACCACGGCAGAAAAAAAGGGGGTCACGAATGGCTGACATCCGTAACCCCCTTTTTTTCTATGGTACGCCCACTTGGATTCGAACCAAGGGCCTTCGGATTCGTAGTCCGACGCTCTATCCAGCTGAGCTATGGGCGCACGGTGCAGGCCGTGTGAATTGCGGTTGACCGAAAGAGGAGGTGCCTATAGCATATTCCTCCAGCGGAGGCAAAAATAAATCGAGGCCCCCATCCAGGAGAAATCCCCCGTGAAAATCATCGATTCCCACATGCACTGCGGCGTTCAGAACGTCCGGCAGCCCTATACGCTCATCCGGAGTGAACTGGACGACGGGGACATCGCCGGGGCCTGTGTTTTTGCTCCGGTCGAGGATGTGTACGACCGGTACGACTACCACTTCGAGGACAACCAGGCCTGGGTCGACTGCCGCCAGCGGGCGAACCGCTATCTGCTGGACGTTCAGGAGCAGCACGAGGACTTCTTCGCCTACTACTTCGTTTGGAACGACTTCCGCCGGGAGGAGTTGGGGAGAGGATACCACGGCGTCAAATGGCACCGCCACGAGTACGAACCGATCTATCGCTATGGCGATCCGCGCTGCGGCGAATTCCTCCAGGAGGTCTTCCGCCTCGAACTGCCCATCGTCCTGGAGGAGTCTTTCGAAAACACGCTGTATTTCCTGAACCGGGTATCCGGGCGGACCGTCGTCATCATCCCCCACATGGGCATGCTCAACGGGGGATTTGCGGCTTTGTTCCGGGAAGGAATCTGGGACGACCAAACGGTATTCGCCGACACAGCCCTGGCGTCCCGCCACGAGATCAAGGCCTTCCTGGACCGCTACGGCCCGGACCGGCTCCTCTTCGGCAGCGACTTCCCCTTCGGAACGCCGTACCAGGAACTCCAGAAAATCGAGCGGCTGGGACTACCGGCGGAAGACATCGAAAAGATCTTCTCGAAAAACATCCTGAACCTGATGAGGGCCGGGTCATGAAGGATTCAGGATCGTCCCGGCCGATGCCGGGACGGTTCACTCGTGGGCTTCGTCCCAGTTCAGGCCGGAACCGATGTCGACCTTCAGGGGAACCTGAAGCGAAATGACCTCCTCCATCTCCCGCTTCACCAGGGTCATGACCTCCTCCTTCTCCGGCGAAGGTACTTCCAGGACCAGTTCGTCGTGTACCTGGAGGATCATGGCCGACCGGAGTTTCTTCTTCTCCAGCAGACGGTGGATATTCACCATGGCCACCTTGATCAGGTCTGCGGCCGTTCCCTGGATGGGCATGTTGATGGCCGTACGCTCGGCAAACTGGCGCACCGCGGCATTGGAGCTTTTGATCTCCGGCAGATAGCGGCGGCGGTTCAGGAGGGTCGTCACGTATCCCTGCCGGCGGGCCTCTTCGAGAATGCCGTCCAGGAATACCCGCACCCCCTGGTAGCGCTGGAAGTAGCCGTCGATATAAGCTTGGGCCTGCTTCTGGTAAATTCCCAGCTCCTTCGCCAGGCCGAAGGCGCTCATGCCGTAGAGGACGCCGAAGTTGATAACCTTGGCCTGACGGCGCATGTCCGGCGTCACCATGCCCGGAAAGACGCCAAAGATATCCGAGGCGGTTCGGGTGTGGATGTCTTCCTCGGAGGCGAAGGCCTCGACCAGGGCCGGATCCCCGGAGAGGTGGGCCAGGACCCGAAGCTCGATCTGGGAGTAATCGGCGGAGACGATCTCCATTCCCTCGGGGGCCGTGAAGGCCTGTCGGATCCGCCGCCCTTCGGGGGTGCGGATGGGGATGTTCTGCAGGTTCGGGTTGCTGCTGGAAAGGCGTCCCGTGGCTGTGACGGTCTGGTTGAAGGACGTGTGGATCCTCCCCGTTTTCGGGTTCACGAGGAGGGGCAGCGCATCCACGTAGGTGGACTTGAGCTTCGCCAGGCTCCGGTGAGCCAGGATCATCGCCGGAAGCTCGTGCTGGGCCGCCAGGTTCGTCAGGACGTCGACGTCGGTGGAATATCCCTCTTTCGTCTTGCGCCCCCGGGGAAGCTTCAGCTTCTCGAAGAGGATCTGCTGAAGCTGCTTCGGGGAGTTGATGTTGAAGCGCTCTCCCGCCAGGGTGTGGATCCGATCCTCCGAAGTTGACAGGAGCCCGCCCATCTCACGGGAGATCTTATTCAGCAGCTCCGTGTCGACGAGCACCCCCTTCCGCTCGATCGCGGCCAGGACCTCCACCAGAGGCATCTCCACCTGGTGAAACAGGTCGCCCAGTCCGCCTTCCCGGATCTTCTCCAGAAGGACCGGGACCAGGCCCGCCGTCCCGTCGGCTCGTTTGCAGGAATAGGACAGGCGTGCCTCCTCGGGAAGATACCGGAAGGGAACGGCCTTGGCGCCGCTGCCCACCACTTCCCGGGGGGCCGGGACATGACGGCCCAGGTGCTCCGTGACCACATCGGGCAGGTCGGCGGACGGCTGTGCCGGATTCAGGAGGTAGGAAGCAACCATGGTGTCGCAGCCGAGTCCCGTCATACGGAGTCCCCGATCGGCGAGCAGGATCGCGGCGGCCTTCAGGTCATGGCCGTTCTTGGCCGCCTTCTCGTCAGCCAGAAGGGGCTGGAGCAGTCGGAGCAGTTCCTCGCTCCCCCCGTCCGGCGACAGGGGCAGGTAACTCACATCCCCGGGAGCGGGACAAAGCGCGAGCCCAACCAGGTCAGCCTTCATGGGATCCTCGCCGTCCATGAGGATGCCGATGGTGAAGGATTCCTCCCGGGACAGACGGTCCACGAGGACCTTCAGCTCCGCCTCCGTCCAGACGAGCCGGTACTCCCCCTCCACGGACTGTTCCCGGATTTTCAGCTGCTGGAGAAGCGAAGAGAACTCGAATTCCCGGAACAGCTCCTTGAGAACCTCGGTGTTCGGACCGCTCCAGCGGGCCTCATCCAGGTCGAAGGGCACGTCGGAGTCCGTGCGGATGACTGCCAGATCCCGGCTCAGGCGCGCCTGGTCGGCGAATTCCGTCAGGGCGGCCTTTGCCCGGCCGTTGTGTACCTTGCCCAGGTTTCCAAGGACCGCTTCGACGGACCCGAACTCCTCGATGAGGCGCTGGGCGCCTTTCTGGCCGATTCCAGGCACGCCCGGGATATTGTCCGAGGCGTCTCCCATCAGGCCCAGAATCTCCGGCACCTGCTCCGGCTCCACGCCGAAGCGCTCCCGGACGGCCTTCCGGTCGTAGGTCTTGTCGTTCATCGTGTCCACGAGGATCACGTCGTCCGTTACAAGCTGCATCAGGTCCTTGTCTCCCGAGACCAGGACGACCTTAAGGCCCAGCGACGCATAGCGCCTGGCCAGGGTGCCGAGGATATCGTCCGCCTCGATCCCTTGCTGCTCCAGAACCGGGATGGAAAATCCCCGCACGATCTCCTTGACATAGGGAATCTGGGGCAGAAGCGCCTCCGGGACGGCGCGGCGGGTGGCCTTGTAGCCGTCGAAGGCCTCATGGCGGAAGGTAGGTCCTTTGACGTCAAAGGCCACGGCGATGTACTGTACCTCATTCTCCCGGATGAGCTTCAGGAGCATGTTGGTGAAGCCGTACAGCGCGTTGGTGGGGAACCCCTTGGAGTTGGAGAGGTCGCGGATGGCGTAGAAGGCCCGGAAGAGGTAGTTGCTTCCGTCCACCAGGTAGAGGGTCGGTTTCGTTTCGCTGCCCGAGCTCGTCATGGCCGGCCCCGGAAGGAGGATTCGTGGATCGCCGCTGTCGGCCTCAATTGGCCGATCCTCCGAACGGCGCGATGGTGAAGTCTTCAACGACCGCTCCGGGCGGCTGGCCTTCCTGGAGCCGGCCGACGACCTCCAGCACCGACTCCCGGTTCCAGTCCGTCTTGCCGCGGACGGCACAGGCCAGCAGGACCGCCAGGAAAAGCTCCGGACGCACGCCGAAAGTCCGGCAGATCTCCTCGCAGGCATTTCGAAAGCGCCCCTGATCGAAAGACCGCTCCTGCATCATGACATATCCTCCATAACGGTCCATGAACATCTTCACTGCCGAGGACATCGCATCCTTACGGGGAGCCCCCGAGGGGGAGACGCGCCGGAGAGATTCACGTTCCAAACCGTTCGTTTCACGTGAAACAGGCGGGATCAGCCATCGTTTCCCCGCCCGTAATCGTCTGCCAGGCGCTCGATGTCGTCCTCGCCGAAATAGTCTCCTGTCTGAACCTCGATGTAAACCAAATCGCCGCTGCCGCTGTTGAAGATCCGGTGGAGGGCTCCCTGGGGGATATCCATGGCATCTCCTGCCTTCACGGAAATTTCGCGGACATCCAGGGTCACCGTCCCCTCTCCCCGGATGACGAACCAGTGCTCGGCCCGCCGGCGATGGCGCTGAAGGCTCAACCGGCCGCCCGGACGGACCAGGATCCGCTTCACCTTGGCCTCGCCTCCGTCGTAAAGGACTTCGTAGAAACCCCAGGGACGGTTGCTGTCGGCATCGATTTTCACGACCGGTTATCCTCCTGCATCCACGGTTTCGAGCGTATCTGAAAAATGCGTCCCTTTCAAGGCGAAGAAAGCCGTATAGGAGAAGGCCATGGGCAAGGGGAAACCGCGCCGGTTGGAGCGGCCCGGAAAGAAAGCCCCCGTTCCCACTCCGGCTGAGGCTTTCAGGCTCCGCTGTGCCGGTACTCCATGAAATATCGGTAAAACGCGGCGATCACGAGGGAATGCCGAATCTCCCCTTCCCGGATCAGCCGGGGAATCTCCGCCAGCGGCAGGAGAACGACCTCGATATCCTCCTTGTCGTCCTGCTCCTGTGCGCCGACCGGAACTACTCCCTCCGCCAGGAACGTGTAGCAGCGGTTGTTCTGGATGGCCGGGTTGGGAATGACATAGCCGAGAGAGGTCATCCGCTCCTCCCTCCAGCCCGTCTCCTCCCGAAGCTCCCTCCGGGCCGCCCCTTCCGGCGTGTCGCCCTCTTCCATGACTCCACCCGGGATTTCCAGGGTGACTTCCCGGGTGCCGTGACGGTACTGGCGGACCAGGACCACCTCTTCCTCCGGTGTAAGCGGAATGACGTTTACCCAGGTCGGGGACTCGAGAACGAAGAAATCGTGATCCTTGCCCGTCCGGGGTGAGCGGGCCCGGTCGGTCCGCAGGCGGAAGACCCGGAAGGAACGGTCATAGCGGGTGGAAAGGACATCCCATGCTTTCGGCATCATGGGGCCTTCCTACTCCAGGAGGACGGGAAAAACAACGGTTGATTTTCTGCCGGAGGCCATTGTATTCATTTCTCCGTTACGGACATTCCACAGATCTGCCTCCGGGAGGACGGCCCATGCCATACATCAGAATTCGCTTCGGAAAGGAATCCCACCGGGTGATCCCGGGCCACATGCCCAAGGACGCCCTTCATTTTTTCCAGTCCGACCGGGAGGAAGGGCTTCGTGTCTGGCAGCCTCATATGGACATGTACGAAACCGTCGATGAAATCGTGCTTTTGGTCGAAATCGCCGGCGTTCGCCGGGAAGACCTGCACTTGGAGGTCTCTTCGGATACCGTGACCGTCTCGGGACAGCGCTCCGAAACACCCATGGAAGGCAGTGCGCGCTTCCGGCTGGCTGAAATCCCCTTCGGCCCCTTCGAGCGCAGCATTTCCCTTCCGGCCCCCGTCGATGCGGACCATGTCCGTGCCTCGTTTGTCAATGGCCTCCTGATCATCCGGATGGTCAAAAAGCCACTGGATCGGGTCCATCGCGTGCACATCCAGAATCACACTTGAAATCCATCCCTTGATCTCTGCCCGTTCATGCTTACTCTATAGCGGTGTGTGGAACGACCCGAATGGAGGCAATCATGGAGGAATTGAAAGTTCCCGACGAAGTGAAGATTGAGGCCGGTACGGTTCAAGTCCCCGGCATGATTCCGATCATGCCGCTCTTCAATGTGGCCGTTTATCCCCGGATGATGTTCCCGATGGAGGTCTCCGGTGAGCAGGCGATCCAGCTCGTCGACGAGGCCATGTCGTCGGACCGGGTGATGGGATTGCTCGTGGCGAAGACTCCACCCCAGGAGACGAAGCTCGACCGGAGCCATTTCTTCGACATCGGAACCAGCGCGGTTATCCTCAAGATGGCCAAGATCGGCGACAGCAAGGCCCAGCTGCTCGTTCAGGGCATCAGCCGGTTCCGGGTCATCGAGTTCGTCGAGGGCAAGCCCTACATCCGCGCCAGGGTGGAAACCCTGGAGGACAGCGGCGGAATGGACATCGAGGTGGAGGCCCTGATGGCCAACCTCGTCAGCCTATTCGACCGCATTGTCAAGCTGTCTCCCTTCCTGCCTCAGGAATTCGGGGCCATGGCGAAGAACATCAGCGAGCCTGGTATCCTGGCGGACATCATCGCCTCCGTCATCAACGTCACCATGGAAGAGAAGCAGAAAATCCTGGAGGCCCTCGAGGTCAAGGAGCGTCTCCGTGAAGTGACCCGTCTGGTGAACCACCAGGTGGAGATCCTGGAACTGGGCAGCAAGATCCAGTCGCAGGTAAAAAACGATATCGACAAGAGCCAGCGGGAGTACTTCCTGCGCCAGCAGCTGGCGGCCATTCGCAAGGAGCTGGGAGAGGACGAGGAATCCAAGGTCGAGATCGAGGAGTACCGCGCGAAGATCGAGTCCAAAGACCTGCCGGAAGAGGCAAAGAAGGAGGCCCTCCGGGAACTGGAGCGGCTGTCCCGGATGCATCCGTCCTCGGCGGAGTTCACCGTCGCCTCGACGTACCTCGACTGGATCACGTCCCTTCCCTGGCACGAGAGCACGGAAGACAAACTGGACATCCGGAAGGCCCGGAAGGTCCTCGATGACGACCACTACGGTCTGGAAAAGCCGAAAAAACGCATCCTGGAGTACCTGGCGGTCCGGAGGCTCAAGCCGGACTCCAAGGGGCCCATCCTCTGCTTCGCAGGCCCTCCGGGCACCGGAAAGACATCCCTGGGCACGTCCATCGCCCGTGCGCTGGGACGGAAGTTCTACCGCCTGTCCCTGGGCGGCGTGCGGGACGAGGCGGAGATCCGGGGGCATCGCCGGACTTACGTCGGCGCTCTGCCGGGACGCATCATCCAGGGAATCCGGCGGGCCGAGTCGAACAATCCCGTTTTCATGCTCGACGAGATCGACAAGCTCGGCAGCGATTTCCGGGGGGATCCTTCCTCGGCGCTCCTGGAGGTCCTGGACCCGGCACAGAACAACTCGTTCGCAGACCATTACCTGGACGTGCCCTTCGACCTGTCGAAGGTGATGTTCATCACCACGGCCAACATCCTCGAAACGATCCCGCCGGCCCTGCGGGACCGCCTGGAGATCATCGAACTGCCGGGCTATACGGAGGAGGAAAAGGTCCACATCGCCCTGCGCTACCTGATTCCCAGGCAGATCAGGGAAAACGGCCTCACGGCCGAGCAGATCCGCTTTTCCCGAGGGGCTATCCGGCGTATCATCTGCGGATACACCCGGGAGGCGGGCGTCCGGAACCTGGAGCGGGAAATCGCCAACATCTGCCGCGGCGTGGCCAGCCGCATCGCCGAGGGAGAAATCCAGAAGGCCTCCATCCGCACCGGGGACCTCCACAAGTATCTGGGCCCCGTCCGGATCTTTTCGGAGATGCATGCCCGCGTCTCCAAGCCCGGGGTCGCCATGGGCCTGGCCTGGACCCCCGCCGGCGGCGACCTCCTGTTCATCGAGGCCACCTCCATGAAGGGGAAAAAAGGCCTCACCCTGACGGGCCAGCTGGGAGACGTCATGAAGGAATCGGCCTCGGCAGCCCTGAGCTTCATCCGGTCCAACGCCGCCGAACTGGGAATCCCGGAGGATTTCTTCGAGGACCGGGATCTCCATATCCACGTGCCTTCCGGAGCCATCCCCAAGGACGGGCCGTCGGCGGGCGTGACGATGCTCACGGCTCTTACGTCGCTGCTGACGAACAAGGCTGTGAAAAAAGACCTGGCCATGACTGGCGAGATCACGCTTCGAGGTCTTGTCCTCCCTGTAGGCGGCATCAAGGAGAAGGTCCTGGCGGCGCATCGGGCGGGCGTCAGGACGATTCTGCTCCCGCGCTGGAACCGAAAGGATCTCGAAGACGTCCCGGCGAAAGTCCGGAAGGAAATCGACTTCCACTTCGTCGACGACATGATGGACGTGCTCCGGCTTGCCCTGGAGAAATAACGGCGTGGGGCCCTCGAAGGAAGACCCTGCTTCATGAAGAGAGGACCGGCCATGCCTGTTGTCCCGAAGGAAGCATCCACTGTCATTCTGCTCCGCCGTCCCCCCGGGGGCGGCGGCTTCGAAGTGCTCATGGTCCGCCGGGACCGGAGGAGCAGGTTCGTCCCCGACGCCTATGTCTTCCCGGGAGGTGTCCTGGACGAGGAGGACGGCTCGGAGCGCCTGAAACGGCTCTGCACGGGCTTGACGCCCTCCCGGGCCCTGGGGATCCTGGAGGCAAGCCCTTCACCGGAAATCGCCCTTGGATCGTGGGTCGCGGCCGTCCGGGAGACCTTCGAGGAAGTGGGCATACTCCTGGCCTACCGCCCCGACGGCAGCATCCTCTCTCCTTCCCCCGACGGGGAAACGGAGAGGCTGCGATCCCTCCGGAGGCGCCTGATCGAAGGCGAAACCTCCTTTGCGGACATCCTCGAACAGGAGGAGTTGACGCTGGCCTGCGACCGGCTCCATTATTACTCCCACTGGATCACACCGGAGTTCCTTCCCCTGCGCTACGACGTCCGCTTTTTCCTGGCGGAGGCACCGGGACACCAGGAGGCGCTCCACGACGGGATCGAGCTGACGGAGCATGTCTGGCGCACCCCCGGGGACGTTCTCGAAGATTCCCGGCGGGGACGGTTCAACATGGTCCTTCCGACTCTCCTGACCATCGAGGAACTGTGCCGCTACCGGACCCTGGAGGAAGCCATCGGTTCCACCCGGGGCAGGGTCGTTGAAGGCATCCTTACGCGAATGCGGGAGGAAGATGGAGCCATTGTCGAGTACACTCCCGACGGACGGGCCTTCCGGAATCTTCCTCCGTCCGTCTGAACGCGTTCATTCCACACCATTCCTGCTTTTGCTGTCTACAATTGCAGAACCGGTTCGCCTGTGGTATGGGTCGAGCCGCGTTCTTTCCGTGAACGACGTTTCTTGCCCGTAGAGGTGTTTCATGAAAGTCACTGCAGGAATTCAGAAGGCTCTCCAGGAAGGGAGATCCGCGTTGACGGAAGCGGAGTCGAAGACCCTGCTCCGGCAATACGGCATCCCCGTCGTGGAAGAAGCCGCCTGCACGGCTCCCGAGGAGGCTCTTGAAGCAGCCCGCCGTCTCGGCTATCCCGTTGTCCTGAAGGGTCTGGGCGCGCGCCTGACCCACAAGACGGAACGGGGGCTGGTAAAGCTCCACCTGACCACGGATGAAGAGGTAAGACAGGCCGCCCTGGTCATCGAGAACGCGGCCGGTTCCGACTTGGAAGGATACCTGGTGCAGCCGATGATTTCGGGCCGCCGGGAATTCGTAGCAGGCCTTTTCTGCGACCCCCTGTTCGGCCCCGTGGTCATGTTCGGACTTGGCGGCATTTTCACCGAGGCCCTGCGGGACGTCGTATTCCGTGTTGCCCCTTTCGACGAGGCAGAGGCCGCCTTGATGCTGGAAGAAATCAACGCCGCCGCCATGCTCGGTCCCTTCCGGGGGGAGATGCCGGCCTTACGGGATGAACTCATCAGGACCCTGACGGGTCTGTCACGCCTGGCGGAGGACAGCCCGGAAGTGACGGAAGTGGACATCAACCCCCTGCTGATCGGGCCGGACGGCCGCGTTACCGCCGTCGATGCCCTCGTCGTGCTTGGGAAAAGAGCCGCGCCCCCGGCGGCGGCGGAGCCCGTCGATCCCCAGGATCTGGCAGGCTTCTTTTACCCCAGGTCCATCGCATTCATCGGCGCCTCGGGAATCATCGGGAAATGGGGCCATATGCTGTTCACCAACGTGGCCGCCGGTGGATATGAACATGATTTTTACCTGGTGAATGCCAAGGGAGGAGTCATCGCCGGGAGGCCCGTCTTCAAATCGGTGACGGACATCCCCGGACCGGTGGACCTGGCGGTGGTCACCGTTCCGGCGGCGAGCGTTTCCGCCGTCATTCCCGAGATCGCCGCCAAGGGGATCCGCCGTGTCGTGCTCATCAGTTCGGGCTTCAGCGAAACGGGCGACAAGGGGCGGCAGCTCGAGCGGGAACTGGTCGCCCAGGCGCGTGAGCTGGGCATCCTGATCCTGGGCCCCAACACCATGGGCCTGTGCAACCCGCATCACCATTTTTACTGTATGGGGATGCACGTTCGGCCCGGGGCAGGGGAAATGTCCCTGGTGGCCCAGTCGGGAAACCTGGGAACGCAGCTTCTGGCATTCGCGAAATCGCAGGGCATCGGGATCCGGGCCTTCTGCGGCTCCGGCAATGAAGGAATGATCACGATCGAGGACTTCCTCGACGCCTTCGAAAAGGACGACATGACCCGCACGGTGGTTTTGTACCTGGAGAGCATCAAGAACGGGGCGCGATTCATCGAGACGTCCCGGCGGGTGGGTCGCAGGAAGCCGGTGGTGGTTCTCAAGGGCGGACGGACCGATGCCGGGAACCGGGCCGCGGCCAGCCACACCGGTGCCCTGGCTTCCAATATCGCCGTCTTCCAGGCCGCCTGCCGCCAGGCAGGCATTGTCCCGGCCGATCATCCCACGGATCTCCTGGATCTGTCCGCAGCATTCTCCGCCCTCCCCCTGCCGAAGGGAAGCCGGATCGGCATAGCGACCCTGGGCGGGGGATGGGGTGTCGTGGCGACGGATCTCTGCGTCGAAAACGGACTCGTGATTCCCAACCTGACGGACGAAATCATTGCGGGCATCGATAAAATTCTGCCTCCCTACTGGAGCCGGACGAACCCCATCGACCTGGTGGCCGAGTTCGACCCCCTGATCCCGCAGAAAATCATAGAAGAACTCCTGAAATGGGAAGAATGCGACGCCGTTCTCCACCTGGGAATGCTGGGGCGGGTGAGCTTCTTCCGGACGGTTGCCGATTCGGCCATCCTGACGGACCCCAATTACTCGGAAGAGGGACTAAAAGGCAGCATTGCCCTGGCACGCCAGAGCGAGGCCGATTTCTCCCGATTCGCCGTCCGCATGATGGAGACCTACCAAAAACCCGTTCTGGGCGTCGCCCTCCTGAACGATGAAGACAGCCGGTCGATCGTGGAAGTGGAGGGGAGCCCTTACAAGGGCGTCGCCTTCCAGACGCCGGAACGGGCTGTCAGGGTCCTGGCGAAGATGTGTGCTTATTCCAGTTGGCTCTCCCGCGAGAAGAGCCGCACCGTGGAGAAGTAAAAAAAAATGAGAACTGCCCCGGTCTTCCCTTTGCGCCGTGAATCCGCGCAGAAAGAGAGGGCCTTGCTGTGAGCCGCATCGTCCTGATCCGCCACGGCCAGGCCTCCTTCGGCAAAGACCGCTACGACCGCCTCTCCCGGATGGGGTGGAGGCAGGCGCGGATCCTGGCCGCGCACCTGTTCAAGACAGGCAGCACGTTCGACGCCGTATACGCGGGAGAACTCGAACGACAGCAGGACACCGCCCAGGCCGTGCTAGCCCATTACGACGGCCGGGAACGGCCTCTTCCCCCTCTCGAAACCATCCCGGAATTCAACGAGTATCCATCCCGGTCGATCTTTCTGCATTATTTCCCGCTGGTCATTCGCGACAATCCGTCCCTGGAGAGCAACCTGGAACGGCTTTACAAAGACCGCAAGGCCTTCCAGCGGATTTTTGAAGCGGTCGTCCGCCGCTGGATCGACGACCCGGCACCTCCGGCGGAGATCATGGGCTGGGACGATTTCCGCGTCACCGTCGCCTCGGGCATGCAAAAGGTCCTGCAGCGGAACGGCCGGGGCAGCCGGATCGCCGTTTTCACCTCCGGGGGGGCCATTTCCGCCACCGTCCAGACGGCCCTGGGCCTCTCCACGGAGGAGACGTTCCGCCTGGCCTGGATGATCCGCAACGCCTCCGTCACGGAATTACTCCACGACGGGGACCGGCTTTCCCTGCTGTCCTTCAACGGGACGACCCACCTCGAAATGGAGGGGGATCCGTCCGTCATCACATACCGGTAATCCCCGGTAGAGGAGGTGTCCCATGGATTTCGCCGTATCCGACAAAATGCAGGCCATCACGGGGATGATGGACGACTTCGTCCGGAAGGAGCTGTTTCCCCTCGAGCCGGAATTCCTGACCACGGATTTCCGGGACCTCCTCCCCGTCCTGGAGGAAAAGCGCCGGATGGTCCGGCAGATGGAGCTGTGGGCGCCGAACCATCCGCCCGAGTACGGCGGCATGGGACTCAACCTGATGGATCACGCCCTCGTCTCGGAGGTCCTGGGCCAGTCCCCCATCGGCCACTACGTCTTCGGCTGCCACGCCCCGGACGCGGGAAACATCGAGATCCTGCACAAATACGGGACGGAGAAGCAGAAAATCCAGTACCTGAAGCCGCTGGTGGAGGGGAAGATCCGCAGCTGCTTCTCCATGACGGAGGTGGACCTCCCGGGATCGAACCCGGTGATGATGGACACGACCGCCGTCACCGACGGGAACGACTACGTCATCAACGGCCAGAAGTGGTACAGCACGTCGGCCGACGGGGCGGCCTTCGCCATCGTCATGGCCGTCACGAATCCCGACGCCGCTCCGCACATGCGGGCCAGCATGATCATCGTCCCCACGGACAACCCCGGATTCAACCTGGTCCGGAACATACCCGTCATGGGACACCAGGGAAGCGACTTCGCGAGCCATGCCGAGATCCTCTACCAGTCCTGCCGGGTCCCCCGGGAAAATCTTCTCGGTCCGGAGGGATGGGGATTCGTCATCGCCCAGGAGCGACTCGGGCCGGGCCGGATTCACCACTGCATGCGCTGGCTCGGCATCTGCAACCGCGTCTTCGACCTGATGTGCCGGCGGGCAGCCGGCCGGGTCATTTCGCCCGACGGCAACACACTGGCTTCACGCCAGATCGTCCAGGCCTGGATCGCCGAATCCGCCGCCGAGATCCAGGCGGCCCGCCTCATGACGCTCCACGCCGCCTGGAAGATCGAAAACCTGGGCGTCAAGGAGGCCCGGGAGGACATCTCTCTCATCAAGTTCTACGTCGCCGGCGTCCTCCAGCGGGTCGTGGACCGCGCCCTTCAGGTTCACGGCGGCATGGGGATGACCGACGATACGATCATCGCCTATTTCTACCGCCACGAGCGGGCCGCCCGGATCTACGACGGGGCGGACGAAGTACACAAGGTCACCGTGGCCCGGCGGATCATCAAGCAGGTGGTGGCCAGGAAGGCCTGAAAGGAAAAACGTCCCCGCTCCGCGGGGAAATTGGTGCCCTGCCGGCCGACTGCCGGCGAGAGACACGGGACGTCCCGCCCCGCGGCATCCTCCTGGACGGGAAGTCCTTGCGGCAAAGGAGAATGGACGTGGATTACATCGATCGAACCAAGGCGATCCGCCCGGGCGAGGAACTGGATCTCACTCGCCTTGAGCCGTACCTGAGAAGCGCCATTCCCGGCCTGGACGGGCCGATGGCGGTGGAGCAGTTTCCCGGCGGTTATTCCAACCTGACCTATCTGATCCGCTGTGGCGGCCGGGAGATGGTCCTCCGCCGGCCTCCCTTCGGGAAAAAGGCCAAGACGGCCCACGACATGGGCCGGGAATACCGGGTACTCAAGGCCCTCCGGCCTTCCTTCCCCTGCTGTCCCGAACCCCTGGTCTACACGGAGGACGAATCGATCCTCGGCTGCCCCTTCTTCGTCATGGAGAGAATCCGCGGGATCATCCTCCGGCGCGAGTTGCCGAAAGGGCTCATCTTCACGCCGCAGGAGGCCCGGAAGCTCAGCGAGAATCTGCTGGATGTCCTAGTCGATCTGCACAGCGTCGACGTAAAGAAGGCCGGGCTTGGCGATTTCGGCAAACCGGAGGGGTATGTCCGGCGCCAGGTGGAGGGATGGAGCGGGCGATACCGGAACGCCCGGACGCCCGACGCTCCGGACTTCGAGGCCGTCATGACCTGGCTCGCGGAAAAACAGCCGCCCGAATCGGACCGCGTTTCGTTGATTCACAACGATTACCGCTTCGACAACGTGGTCCTTCACCCGGACGACCCCTTCCGGGTCATCGGGATCCTGGACTGGGAAATGGCCACCATCGGCGACCCCTTGATGGACCTGGGAGGCGCCCTGGCCTACTGGGTGGAAAAGGACGACTCTCCGGACCGTCAGGTCATCCTCTTCGGGCCGACCAACCTGGAGGGAGCCCTCACACGCGAGGGGGTGATCGAGTACTACCTGCGGAAAATGGGCATCACGACGAAGGCCATGGACTTCTACCAGACCTTCGGCCTCTTCCGTCTGGCCGTCATTGCCCAGCAGATCTACTATCGATTCTACCACGGCCAGACGAAGGACCAACGGTTCCAGATGATGATCGTGGCCGTCCAGGTTCTCGAGAGGGAAGCCCTGAAGCTGATCGGAACGTCATCCCTTTAAAAAAAAGCAGGGACGGACGGGGAGCGGACCGGCCGCGGCCTGACGTCGCACCCGGCCTGCGTCATAGACCTTCCAGAAGCAGATTTTTCCATCCCCAACGCCGGTCGTCCCGATCCTGCCCCTCCCGGATGCTTCGCTCCAGGTTCAGCCTCATGTCTTCGAATCCCTGGCCATCGAGATCCGCCGGGACGTAGATGGGGTCTCCCCACCGGACGACGATCGTGCTGAAGGGCTTCGGGACCAGCATCCGGTCCCAGCTGCCGAGGACCCAGGCCCGGCTGAAGGAGATGAACACAGGAACAATGGGGGCTCCGGAGAGCTGGGACATGCGAATCAGGCCCGCCTTGATGACCCCCCGGGGTCCCGTGGGGCCGTCGGAGGCATGGACGGCAAAGGGATGCTCCCGCAGGTCCTCGATCATGGCCGAGAGGGCCTCCCGGCCGCCCCGCGTGCTGGATCCCCGGACAGGCCGGAAATTGAGGCGCACCACGAGCCGGGCGATAAGATCCCCGTCCCGGCTGGCGCTGACGATGGCCGAGGGTTTGAACTCCCGGAATCGCGAAGCGTATCCCACGACGCCGAGAACCCGCTGATGCCACAGGGCAGCAATGGCCTTGCCGCCGCCCCGGAGATGGGAAAGCATCCGCTCCTCTCCGATTACCTCAAGCCGCACCAGCAACAGGTAACCGCGGATCAGGTTGTGCGCCAGGGGGATGATGAGGCCGGATTCAACCACCGTTTTGCCAAGCCACTTCAGAAACTTTTTTTTCACGACGTTCCCCGTAAATAAACCGGATTTGAATAGATCCAGGGTCGCCAGCGTCCCCAGAATCGCTGTCTGACTTCCACCCGGTACACCCCGGGCCCCGGGGCCGGCACGGAAAGCAAACGCCCCTGTTCCTCTTTTACCAGGCCCCCGTCCCGGAGCAGGCGGATCCGTCCTTCCCCGGGAACCCGTACGGTGAGGACGCAGTCTTCATCGGACCGGAAAGGGGCATCTTCTCCCATGGCGACGTCACCACCCGGTCGTTCCGCGTGAAAGCGAAACCCGGTGGAGGATCCCAACCAGTCATTCGCCACATAGGAGCGGCCCTGCGCCAGGGCTTCCAGGACCGCTTCCGCCGCCGGCCCCGGCTCCTCCGGCAGGGGTTCCTCCGTCAGGATGTGGGTCCGCAGAATCGGCAGGACCCGGGCAAAGGGAAAGACCGGCATGGCCACACCGAACCAGCGCTTTGTCGTGTTGTGGTTGTCGCACTCGCCGATCCCCGGGACCCGTCGCTCCCGCCCCAGGGCATCCCATCGGGCCAGCGTCTCCTGCTCGGGCCCTCGGAGGAACAGGCCCGGCATCAGGTAACTCGCCACGGCCTTTCCGTGTCCCGTGAGGGATCCCTGCCAGTCCGTCATGAAATCCCAGATGCCGAGGCCGTTGTAACCGGTGACGTTCCAGTCCTTCCAGGGATAGTGTTTCACGTGAAACAGAGGGGCTCCCTTGTGGTCCGGGTGGGCGATGAAGCCGATGCCGCCCTCTTCCCGGACACGGTCGATGTAGCTTTGCGGATCCGCTTCTTCCGTGTCGTCGGGAATGTCGACGGCCCCGCAGGGACCGAACGCCAGATAATGATTGAAGCGCGGTGATATCTCCTGGCCAACGAGGACGAGGACGCCGTCGTGCCATCCTTCCCAGCCCCGGTCCCGGGCGGTGATGCAGGCATGGTCCGTCAGGGCGAGAAAATGAACTCCCGATGTCCGGGCCGCCCGGACCATCTCGGCCACCGGCGTCCGCCCGTCAAAGGAATACTCCGAGTGAAGGTGGATAACACCTGTATAATCATGCACGATCCGGTTCTCCCTTCCGTCCGGACCGCCGCGGGCCGAGGCCGTCAACGGGACATCCTTCGCAGCGTGGTTCTGCTTTCCGGCAGAACACCTTCCCCGTCTGGACGAAGAGCGCGTGATACTGCTTGAAGAGGGGCACGTTCTCCGGCAGGCCGCGAACAACCACGTCCCGAACGGCTCTATAGGTTTCCGATCCATCGATCCATTCATGCCTGGCCAGGATCCGCCTTGTATAGGCGTCGACGACGAACACTGGCCGGTTCCCCGCGTAGAGGAGAATACTGTCCGCCGTCTCCTCCCCGATCCCGTGAACGGACAGCAATTCATCTCTCAACGTCCCGGCATCCTGCCGGAACATCCGCTCCAGGCTCAGATCGTAGCGGGAATGCAGGAAAGAGAGAAATGCCTTCAGGCGGCGAGCCTTGACGCGGAAATACCCCGCAGGGCGGATCCGTTCCGCCAGTCCCGCTTCGTCCAGCCCGAAGAGCCCCTCCGGGGTCAGACAGCCGGTCTCCTTGAGGTTCCCTATGGCCTTCTCCACGCTCGTCCAGACCGTATTCTGCGTCAGGATGGCCCCGACGGCGACCTCGAAGGGGGTCTCCCCGGGCCACCATCCGAGGTCCCCGAAATGGGCGTTCATCCTTGCATAGAGATCGACGGTCGAAGGAGCGCTGTCCATGATTTTGCCTTGTCGGCTGGAAAAGAGGAGGGGTGGCTGCCTCCTCACCGGGGTTCCCCGGGAGGAGGCGCCTGGGGGATGGCCGTGGTAGTCGTCCGGAACCCTACTTCCGGAGGGCCACGTAAAAGGTGGCCCGGCCCCGCTTGATCTGGAGGAGCACCGTGTTCTTGTCGCTCTTCCTGGAGATCTCCCGTTGATAATCCCTTACGGAAGTGACCCGCACCTTGTTCACCTGGAGGATGATATCCTGGGGCTGCAGGCCGACTTCGTCCGCCTGGCTCGCCTCCCGAACCTCCGTCACCAGAACGCCGCTCCGCGGAGCGATCCCCAGGTACCGGGCCACCTGCGGCGTGATGTCCTGAACGGCGATGCCGAAGTCCTGTTTTTCGTCCTTGCCTCTCGCTCGTGCCATCTCCTTCGAGTCGGTCCGTTCCTCCACGACAACCTGGAACGTTCGTTCCACGCCGTCCCGCAGCACCTTTACGGAAATCCGGTCATCCACATGCATCGAAGCGATCATGAGCAGGAGATCGTGGGTGTCCTTCACCTTCTTGCCGTTGATCTCGGTCACGACGTCTCCTGCCTGGATTCCCGCCTTGTCGGCGGGATCTCCCTTGAACACGTCGGAAATCAGGGCTCCGCTCCGGTCCTGTAGCTTCATGCTCTTTGCCAGGTCCTCCGTCACATCCTGCACGGAGATCCCCAGCCAGCCCCTGGTCACCTTCCCTTTTGCCTTCAGATCCGAAAGAATGGCCTTGGCCATCTCCATGGGAATGGCAAAACCGATTCCCTGTCCCTGGGCCACAATGGCCGTGTTGATGCCTACGACCTTCCCCTCCATGTTGAACAGGGGACCGCCGCTGTTGCCCGGGTTGATGGAGGCGTCGGTCTGGATGAAGTTGTCATAAGGCCCGGCCCCAATCACCCTTCCCTTGGCACTGACGATGCCCGCCGTCACGGTCGCGTCCAGGCCGAACGGGTTGCCGATGGCGACGACCCAGTCCCCGACCCGGATCTTCTCCGAGTCTCCCAGTTCCGCCACGGGCAGGCTGTCGGAGGTCTTGATCCGGATGAGGGCGAGGTCCGTCTTGGCGTCCCGGCCGATGACCCGGGCCTCGAACTCCCGGCTGTCAGAGAGCTTCACGAGGATCTTGTCGGCCTGTTCGATGACGTGATTGTTGGTGAAGATGTATCCATCGGAACTGATGATGAACCCCGAGCCCAGGCTCCGCTGCTTGAAGGTGCGCGGTGTATCGCCGAAGAACCGGCGGAAGAAATCGTCCCCAAAATACCGATCCATGGAATCGTCCTGCCCGAAGGGACTCCGGAGCATCCCCCGGCCGCCGGAACGGACGGTCTTGGTCGTGCTGATGTTGACCACCGCCGGTTTCACCTTCTCCGCCAGATCGGCAAAGGAGCCCGGCGCCCGGACGCTGACGGCGTTGGCGTTGGGAATCTCCGTCCCAGACGGAGCGAATGACGATTTCAGGACCTCCACGAAGGAGACGATAAAAAAGGCGATCAGAAACGCCAGGAGAAACAGAATGAAGGTTCTCCGGCTGCTGCCTTCCTTGGCCATATTTCCTCCCCATGCACTTTGCTGAAAACTCTTGCCTCGCCGGAAGAATATGCGGCGGCTCGCGTGATCCGGTCTTATAAACGGATCCGGACTTTTGTCAACCGCCTTCTCCACAGCCGGGAACGTTCACTCGCAACCGGTCAGGCCGGTCGGTTCTCCTGAAGAACAGGATTGGTGAGGGTCCCGATTCCCTCGATCTCCACGGTTACCGTGTCGCCGGCATGTAGGAAAATCGGCGGCTTCCTCGTGAATCCAACGCCCTGCGGCGTCCCCGTGAGAATCACCGTTCCCGGTTCGAGGGTCATGGAAAGACTCAGGTTGCTTATAATGGCCGCCACCGGAAAGATCATGTCGGCGGTGGAGGCGTCCTGCAGGGCCTGCCCGTTCACCAGGCAGCGGATCCGCAGGTTTCCAGGGTCAGCCACTTCGTCCCGGGTCACAAGCCAGGGTCCCAGCGGGCAGAAGGTGTCGAAACTCTTGCCCCGGGCCCACTGCCCTTTCTGCTTCTCGATCTGCCAGTCCCGCGCACTGACGTCGTTGGCACAGGCATACCCGAAGATGTATTCCATCGCCTCCTCCGGGGCGATGTTCTTGGCCCGGCGGCCGATGATCACCGCCAGTTCCGCCTCGTAATCCACGTGTTCTGCACCGGCCCGGGGAAGGAGGATCGGATCGCCCGGACCGATGAGGCTCGTCGTGGCCTTCAGAAACAGAACCGGCTGCTCCGGATAGGACATGGCGAACTCATCCCCGTGCTGGCGGTAATTGATGCCGAGGGCAAGTATGTTCGGTGGAGACAGGGGGCAGAGGAGCCGCCTGACGGGCCGGCAATCCGCGCCGACCTCGAAACCACCGAAGAGATCCCCCTTCAGAACCCATGCCTCGTCCGCCCGGTCGTCGCGGGCCATCCCCCAGTCGATCCGGCCTTCCGGATCGGCAAAACGAATGATCTTCATGCCGCTCTCCCTCCGATCCATTGCACCGGCATCCAGGCCGCCGGGAACGTGATTCTTCCTGCTTTCATCGGACCCCTTCCCTCCGGACAGCCGGCAATTCCGGTTCCCGGCGCCGCAGGCCGGTCTTCCGGCGAATCTATGCATTCATAACACGTTTGGGAACCCCTGGAAAGATCTCCAGATCCTCTTTGCCGGGCCGGCCCACCTGTGGTAGTATCATTTCCGCGGTTTTCACCCTCCTCCGGCGGATGCCGGGTGAATCAAGAACGGGATCATGTACGCAACCATCGAGCGGATCGGAGAGACAAGCATCCGGACGGCCAGGTCCTTTTACGAGACGCTGGCCTTTTCCAGCCTTGTCTTCTTCAAGATGTTCGACCGGACATCCTACAACAGCGCCATGCGGATGGTCCTGGTCAACCAGATTTACTTCACCTCCGTCCAGGTACTTCCCCTCTTCATCGCCGTTTCCATTCTCTTCGGGTCCCCCATGGTGGGCATCACCCTGCAGGTGCTCAAGCACTTCGGCCTCGCCGACCGCATGGGATCGGTCCTGATGGGCTTCATCGTGACGGAGCTGTCCCCTTTCATGACGGTTCTCCTGATCGCGCTGCGCTCCAGTTCCGCCATCAACGCCGAGATCGCCGTCATGAAGGTCAACCGGGAGCTCAAGACCCTCGATGTGTTCGGCATCGACGTCCTTGACTATCTCTTCCTCCCGCGGATCATCAACGGAATCCTGTCCATCGTCTGCCTGAGCAGCCTCTTTTCCATCCTCGCCCTTGCCAGCGGCGCCCTGTTCAGCCGGTTTCTCTTCGACCTGGGCATCAATGAATACACAAACCTTCTGTTCCTGTCGGCGGACTTCTCGGATCTGTTCATCCTCCTGGTCAAGTGCATTCTGCTGGGCTTTTTCATCACCCTGATCCCCATCCGCTTCGGCCTTCGGGCCACCGACGAACTGACAAGCATCCCCGTCTCCGTGCTCAATGGGATGGTCAAGGTTTTCATTGCCATCGTCATTATCGAGGTGCTATCATTACTACTCAGATTTCTTTGAAACTTTTCCCCCGGGAGGAAATCCTGGAGCGTACGCTGGCGGTCACCTCGGCGGAGCACCGCGATCGATTGGGGCTCGTGGCCATGGATGTGCCCCTGATCTCCAACCTGGACATCCTGGGAAACCTCGCCCTAATCAAGCAGTTCCGCGAGAACCTCCCGAAACGAGAGGCAGAAGCCCTGGTTCTTTCGTACCTGCAGCGTTTCGACATGGAGCGAATCGCATACCGGCGGAATCCCAACCTGTCGGCGGAGGAGCGGTTTTGCGCCATGCTGATCCGGGCCGTCCTGGTCCCCGAGGCGTTCGTCGTGATCGACCGCCCCCTGAAGATCGTGCCGGATCTCCAGGAAAACCGTTTTTTCCACGACATGCTGACAAAAGTCGAGGATTTGTGGTCGTCCTGCGTGATTTTCGATTATCCCTGGAACCGAGAGCGCTATGAAGATATCCCGGTCGATATCGACGAACTTTAAGGTCGGGCTGTTCCTGTCGATCACGGCCCTGATGATGATTCTCTTCCTGTCCCATATGGCCTACAAGAAAGGGCTGTTCGAGGCGGAGCACACCTTTACGCTCTCCTCGAAAACCGGCGAGGATCTGGCGGAGGGCATGCCCATCCATTTCGCCGGGTTTCGGATCGGCAGGGTCGACCAGATGGAATTGAACGATCAGGGCGTCGTGATTATCCAGATCAAGGTGCCCCGGCGTCACGTGAAATGGATCCGGACCAACAGCGTCTTCAGCCTCTACAAGCCCCTCATCGGATCCCCCCGCCTCATCGTCTCGACGGAGAACCTGGCCAGCCCAATCCTGCCGGAGGACAAGGTGCTCGAACTGGTGGTCGTCAACGACATCAACGAGGCCATCAAGCAGCTCACCCCGATCATCGAGAAGGTGGGGCAGATCGTCTCCCATATCGAGACCATCACGGGAAACCTGGCCAATCCGAAGGGAAGCGTCAACATGATCCTCCGGAACGCCGAACAGGTGACGGCCAATTTCACCGACAAGAAGTCCATCGCCGAGATGGCCCTTGGGGACCCGGAAACAGTGAAATCGCTTCACGAGTCCGTCAAGAAGATCCGGGACATCCTCGTCAAGCTGGACGATATGGCCGGCAAGACGGACGTGGAACTCTACGGCAAGGACGGCGTGCTGCCGCTGGTCCGCTCCATCCTGTCGGATGTTCTGGCAAAGCTGATAAAACTGAATACGGCCCTGGACAACGTCACCAAGGTCACCTCCGATGCGGCGGCCTCGACGAAAGACCTGCACCTGCTCCGGAAAGACATCGACGCAACCATCCAGTCCATCGGCCGGACCGTGGAAGACCTGGACCGGATCGTTCCCCTCAAGAAGGAACGGGAGATCAAGTTGCCATGACGCACCGCCTCGCTCTCGCCCTTGTGATACTGATGGCCGCCGCCCTGGCCGGTTGCGGCGGCGCCCGGGTGCCCGACTGGACGACCGACGGATACAACAACCTGGAATCCTTCAAGGAACGGTACCTGGCCGGCCGCGACGGCCCGGCGGAAGCGAACTGGCGCAATGCCGTGGAGGCCATCCGGATGAGCGGGGACATGGAAGTCCTCGGCCGGGCCTATCTGACCCGGTACGCCGTTCTGACGGCCTGCCTGGAGACATTCGACGACCGGCCCTACCGGGAAATCGAGGCGCTCCGCCTCATGCCCGAAAACAGGGCCTTCCACCGGTTTCTGACCGGAGAACTACCCTCCGTGGACGACCGGAACCTTCCCGATCCCTACCGGGGCCTTCTGAAAGCCCTTCGGGACGGAAAAGACGAGGCCGTCGACCGGGAAGCCGGCCGGATCCAGGATCCCCTCTCCCGCCTCATCGGCATCGGCGTGGCGGTCAGGATGGGACACAGCGGCGAATCCCTGCTCAAAACGGGCCTTGCAGAGGCATCCCGGAACGGCTGGAAGCGGGTCGTCCTCGCCTACCTGGAGCGCCTCCGGCTTCTCTATGAGAAGCGGGGAGACGCGGCAGAGGCCGAAAAAACGCGAAAAACCCTGGAAATCCTGAAACGGGAAATCCCGTCATAGAGGGGCTCTTCCCCCACCCAGACTCCGCACAAAAAAACCGGGCAGTCATCCCGGCTGCCCGGCGCTCATTCCCTTCCGTCGTCCAAAATCCTCTATTTATTCGCCGTCCTATCGGGAAACAGCTTCGAGAAGGACCGGCGGCGCCGCTTCTTCCATGCCCCCCGGTGGTAGACATAGCTGGCCATCAAAGGCAGGACCGACGTGGCCTCGGCATAAACCATCTGCTCGCTCGTACCGTCCACTTTCCCCCAGGAGCTCGCCTCCTTCAGGGTGGAACTGGAGCAGGCCCCGTCCCGGACGTCGGCCACGGTGACCTGGACGGCATACTTGTGCATCGGGACTTCCTTCCCCAGGACCTCCGCGCAGATCACCGTGTCCTGGGCGAAATTCTTGGGAACACCGCCGCCGATGATAAAGAGTCCCGTGGTCCGGGCCTTGATCTTGATCTGTGTCAGTTCACGGAAATCCTTGACCGAATCGATGGATACGTGAGCGGCGGGATGCCGGGTCTGGTGCAGGACGAGCCCGAAGCCGGCGCTGCTGTCGGAAAAGGCGGGACAGAAGATGGGCACTTCATGATCGAAGGCCGTCTCCACCAGAGAGCCCTTCTTCCGGGCGCCCTTCTTGAGAAAACGGCCCATTTCCCGGATGAACTCCCGGGAGGAATAAATGCCCGGGGGCAGTGAGTCGGCGATTTCCCCGATCGTGCGGTCGCAGTGCTGGAGCTCCTCCTCGTCGATGAAGGTGTCGTAGATCCGGTCTATGTACAGGGAGCGCAGCTTAGCATCGTCCACATGGGGGCTTCCCTGGTAGTGGCGGAATCCGAGGGCCTCGAAGAAATCCATGTCGACGATGGCCGCCCCCGTCGCCACGATGGCGTCCACCATGTTGTACTTCACCAGGTCGGCGTAGATGTTCATGCAGCCGGCGGCGCTTGCGCTCCCGGCGATACAGAGGATGACGGAGCAGGACCGGTCCTTCAGCATCCGTTCGAAGAGATCGGCGCCTGCGGCCAGGTCCCGGGCGGAAAAGGACATGCCCTTCATGGCCTTGACCAGGCCGACGGCGTCGACGGACGCGATATCCAGATGCCGGACCGGCGTTTGGAGATAATCCTTCTTCTTCGTCTTCATAACCCACCTTTCCGTTTTTTCTTCATTTTTCATTAACCCAGGGACCAGCCGGTTGTCAATGATCACCTCGGCGGTCCGGCCCGGCGGCAGCGGGGAAGACAGAATCCGTCTTGTCATCCACTGGAATATCTGGTAGGTCCCCGACATGACGGACGGAATTTCCCAAAAAGTCTGGACGGTTTCGGAGCTGAACGAGGCCGTCCGGGACCTGCTGGAGGGGCGGTTCGATCTCCTGTGGGTGGAGGGGGAAGTGGCCGATCTTCGCCGTCCCTCCTCCGGACATGTCTACTTCTCCCTGAAGGATGCGGGAGGCCAGGTTCGGGCGGTTCTGTTCCGCTCCTCCGCGGCGGCACTCAGGTTCCGTCTCGAGGACGGGATGCGCGTGCTCTGCCGGGGACGCCTGGGCGTTTATCCGCTCCGGGGGGAGTACCAGCTGGTCGTCTCCACAGCCGAGCCCTACGGCATCGGCGCCCTGCAGCGGGCTTTCGAGCAGCTCAAGGCCCGCCTGGAGGCGGAAGGGCTTTTCGACCGATCCCGGAAAAAGCCCGTTCCCTTCCTGCCCTGGCGGATCGGGGTGGTCACCTCCCTCTCGGGATCGGTCCTGCGGGACATCCTTCACATCACCTCCCGGCGCTTCCCGTCGATTCCCCTCCTGATCGCCCCGGTGCGCGTCCAAGGGCCGGAGGCCCCTCCGGAAATCGTTCGGGCCGTCCGTGACCTGCAGGCGGAAGGACTCGTGGACGTCATCATCCTGGCCCGGGGCGGGGGATCCCTGGAGGACCTGGCTCCGTTCAACGACGAACGGGTAGCCCGGGCCGTCGCCGCATCGACTGTTCCCGTCGTCTCCGCGGTGGGACACGAAACGGACTATACGATTGCCGACTTCGTCTCCGACCTTCGGGCCCCTACCCCCTCCGCGGCGGCGGAGCTGGTGGTTCCCGTGCGCCGGGACCTGCTGGCGACGGTGGAATCCTTCCGGGATCGCCTTTTAAAAGGGATGGATCGAAGTGCTTCCCGGCGGCGGGAGCGAATCGCCCTGTCTCGCCGGCGGCTCAGGGATCCGGCCCGTCGGATTGCCGATCATCGCCTGGCCATGGACGACCGCCTGCAGCGCCTGCAGAGACTCCTCCAGGGATCCGCTTTGGAACGAAGACAACGCCTGATCTACGCCGCCCGGCACCTGCAGCATGCCAGCCCCGGCGAGCGGATCCGCCGGGAGGCCAGGCACCTGGAAACCCTGTACCGGGATCTCAAGCGGAACCTGGAAACGTTGCTGCTGCTGGAAAAGCAGCGGGTGCAAACCCTGGCGGTCCGCCTTGACGCCCTCAATCCCCTGGCCGTGCTCCGGCGCGGGTATGCCGTCGCCCGCCGCCTCCCCCAGGGAACCTTGATTACGGACGCCTCGGCGCTGATCGAAGAAACCCTCGTGGACGTGCGGGTGGCCGAGGGAGGATTCCGGGCGGCGGTGAAAGAAACCTACAGGAGTTGACTCATGGCCCGCGAAAAATTCGAGGATGCCCTCGAGAAGCTGGAACAGATCGTGCGTCGCATGGAAGCAGGAGAGATGAGCCTGGACGAATCCCTCAAGGCCTTCGAGGAGGGCATCCGGCTGGTGCGTCTGTGCAACGCCCGTCTCGACGACGCGGAACGTCGCGTCGAGGTGCTCCTCCGGGAGGGGGACCTCCTGACCACGAAGCCATTCGGCGGGGATGACGCATGAGCGGCATACCGGACGACTTTTCCTCCTATCTGAAGTCCCGGAAGGAACTTGTGGACAGCGCCCTGAACCGCTATCTCCCCGCCGAGGGTCTCTATCCGCCGGAGATTTATACGGCCATGCGTTACAGCCTGTTCGCCGGCGGCAAACGGCTCCGTCCCATCCTCTGCATCGCCTCGGCGGAGGCCCTGGGAGGTCTCCTGGAAGACATCCTCCCGGCCGCCTGCGCCATCGAGATGATCCATACGTATTCGCTCATCCACGATGACCTGCCCGCCATGGACAACGACGATTTCCGGCGTGGTGTCCCGACGAATCACAAGGTCTTCGGCGAAGGCGTGGCCGTTCTGGCGGGGGACGCCCTCCTGACCGAGGCGTTCCGCCTCCTGACGGACCCTGCTGTCATCTGCTCCGTCGAGCCCGGCCGGGTGGTCCGGATTGTTCACGAGATTGCCACGGCGGCCGGCGCCGGCGGCATGGTGGGCGGCCAGGTGGTGGACATCCTGTCGGAAGGGCGGCCTTCCGATTATGACACACTCCTTTTCATCCACAGCGGCAAAACCGGCCGGATGATCCTCGCCTCGCTCCGGACGGGGGTGATCCTGGCAGACGGCCGGGAAGAGGAGCTGGAGGCCGTCTCGGAATACGGCCGGCACATCGGCCTTGCTTTTCAGATCGCCGACGACATCCTGAATGTCGAAGGGGATCCCTCTCTCCTGGGGAAGGGAACGGGAAGCGACGCCGCCCGCCGGAAGGTCACTTTCCCGGCCCTGCTCGGTCTGGAAGAGTCGAGGGCCATGGCCCGGCAGAGCATCGAGGCGGCCCTGGAGGGCATCGCCTGCCTGGACGGCCGCGCCGAGCCCCTCCGCCGGATCGCCCACTACATCCTCGAACGAAAATCCTGACAAACGATCTTATGGCAGCCAAAGAAGAGAAACCGACGTCCCGAATCGTATCCCTCGAAGAGATCAACTCGCCGGCCGACATCCGCGGCCTCGATGTTTCTCAACTGAACCACCTGGCAGAGGAAATCCGGACCCTCATCATCCGGACCGTCTCCGTCTGCGGGGGTCATCTGGCCTCCTCGCTCGGTTCGGTGGAGTTGACCCTGGCCATTCATCACGTCTTCGACACCCCACGGGACAAGCTCGTCTGGGACGTGGGACACCAGGCCTATGCCCACAAGATCATCACGGAGCGGCGGGACCGCTTCTCCACCCTGCGCCGCCGGGGGGGCATCAGCGGTTTCCCGAAGCGGGAGGAGAGTCCTTACGACGTGTTCGACGTCGGCCACAGCGGGACGTCGATTTCCGCCGCCACCGGCATTGCCGAGGCAAAATGCCTCCGAGGAGAGGCCTTCAAGGTGATCGCCGTCATCGGCGACGGCTCCATGACCTCCGGCATGGCATACGAGGGGCTGAACTGGGCTGGAGACCGGAAAAAGGACCTGATCATCATCCTCAACGACAATGAGATGTCCATCTCTCCCAACGTGGGGGCCCTTTCATCCTACCTGAACCGGATGATGACGGGTCAGCGGGCCATGAAGATCCGTTCCGAGGTGAAGAGCTTCTTTCGGACCCTCCCGGGCATCGGCGAGCAGATGCTGAAGTTCTCCCGACAGGCCGAAGAAGCCCTGAAGGGCTTCATCGTCCCCGGAGCCCTGTTCGAAGACCTGGGCTTTACCTACGTCGGCCCCCTGGAGGGACACCGTCTGGATCACCTCGTCAAGAACCTGCAGAATGTCAGGGAGATGCCCGGACCCATCCTGGTCCATGTGGTGACCCGGAAGGGCAAGGGATACGCCCCCGCCGAATCCAGGCCACTGCAGTTCCACGGAATCGGTCCCTTCTGCATCGAGACGGGGGAACCCCTCACGTCTGCCGACGGGCGGATCTCCTATTCCCGGATGTTCGGAAACACCCTCGTCAGGCTGGCCGAACAGGATCCCCGGATCGTGGCCGTCACCGCCGCCATGTGCGAGGGAACCGGCCTCGACGCGTTCGCCCGGCAGTTTCCGACCCGTTTCTTCGACGTCGGCATCGCCGAGCAGCACGCCGTCACCTTCGCCGCCGGCCTGGCGACGGAGGGGGTAATCCCTGTCGTAGCCATTTATTCGACATTCATGCAGCGCTCCTACGACCAGATTCTCCACGACGTCTGCCTGCAGAAGCTTCCCGTCGTTCTGGCCCTGGACCGGGGCGGCTTCGTGGGAGACGACGGGCCCACCCATCACGGCCTCTTCGACTTCTCCTACCTGCGCTCCATTCCCAACATGACCGTCCTGGCCCCGAAGGACGAAAACGAATTCCAGCACATGCTGAAGACCGCCGTGGAATGGGGCGCCCCGATCGCAATCCGCTACCCCCGGGGCTCCGTGGCGGGGGTCCCCCTGGACGACGATCTGCGGGTCCTTCCCGCGGGCTGCGGGGAAATCCTGCGCGAGGGGAAAGACCTGGCCATCGTGGCCATCGGCGCGACAGTCCTGCCGGCCCTGGCGGCGGCGGAACGGCTTCGGGAAGAGGGAATCGAGGCCCGGGTGGTCAACGCCCGATCCGTCAAGCCTCTGGATGCGGGGCTGTTGTGTGAATCCGCCGCCCGGACCGGGAAAGTGCTTACCGTCGAGGAAAATGTCCTCATGGGCGGCTTCGGCAGCGCCGTCCTGGAGCTTTTCCAGGAAAAAGGAATCCGAAACGTCACCGTCGTGCGCCTCGGGGTCCCCGATACGTTTGTCGAGCAGGCCACCATGGCGGAGCTGAGGAGCCTTTACAGGGTCGACGAAGAGGGGATTCTTCGGGCGGCCCGATCCCTGGCCCGCTCCGGCGGCTGATTTCCTTCCGGCAGGCAGCCATGAAAAAAGAAAAAAAGCCCAGAGTGCGTCTGGATGCGCTTCTCGTCGAACGGGGGTTCTGCACCAGCCGCGAACGAGCCCGGGCCCTGATCCTGGCTGGGGCTGTCCTGGTGGAGGAAATGCCGACGGACAAGCCCGGCTCCTTCCTGTCTCCCGACGCCGTCGTCCGCCTCCGGACCGCCGACCATCCTTACGTGAGCCGCGGAGGGGTGAAGCTCCAGGGCGCCCTCGAAACGTTTTCCCTCTCCGTCCGGGATATGATCTGCCTCGACGTGGGGGCCTCCACCGGCGGGTTCACCGATTGCCTCCTCCAGGCGGGAGCCCGGAAAGTCTACGCCCTGGATGTGGGCTATGGACAGCTGGCCTGGAAACTCCGGCAGGACCCGCGAGTCGTGCCCGTTGAGCGAACGAACATACGGCTCTACAACGGCGGGGACCTGGAAGGACCGGTCGATCTGATCACCATCGACGCCTCTTTCATTTCCCTGAAGCTGGTCATCCCGGCGGCGCTGCGCTGGCTGAAACCCGGAGGCATCCTCCTGGCCCTGATCAAGCCCCAGTTTGAAGCGGGCAGGGAACGGGTCGGAAAGGGCGGCGTCATCCGGGACCCCGTCACCCACCGGGAGGTCGTGGAGGAAACGGAACGGTTCTGTCGTGGCGAGGGCCTCGCCGTCCGGGGGACCTGCGAATCGTCCCTCCCGGGCCCCGCCGGAAACCGCGAGTTTTTTATCCTTGCGGCAGCCCCTCCGCCGGCGGTCGGGGCGGAGCCGGAGGAAGCCATGGAGAACGGCGGCAGGACGCCGAAAGAGTCATGAGCGTTAGACTGGCGAAAACCGCCGGCTTCTGCATGGGCGTCAAACGGGCCGTGGACATGGTCCTCGACATGCCCGTTCCCCAGGGCAAGGTCCATTTTTACACGTACGGCCCCCTCATCCACAATCCCCAGACCGTTGAACTGCTCGAGAAGAGAGGGTTTCAGCCCATCCGGACGATCGAGGAGATCCAGGAGCCCCGGGAAGGGGCCACCCTCATTCTCCGCGCCCACGGCATCTCGCCGGAGGAGAGACGAAGGATCAAGGAATCGGGCCTGAAAATCGTCGACGCCACCTGCCCCAAAGTAGGCCACGTCCAGGCGATCATCAAGAAACACGCCTCCCGGGACTACGACATCCTCCTCATCGGGGACCCCCATCATCCGGAGGTGAACGGGCTCCTGGGATTCGCCGGCGAGCGGGGCATCGTCGTCCAGAGCGAAGAAGAGGTGGCCTCCCTGCCGGATCTCCGCAAGGTGTGCGTCGTCGCCCAGACGACCCAGAGCCTGGACACCTTCCACCGGATCGTCCGCCGGGTCCAGGACCGCTTCCCCGAGACGCTCGTATTCGATACCATCTGCAATTCCACGGAGGAACGGCAGCGGGAGATCCAGACCATGGCCGCCGAGGTGGACGCCTTCTTCATCGTCGGCGGCCGGAACAGCGCCAACACCCTGCGCCTGGCGGCCCTGGCCTCCCAGACGGGAACACCGACCTTCCATATCGAAACGGCGGATGAACTGGCGGGAATCGACCTCGCCCGTTACGACCGGATCGGCGTGTCCGCCGGCGCCTCCACGCCGAACTGGATCATCGACCGGGTCGTGGAAAGCCTCCGGAAGGAACAGGACCGCCGCAAGGGTCTGCTGCGCAGCCTGTTCCAGGGATGGATTCTCCTGGTCAAGACAGACGTCTTCTCCTCTCTCGGCGCCGGAATCCTGACCCTGGCCTGCCTGCTCCTGCAGGGACGTCCCCCGGAACTCCTTCCCGTCTGGACGGCGGCTCTTTACGTCTATGCGATGCACACCCTCAACCGGGTCCTCGACACCCGCACCAGCTCCATCCTGGGAACGTTCCGGGAGGCCTCCTACCGTCGCCATCGCCGCCTCTACGGACAGCTTGGCTTCGCCTCCATGGTCCTCGCCCTGGTGGGAGCCCTTCTGGCGGGAACATCCTCTTTCCTGTTCCTCCTGACCCTTTCCGTTTTCGGAATGCTCTACAACGTCCGCATCTGGCCCAACCGATGGCGGTTCGAAACGTTCCGGGACATCCCGGGATCGAAAAACGTCTCCATGGCGACAGCCTGGGCCGCCGTCACGGCCATTCTGCCGACCCTCCGGGACGGGCTTTCCCTGGAACCGGGATGGATCGTTTCCTTCCTGTTCGTCTTTGCCCTGGTCGTGGTCCGCTCGGCCCTTTCGGACCTGCAGGACCTGCAGAGCGACCGGCTTCTGGGACGGGAAACGATTCCCGTCGTGATCGGACAGGAAATGACCCAGAAGCTTCTGAACTCTTTCTCCTTTTTGCTGATATTGCTCCTCGTCGCGGCCGCGGCCGCGGGTTGGGTGACCCCCTTCGCCTGGCTCCTCGTATCCTGTCCCTTTTACCTGTGGATTTGTTTCCGCCTTTGTGATAGAAGGTCCGGACTTTCCGGTGTAGTTCTGGAGGGTTTGCTGGAAACGGGCTATTTCATTGCGGGTTTGGCCGCCCTGCTTTGGCTGGGGATCGGCCGGTCTGTCTGACATGGAATCGTGGAGGAACAATCATGAAAAAAACCGCCGGAGTCGTATGGGTGCTGTTCCTGGTTCTCCTGCTTGCCGGATGCGGCGGACTCCGTTATTCCCAGGTTGCCCCTGACGCCAAGGATTTCCATCCCCAGCGGATCGGCGTCCTGCCTGTCGAAACGGGGCCGTACGAAGAAGCCCGGGGAACCGCGGATTCGGTCATCGCCGCCGTCCTGGTGAACAAGAAGTGGTTCGCCGACGTGGTGGCCGCAGAGTCCATCAACCGGCAGATCCAGTCCAATGACGAACTCCGCAAGGTCGTCCTGGAATATCTGACCAAACTACGAACGGTGAACTTCTCCGATCCCGCGCTGAGCCGCCGCATTGGGGAACTGTGCCGGGTGGACGCCTTCCTGGTGGTCAACGTGGATTATTGGAATTACACAACGGAAGGCGAGAAGAAAATCGGAAAAGTGGGCCTGGGTGTAAAGATGGTGGAGGCCTCCACCGGAAAGATCATGTGGAAGGCGGGACATCATGAGGCTTCCAGATATTATCTTATCAAGCCGGACCTGAAAGACGTGGCGGAAAGCCTGTTCAAGACCATGATCGGTGAGATGCCCCACTGACGAGCGCCGCGGGCGGGAGGATGCCATGAAAGACCGTGTCAAGGCCGTACTGGAAAAGGTTCGACCCAGCCTACAGGCGGACGGAGGAGACGTCGAACTGGTGGACGTCTCCGAAGAAGGGGTGGTCCGTGTTCGTCTGACGGGCGCCTGCAAGGGATGCCCGATGTCCCAGATGACCCTGAAGATGGGAATCCAGCGTTATCTCCAGCGGGAGGTTCCGGAAGTGAAGGAAGTCGTTTCCGTATAGACCCGGACCCGGCGGGTGGATGGAAGGGTTGAAAAGGCAACAAAATCAAAAGGAGCTTTTCAAAATGGCTTATGTGATAACCGATGACTGTATCGCCTGTGGATCCTGCGAAAGCGAGTGCCCCGTCGAGGCCATATCCGAAGGGGATGACAAATACGTAATCGATCCGGGTCTCTGCACCGACTGCGGGGCCTGTGCCGACCAGTGCCCGGTGGAAGCGATCCTTCCGGGCGAAGAGAAATAGCGGACAAACGTCCGGACGGAAGGGAATAGGGGAAGCCACCGGCCCCTCCGGCCCGGTTGTTTCCCCTCTCGTATTTTCAGGCCGTCATCCGGCGGAGCGGTCAGGCTTTCTCCTGGCGGGAGTCCTCCATGGGGCCCTTCATCACCTTTGAAGGCATCGAGGGATCGGGAAAGAGCACCCAGATCCAACTGGCCGCACAATACCTTGAGGAACGGGGAATCCGGACACGGGTCACCGGCGAGCCCGGAGGAACGGCTCTGGGCATCAGGATCCGGGAGCTGCTCCTGAACCGGGGTCCCGTTGAAATCGGAGCCGAGTCGGAGTTGTTCCTTTTCGCCGCCGCCCGGAGCCAGCACGTGCAGGTGCTGCTGCCGGCCCTTCGGGAAGGCTGCTGGGTCCTCTGTGACCGTTTCTCCGACGCCACGGTTGCCTACCAGGGATTCGGACGCGGGCTGGACATCTCGTTCGTCCGGAATGTAAACGCCTTTGCCGGCGGCGGCCTGGTTCCCCGGCTTACCATCCTGGTCGACCTGCCCGTCGAGACAGGCCTGAACCGGGCCTTCGCCCGTGCGGCCAGGCAGTCCGGCCCCGCGGAAGACCGTTTCGAGCACGAAGAGCTGGCTTTTCACAAACGGGTCCGCTCCGGGTATCTCGAAATGGCCCGGCAGGAACCGGGACGCTTCCGGGTGATCGATGGCGGCCGGACCATTCAGGAAATTCATCGGGAGGTCTGCACACATCTGGACGCCCTCCTCCCGAATGCAGGAGATCCATGCCCTTCCGGGACATCTGCGGCCATGAAAAACCCATCGCCATCCTGAAGCGGGCCCTTGCCTCCGGCAGGATCGCCCATGCCTACCTTTTCCGGGGCATGGAGGGCATCGGGAAGCGAACCGTGGCGGAAACCTTCGCCAAAGCCCTCAATTGTACCCGGATGGAAGACGACGCCTGCGGCGACTGCCCCTCCTGCCGAAAATTCGACAGCGGGAACCATGCCGATGTCGTCACCATCCGTCCGGTGGGTCCCTTCATCCGCATCGGCGATATCCGCACCCTCCAGGATCAGATGGGATTCCGCCCCCTCGAAGGAGGACGTCGGGTCTTTCTTGTCATGGAAGCGGACCGGATGAACGAGCCGGCGGCAAACGCCCTGCTCAAGACCCTGGAGGAACCGTCCTCCCGGAATCACCTGATCCTCGTCACGAGCCGGCCCCACCGTCTCCCCTCCACCATTTTGTCCCGGTGCCAGCACCTCCCATTCAACCCTTTACAAACGGAGGCGATTGCCCTATTCTTGCGCGAACATATGGATTTTTCAGAGGCCCAGGCGGCGACGCTGGCCTCCTCCGCGGGCGGCAGCATCGGCCGGGCACTGGAAATGGCCCGGGAAGATGACATCAAGGTCCGCGACGGACTCATGGATGCCGTTGCCGGGACCCTTCAGAATCGTACCTCCCCGCTGCGCACGACCCTTCCGGCCTCGCTGGGAAAAGAGCGGGAGGAAGTTCTCCGGCGCCTGGAGATGGTCCGACTGTTCCTCAGGGACCTGATCGTGTGGAAAGAAACGGGGCGCCGCGACCTTCTCCTGTACGGCGACCGCCTGGACCTGATCGGCCCCCTCTCGGAGACGCTTTCGGGCCGGGAGCTCCTCGCAAGGCTGGACGCTGTGAGCAGGACCCAACGGGCCGTGGAACAGAACGCGAACCGCCCCCTCGTTCTGGAAGCGATGATCCTTCAGTGGTCCGGGGCGGCCTGAAGAACGGTTTCAGAAAGTGAATGTCATGGAAGAAGCAGCAGCCGAACCCCGGATTGTCGGTGTACGATTCCGGAAGGAAGGCAAGACATACCTCTTTGACGCCGCCGGACTGTCCCTCAACCGGGATGATGCCGTCGTGGTGGACACGGAGTTCGGTCCGGCCCTCGGACTGGTGGCGACGACCTCCAGCATGATCCCTCTGGTCGAACCGCCGACGGCCCTGAAAAAAGTACTCCGGCTGGCGACGGACGATGACCTGCAGGTCCGGATGGATCTGCAGCGGTTCGAGCAGGAGTGCCACCAGTTCTGCAAGGAGCGGATTGCCGAGCGGGCCCTGCCCATGAAGCTCATCGAGGCGGAATGCCTCTTTGACCGGAGCAAGGTGATCTTCTACTTTACCGCCGAAAACCGGGTGGATTTCCGGGAACTTGTCAAGGATCTCGTCCAGCGTTTCCGGATCCGCATCGAGCTCCGCCAGATCGGAGCGAGACAGGAAACGCGTCTGATCAAGGGAATGGGCATCTGCGGGCGGGAGGTCTGCTGCGCGGGATTCCTTTCCAATCTGGATCGGGTTACCGTCAAGATGGCCAAGGAGCAGGGCATGTCGCTCAACCCGGAAAAGATCTCCGGGCTTTGCGGGCGGCTCATGTGCTGCCTGGCTTATGAATACGACAGCTATGCGGAGAGAAAGAAAAAACTGCCCAAGTGCGGCAAGATCGTCCAGACCGAAGGGGGCCCCGGCAAGGTCGTCCGGCAGAACGTTCTCAAGGGGGACGTCATGGTCCAGCTGGAAGACGGGAAGGAAGTGACCCTGAGCATCAAGGACAACGATTAGCGGACTGCCGGAAAAGCCCGCCCAACGACGTTTCGAGCAACCTGTCAGAGGAATCGCACATGGAAAAGGCCTATTACATCACCACGCCCATTTATTACGTCAATGCCTCACCCCACATCGGCCACGCCTACACCACCATTGTCGCCGATGTCATGGCCCGCTATTACCGAAACCTCGGCTACCGGACCTTTTTCCTCACCGGAACGGACGAACACGGGGACAAAATCGCCGAAGCCGCCGCCAAGGCCGGCATCAGCCCCCAGGAATTCACCGACCGGATCAGCGCCCAGTTCCGGGATCTCTGGCCCGAGCTCATGGTTACCAACGACTATTTCATCCGCACGACCGACAAGAACCACGTCCGGACCGTCCAGGCCCTCCTACAGAAAGTCTACGACCAGGGGGACATCTATTTCGGGCATTACGAGGGCTATTACTGCGTCGGCTGCGAGCGCTTCTACACGGAGAAGGAACTCGTCGACGGCAACTGCCCCGACCACCAGACCCCTCCCCTGCATCGCAAGGAAAGCAACTACTTCTTCAAGATGAGCGCCTACCAGGACTGGCTGATCCAGTACATCCAGGAGCACCCCGACTTCATCCGCCCTGAGCGGTACCGGAACGAAGTCCTGGCTTTCCTCCGGGAGCCCCTGGAGGACCTGTGCATCTCCCGGCCGAAGACCCGCCTGACCTGGGGCATCGACCTGCCTTTCGACGACAAGTATGTGACCTACGTCTGGTTCGACGCCCTGATCAACTACGTGACCGGCGTCGACTACCCCGACGGGGAGAATTTCCGGACCTTCTGGCCGGCGGCCCAGCATCTCATCGCCAAGGATATCCTCAAGCCCCACGGGATCTACTGGCCCACCATGCTGAAGGCCATGGGGATCGAGCCCTACCGGAACCTGAACGTCCACGGCTACTGGAACGTCGATCAGAGCAAGATGTCCAAGAGCTTGGGCAACGTGGTCAAGCCCCTGGACCTGAAGGACAAATACGGCCTGGACGCCTTCCGCTACTTCCTCCTTCGGGACATGGTCTTCGGACTCGATTCGAGCTTCAGCGAAGAGGCCTTCGTCCAGCGGGCCAACTCCGACCTGGCCAACGACCTGGGAAACCTGGTGAGCCGGTCGGTAACCATGGCCATCAAGTACGGAGCGGGAAAAGTCCCGGCCCCGACGGCCATCGTTCCGGAGGAAGACGGGATTCTGCAGGAGACCGCCGCCCGGACCCTTGCCGAGGTGGGGACCTGCTTCGGTGAACTGGCCCTTCACAAGGCCCTGATCGCCATCTGGGAACTCATCGGCGTCACGAACAAATACATCGTCGAACGGGAGCCCTGGAACCTCGCCAAGGATTCCAACCGGAAGGCCCGGTTGGAGACCATTCTGTACAACCTCCTGGAAACACTGCGGATCGTCGCCGTCCTGGTGATGCCGTTCATGCCCGGATCGGCGGAAAAGATTCTCCGGCAGATCGGCATCGTCGATCCGGCCCGGCAGACCATGGAAACCATCAGGACATGGGGCGGCCTGGCTCCCGGGCTGGCCCTAACGCGTGGTGAGTCGCTCTTCCCGCGCATCACTTACAGCAAGGAGGAACAGCCCGTGGAGACGAAAAAAGCCCCCCTGGCACCCATAAAGCCTGAAATTTCCTACGAGGATTTCGAGAAGGTCGACCTCCGGGCCGCGAAGATCCTGGAAGCGGAACCGGTTCCGAAGTCCAGCAAGCTCATCAAGCTGAAAATCGACATCGGCGAGGAGCGGACCATCGTCGCCGGCATCGCCAAGGACTACAAGGCGGAAGAGCTGGTGGGGAAAACGATTGTCGTCGTGGTCAACCTCAAGCCCACGAAGCTCATGGGCGTCGAGTCGCGGGGGATGCTCCTGGCGACGGACAGCGAAGAGGGCCTGACGCTGGTGAGCTTCGACCGGTCCGCCCTGACGGGAGGAAAGGTCCGGTAGGAAACGGCACCGGGGTCGCAGGTGGAAAGGTTCCAGGCTCGTCCCGCTTCAATCGATCTCCAGGAAATGGGCCTCGGCGATCCCGTCGAGAAGCTGGAAGGAGCGAATCCGGACGACCAGAACCCGGGCCTCCGGATTTTTCGCCAGATCCTCCAGGACGGGGTGCCGCTCGACAAGGCGGCGGCGAATGCCGGCCTCCCGTTCGGGTGAATCGGGAGAACGGAAGCAGCCGTTGATGGTAAGGGCCACTGGCCGGGGCCGGCCGGGCATCCGGGCGTCCTCCCGCGTGTCCACCAGCAGGCTGACGTTCGGATTCGCAAGCAGGTTCCGGTATTTTCTGGTCCCCATCAGGGTCAGCATCCAGACTTCCCGTCCGTCGTCGGAGACCGCGTAGGACATGAGCGAACAATGCGGAAGCCCTTCCGACTCCGTGGCCATGACGCACAGGTCCTTCCGTTTCAGCAGTTCCTTCATCCGCTCCAGCATGTCGCCTCCCGGACCGCTTCGTTTTGATTTCAAATGAAACAGAAATCCCCAAGAAAAGCAACCCATCCCGGACCGTCTCTGCAGATGGAGCGCCCCCGGCCCCGCAGGTCCGCCGGGCCGGACGAGCGTACGCCCCTGATCCGGCGGAAGCTTCTCCGGTGGTATCGGAAAAACCGTCGGGCTCTTCCCTGGCGGGAAACCCGGGATCCCTACGCCGTCTGGGTCTCGGAGATCATGCTCCAGCAGACCCGGGTGGAAACGGTCATCCCGTACTACAGGCGCTTCATGGAGCGTTTCCCCGACGCCGCATCCCTGGCGGACGCCTCGCCCGATGAAGTCCTGAAGGTCTGGGAAAACCTGGGCTATTATTCCCGGGCCCGGAACCTCCACGAAGCGGCGAAGATCGTGGCGGCCCGGCACGGCGGCCTGCTTCCGGAGCCGCAGGAGGACCTGGCGGGCCTGCCGGGAATCGGCGAATACACGGCAGGCGCCATCGGGAGCATCGCCTTCGGCCTCCCCGTCCCGGCGGTGGACGGCAACGTCCGCCGTGTCCTGGCAAGGGTATACGCCATCGGGGAGCCCGTCGCTACCGGCACCGGGAAATCGAGGATCCGGGCGCTCGCGGCGGGACTCGTCTCCCCGGAGGATCCCGGGGCCTTCAACCAGGCCCTGATGGACCTGGGGTCCGGAATCTGCACCCCCGCCTTTCCCCGCTGTCCCGAATGCCCCCTGGCGGACGTCTGCGAAGCCTTCCGGCAGGGCCGCCAGGAAGCGCTGCCCGTGACGTCCCCGAAAAAGACCCTGCCCTGCGAATCCGCCGTCGCGGCCGTTCTCCGGGACCGGGACGGCCGCTTCCTGGTTGTCCGGCGGCCGCCACGTGGATTCCTGGGCGGGCTGTGGAAGTTCCCCGGCGGTTTCCTCCGGCCCGGCGAGGATCTCCGTGAGGGGCTCCGGCGAACCGTGCGGGAAGAGACGGGGATCCGGGTCAGCATCCTCGAGGAGCTGGTTTCGGTGAACACCGTCTATTCCCACTTCCGCCTCCTCCTGACGGCCTTCCACTGCCGGAAGCGGGGCGGCGGGAGCGCGCCTCCCGAAGGCCCCGGCCGGCAATGGGCCACCTTCGAGGAGATGAACGGTCTGGCCTTTTCCAAGGCAGACCGGCTGCTGTTCCCGGCCGTCCAGGTTCTCCGGCCGTCCCGCTGAAGGCATTCTTCCGGGCGCACCGGCGGTATAAAGCACGAAGATTCGATCGCCGCCGCCCGATCCCTTTACTTTTTCTGCCGGATTCATTATCTTGAAGCCAAGACTTTCTTTGCGAGGAGGGCATGTCCAAGGACAAGATCCCGGCGACTCCCGCGGTCCGTTTCCTCAGGGAACGGGGAATCGATTTCAAGCTTCGTCCCTACCGTTACGAGGAGCACGGCGGGACGCGCGTATCCGCCCGGGAGCTGGGCGTCAGCGAACACCAGATCATCAAGACGCTGGTCATGGAAGACGAGAGCGGCGCCCCGCTGATCATCCTGATGCACGGGGACCGGCAGGTTTCAACCAAGGCCTTCGCCAGGCAGCTGGGAGTCAAGAGCGTGTCACCCTGTGAACCGAAAACGGCGGAGCGGCACACCGGTTACAAGGTGGGGGGAACATCCCCCTTCGGAACCCGGAAACCACTGAAAATCTATCTCGAAGAGAGCATTGCCGGCCTGCCAAGGATCCTCATTAACGCGGGTGGCCGGGGCATCCTGGCGGAGATGTCGCCGGCCGATCTGATCCGAGTCCTCAACCCGGTCGCCGTGCAGGTCGCCATTGAATGAGGCGCGTCATGCCGAAGGAACGGAAGCAGCAGAAAGAGCAGATGATCGTCCGGTGCCTCCATTGCGGGGTCAAGAACCGCATCCCCCGGGTCCGCCTCCAGGACCGCCCCGCCTGCGGGAGCTGCCATGCCCCGCTGGATGAAATGATCATCCGGTGTCTCCACTGCGGCGCCAAGAACCGCATGCCGGAAAACCGGATTCACGACCGCCCCCTCTGCGGTGTCTGCAAGACCCCGCTGATCATATGCCACGCCCCCGCCTATCCCGTCGATGTGAACGACCAGAACTTCTCCCGTGAGGTCGTGGGTGAGGCCTGCTCCGTCCTGGTGGACTGCTGGGCCCCCTGGTGCGGCCCTTGCCGGACCATGGAACCCGTTATGGAAGATCTGGCCGTGAAGTACGGCGGCGCGGTGAAGATCGCCAAACTCAACGTCGACGAAAACCCTCTGACGGCCTCCCAGTACACCATCCGGAGCATCCCGACGCTCCTGTTCTTCCGGGGCGGGGTGGTGGTGCAGCGGCTGGTGGGCGCCCAGTCCAGGGAATCGGTTGAGGAACAGCTCCTGGCAACCATCAAGACGAACTGACGAAAACAGGTTCAACCAGACCGGCCGCCCGAGCCGATGAAGCCGACGCGCCGTCCCTCCGTCTCCTCCACCGACCAACGCTTCGCACCCCTGTACCTGCCGTTCAACGGATGCCTTCCAAAATGGACATCATTATGAAAAGACTGAAGGTTTTGGTCCTTGTGGTCATGGCCGCCCCGATTCTCACGGCCATGGGCTGCGCCCGGCTGAACTCCTTCCAGAGGGAGGGAGACATCCGCGCGGACGGCTTGAAGGCCCCCGTGGAGGTGGTCCGCGACGAAAAGGGGATGGCTTACCTCTATGCGGCCGACGACCACGATCTGCTCTGGGCGCAAGGTTTCGTGACGGCCCAGGACCGGCTTTTCCAGATGGAGCTGATCCGTCTCCTCGCCTCCGGCCGCATCTCCGAGCTGGCGGGTCCGGCAGGCCGGGAAGCGGATGTCCGCATGCGGACCATCGGCTTCCTCCGGCAGGGGAGGAAACATGCAGCCATCCTGAGCGGCGAGGCGAAGCGTTCCATGCAGGCTTATCTGGACGGCGTGAACGCCTTCATCGCGCGCCCACCGGACTGGCCGCTGGAATTCAAACTGGCGGGCATCCGGCCGACGCCCTGGGCCATCGAGGATTCCCTCGCCATCGCCTACTTCATGGGCTGGGGTTCGGCGGCGAATCTCAAGGATGAAATCATCGCCCAGACGCTGGTCGAAAAACTGGGGCCCGAGCGGGCGCGGGAGCTTTTTCCCCTGAATATCAATCCCGACGAGGCACGTGAATGCCCGGCGTCGGACAGGATCCGGCAGGGCTCCCTGCCGGCAAAACGCCATCTCGATCTTGCCTCAGACCGGACCCTGATGGCCTTGTCGGCGGATCAGACCGCGGGATGGCGCGTGGGAAGCAACAACTGGGCGACGGGAGCCGCCCTTTCCCCAAGCGGCAAGCCCATCGTCGCCAACGATCCGCACCTCGACGCCCGCCTGCTCCCGGGTCCCTGGTATCCCTGCGGCCTGATCCTTCCCTCCTCGAGGGCGGTGATCGCATCCATCCCGGGCGTGCCGGGCCTCAGCATCGGCCGGACCGACCGCATCGCCCTGGGGGTGACCAACTCCTACAGCGACGCCCAGGATCTCTACATCGAGACGGTTGATCCGGGCAACCCCGGTCGCTACCTCGAAGGCGGGAAGTCCCTTCCCTTCGAGACGATCACGGAGACGCTGAAAATAAAGGACAGGAGCGCCGCCGGCGGTTTCCGGGAGGAAACGGTCCTCGTCCGCCTCACGAAGCGGGGCCCCGTCGTGTCCGGTGTCCTGAAAGGCATCGCCAACGATCATGTCGTCAGCCTGCGCTGGTCGCCCTTCGAGACGATGGCGCCCTCCCTGGGTACCGAGCGCCTGCTGAAGGCCCGGAACGTCGAGGAGGTGCGGGAAAGCCTGCGCGGCCTGACGATCATCATGCTGAACTTCGTCTTTGCCGACGTGGACGGGAATTTCGGCTGGCAGACGACGGGCCGCCTGCCCATCCGGGCGCGGGGAGAGGGGGTTGTTCCCCATAAGGTTACGGACGACCGCGACGACTGGACCGGCTGGATCCCCTTCGACACGATGCCCCATTCCTACAATCCGCCGAGAGGCTGGGTGGGAACCTGCAATCATCACGCGGTTCCTTGCGATTATCCTCACTACTACACGTCTCACGTGTCGGCCTCCTACCGCTACCGGCGGCTGATCGAACTTTTGGACGCGCCGGGGAAGAAGACGGTGGAGGACCACTGGCGCTTCCAGCGGGACGCCATGAACCTGATGGCCCGGCGGATCGCGCCCGTCATGTCGGATGCCCTGCTTAAGCACGAGGACACGAAAACCCTGGGCCGCATCCTCAGCCACTGGGATTTTGTCGACGATCCGGACCAGGCGGCGCCGGCCGTTTTCCAGGCGGTGTATCGCCGGTTTTTCTTCGCCGTTTACCGGGACGAGCTGGGACCATCTCTCACGGAACTCCTGGCCGACAATCCCTACTTCTGGCAGGAATCCCTCCAGAAAATGGTCCTGGCCGGGGAATCGCCCTGGTTCGACGACGTCTCGACGCCCGCCGTCAGGGAAACGAGGGACGACCTCCTGCACCGCGCCGGGCTGGAGGCGATGCGGGAACTGGGTCCTATTTACGGCGGCGACCCGGAAGGGTGGCGGTGGGGCCGCATGCATCGCCTGACCCTGGTGTCTCCGATCCGCCGCGAGGGGTTTGCGGCGGCCCTTCTGGGCGGCGGGTCCCATGCCATGGGCGGCTCCCAGGAAACCCTCTACCGCGCCAGCTACGATTACAACCATCCCCATGACGTAACACTTTCCGCGTCCCTGCGCATGGTCATGGACCTGGGGGATCCCGACAAGGTCATGGCCGTTCTTCCCGGTGGCGTCTCCGGCCGCCTCTTCGACCCTCACAGCAAGGACCAGGTGGAACCCTTCATGAATGGGGAGGTGCGTTCCTGGTGGTTCAGCGACCGGAAAATCCGGGAAAACGCCCGGACGATCCTGCGTTTACTCCCGGGAAAACAGGAGTGAGGCCTCAAGACCCCTGACGGGCAACGGAAGTCAACCCGTGCCCTGGGAAGGCCTTCGGCCGGCGGGACGATTGGAAAGGAATCAGCGCGAAGCGCCGGAAAGGGGGGATCGTACGGCTTACCGTGTCGTCCGGTTCCGCTGGTGAAGCTGGATTTCCAGTTCCTTGAGGAGCTTCAGGTCTTTCCTCAGCTGTTCGTTTTCCTGCTGGAGCGTCCCCAGTTCCGTCTGGAGGCGCTCTTTGACCTGGTTCATTTCCTTGCGGAGCTGCTCGTTCTCCCGATGGAGGCGCTTGTTCTCCGCCACCGTCTCGGCGGCCGTCCGGGTTCCTGCATGGATCGACTCGTTCAGGCGTTCCTGCTCGTCGAGCAGGCGAGCCAGAACTTCCGAAGTCCTTACCCAGCGGCTCTCGGGGTAAGTCAGCGTCAGCTCCGCAAACATGTTTCTCGCCCGGACCGGCGCTTCCGGTCCGCCTGCCTCGAGGGCCATGAGTCCCGCCTCAAAAAGCTCCGTGTCGGAAGAAGGCGGCTTGGGAACGGGCGTTTCGGTCACCACCGACGCTGACGGGGCGCAAGCGGCGATTCCCAGCAGCAGGAGAAGAACGGCTATCGTCCGCATGCACGGTCTCATGAGATCGCCTTTCCCAATGTCTCCTGTTTCACGTAGTTGCTTCCCGGCAGTGTCTTGGCGTACTCCTTGAGCTCCGCCGCCTTTTTCGCCATCGACAGCGCACTCGGGAAACGGCTTCCGTCGTCCGTAACGATGGCCACGCTCACGGTGATCAGGGGGAATTTCTGAGCCTGTCCCTTTCGGTCTTTCCCTTCGATGGAGCCGCGCTCCCGGTCCTCGGCGCTGTAGAAGGACTGGATGTGCCCCTCAAATTCCTCCACGAGCTGGCGACTCATCGCCTCGGCGACCACCGGCTCGGCAATGAGTACAAAGTCGTCCCCGCCGATATGGGCGACGAAGACTTCCTCCTCGCCCGCCGCATCCAGATGCTGTGTCAGGATCTTGGCCACCTCCTTGATGACCTCGCTGCCCCACGCGTATCCATACTTGTCGGCGAAGGGCTTGAAGTTGTCAAGGTCCACGTGGCAGAGGGAGAACATTTTTCCTTCCCCCCTTCGCTGTTCCAGTTCCCGTTCGATGGCCAGATTCCCTGGGAGCCCCGTCAGGGGCGAAGCGTCAAGATTCAGGGCCTCCAGTTCCTTCAGTCGCTCCGTCATGACTCCAAAGGCCTGGGCCAGGGAGCCGATCTCATCGTCCCGCTCCATCTGAATGGCCGGGTCGAAGTTCCCCTCGGCGATCACCCCCGTGGCCTTCTCAAGTTTCCTCAGCGGAATCGATATGTTGTAGGTAATAAACAGGGCGACGATCATCCCGCCCAAGAGGCTGACGAGGCTGAGCAGGATCGTGATTCGCGAGGCCCGGAGGCCCTGTTCATTGATCAGGTTCATTCGGGAGTCGACGTCCCGTTCCCCCCGCTTCTGACAGTCCCGCAGAGAAGAGGCCATCTGGTCCAGAAGCGGCTTGCCCTCCTGCTCCGACAGGACCCGGGCTTCGTCGACCTTGTTTTCCTGAACGAGGGCAATCTCTTTCTGGAAAATCTCCCCGTACTGCCGGTGGAGAAGGCCGATCAGGGATACCCGCTTCGTGATGGTCGTCGAGCGGTTCTTCCCCATGGATTCCAGGCCCGTCTTGAATTCCCGGCTCAGGCTCCAGAAGATCTCCGTCAGTTGGGGATCCTTGAGGATCAGGAACTTCTTTTCCGCGCTCTCCTGGGCCAGGAGTGTCTCCGAGAGGCCCTTGGCGGTCTCCACCACCGGAACGTCCTCATTGATGATCAGGTAGGCCAGATCGCTCAGCCGCCCGAGGCTGAGCACGGCGTAGAGACTGGCCAGGACCGTCAGAAAGGCCATGGCGAAGTAGCCAAGAAGCAGTTTTCGGCGGATGGTCAGTTTCATGAACGCGTCCGGAAGCCTTTGAAAATAGGCCAATCCGTATCATATCCCCGCAGCGTAGGCAATCGTGAAATTGCTCTTTTCCTGCCTGCCGGCCTCTGCTACAAGAGCCGCGGAGGCAGCAAAATGAACGCGGCAATCCGGGAGGGGTTCAGAAACGGCCTCGGCAAGGGATGGGACGGCTTCGTCTGGATGATCCAGATCATTGTACCCGTCTCCCTGCTGACGTCGCTTTTGGCCTGGAGCGGCTGGCTCCGGGAGATCGATTTCATCGTCCGGCCCCTCATGAACGCCATCAGCCTCCCGGCCATGGCGGCCCTGCCGCTGGTGATCGGCATGTTCGCGGGAATCTACGGCGCCATCGCGGCCATGGCCGTCCTGCCGATGAACCAGGCGGAAATGACCCTCGTGGCGATTTTTGCCCTGATGGCCCACAACCTCATCCAGGAAGGGATCATTCAGGCCCGGTCGGGAATCCACCCGTTCAAGGCAACCCTCTTCCGCCTGGTCTCCGCCTGCCTGACCGTAATGGCCGTCGCGGCGCTGATGGGATACGCTCCGTCCGGGGAGGCGGCCGCTCTCGCCGGCCCTGCTTCCGTGCGAGGTCCCCTGGGCCAGGCCCTGCTGGAGTGGCTGGTCTCAACGGTGAAGCTGACGGCGATCATCTTCGTTGTCATCATGGCCCTTCTCTCCGTCCTGGAAATCATGAAAAGCCTGGGTTGGATTCACCCCATCGTCCGGGCCTGCGTGCCGATCCTCCGACTCATGGGCCTCGATGAAAAGGTGGGGATCCTGTGGATGACGGCCATTGTCTTCGGCCTCTCCTACGGGGGAGCCGTCATCGTCGAGGAGGCCCGGCAGGGCCACCTGACCCGGGAAGACCTGGAGACCCTGCATCTTTCCATCGGCATGAATCACTCGATGGTGGAGGATCCGTCCTATTTCATCGCCCTCGGCCTCAATCCCGTCTGGCTTTACCTGCCGCGGCTCGTGGCTGCGATCCTCACGGTCTGGCTCATCCGCCTGTGGTACCGGCTGTCGGGGCGGATCCCCCATTCCTCCTGAAGGCCAAAAACGTCCGAATCCCGGGGAAATGGCGGGCACTTGCGGGTTGCCCCAGCCGGCGTCTTCTGCTATTTTAATATCCCATATGCCGGAAGCGCCCGTCTTCTGACGAAGTCCGCAAGGCCCGGCACGGAAACCACCCCAGGGAGGCATGATGCATGATCTACAATGAAGAGTTCGAAACGCTGCCGAGGGAGGCTCTGGAAGCGCTGCAGCTCAAGCGGCTCCGGCAGGTCGTCCAGCGGGTCTATCATACAGTCGGGTTTTACCGGAAGGCCTTCGACGAGGCCGGGGTGAAGCCCGAGGACGTGAAGAGCCTCTCGGACCTCCAGCGACTTCCATTCACGACCAAACAGGATCTGCGAGATAATTATCCCTTCGGCCTCTTCGCTGTCCCCATGAGCAGCGTCGTCCGTCTCCACGCCTCTTCCGGAACGACCGGCCGGGCCACCGTGGTGGGCTACACGAAGCGGGACATCGAGCACTGGTCGGAGCTGATGGCCCGCTGCTTCGTCGCCGCCGGGCTCACGAAAAACGACATCATCCACAACGCATACGGTTACGGCCTCTTCACGGGCGGCCTCGGCGCCCACTACGGAGCGGAGCGGCTGGGAGCCAGCGTCATCCCCATCTCGGGGGGCAACACGAAGCGGCAGATCATGATCCTCCAGGACTTCGGCCCCACCGCCATCTGCTGCACCCCTTCCTACGCGCTGAACCTGGCGGAACAGGGAAAGGCCATGGGCATCGACATGCGGTCCCTGAGGCTCAGGGTCGGCGTCTTCGGGGCGGAGCCCTGGAGCGACGAGATGCGCAACCAGATCGAGGACGCCCTGGACATCCAGGCCATGAACATCTACGGGTTGTCGGAGGTCATGGGCCCCGGCGTCTCCATGGAGTGCACCGAGGGCCGCCAGGGAATGCACATCTTCGAGGACCATTTCCTCGCCGAGATCATCAACCCCTTAACGGGTGAGGTCCTGCCGCCCGGGGAAGAGGGCGAACTGGTCTTCACCACCCTCACGAAGGAGGCCTTCCCCCTCGTCCGGTACCGGACCCGGGACGTTACGCGCCTCGTCCAGGACCCCTGCCGCTGCGGCCGCAGCCACGTGCGGATGGACCGGGTCATGGGACGGAGCGACGACATGCTCATCATCCGCGGCGTCAACGTCTTCCCCTCCCAGATCGAGGCCGTCCTCGTCGGCATCGACGGGCTGGAGCCGCATTACCAGCTCCTGGTGGATCGGGAAGGCACCCTGGACACACTGGAAGTTCAGGTCGAGGTCAGGGAAGAGGCGTTCGCCAACGCCGATGAAGTAAAGGTTCTCCAACGGACCGAGCGGCGGATCGTGAAGGACCTGAAGGATTATCTCGGCATCTCCGCCAAGGTCAAACTGGTGGAACCGAAGTCCCTCCAGCGCTTCGAGGGCAAGGCCAGCCGGGTCATCGACAAACGGAAAATCTGACGGGAGGTGTCTTCATGAAGGTGGAACAGATCTCCGTATTTCTGGAAAACAAGCCGGGGGTGCTCGAAGAGGTGATGAAGGCGCTCAAGGAAGCCAACATCAACATTCGCACCCTGTCCCTGGCCGACACATCGGATTTCGGCATTCTCCGGCTCATCGTCAACGACGTCACGGCCACCAGCACGATCCTCAAGGCCAAGGGATTCCGGGTCAGCCGCACCACGGTGGTGGCCGTGGAGGTGCCGGACCGGCCGGGAGGGCTGCATTCCATCCTGGAAGCCCTTGGAGGCGAGGCCATCAATATCGAGTACCTCTACGCCTTCGTGGAGAAAAGCGGCGAAAACGCCGTCATCATCTTCCGGTACGACAACCCCGACCGGGCCATCGAAGTCCTTCAGAAGAAGGGATTCTCCGTCCTCTCGGGAGAAAAGCTTTACTCCATGTGAACCCGCCACGGCAGGGATTTGTCGTCCTTGCCGGCCGACAGGGATGAAACGGCCACGCCGTACAGGGACATCGCCCCTGCACGGCCCGCAGAACATGCCCGCGAAAGGAGGTCCCATGAAAGCCAAGCCCCGCTCCCTCGAACAACTGGTGAAAGAGCAACTTGACAAATGGAACGGCCTGCCGGTTCAGACCAGGAAAACGAAGGAAAGACCCGCTCCCGTCATCACCGTCTCCCGGGAACCCGGATGCGGGGGCACAGCCATCGCCCGCAAGCTGGCATCAGCGCTCGGCATGGACCTGGTCAGCGGCCAGATCATCCAGAAGGTGGCGGACAGCGCCGAGATGAGCGAAAAGGTCGTGGCTTCCCTGGACGAAAAACAGGTCACCCGCCGCGACGACTGGCTGACATCCCTTTTCGAAGTCCGCCACCTCTGGCCGGACAGCTATCTCCGCCATCTGACGAAAGTCGTCGGCACCGTCGGGCGGCACGGAAACGCGGTCATCCTAGGCCGGGGCGCCAATTTCATGCTCCCGCCGGAGGAGACCTTCCGGATCCGCCTGATCGGTCCCCTGGAGGCCCGCATCGCCCGGGTCATGAAAGACAAAAAGGTCTCCGGGAGCGAGGCGGAGGAATACGTCGTTCGCACCGAGTCGGACCGGAATGCCTTCGTGCGGAAATATTTCCATGCCGACATCGGCGACCCCGCCCACTATGACATGATCCTCGACACGAGCCGCCTCGGCATCGATGGCGTTGTGGAGAGCGTCAAATCCGCTTATGCGGCGTGGCGGAAGCTCGCCGGCTGAAGTTCCGGCCGTTCAACCCGGGTGTGACACGCGCCCCGGATTCCGGGAAGGAATCCGGGGCATTTTCGTCTCTCCGGGAAAGCGTGCCGTCCCAAACCGGTTGACGGCCCGGGGGAAAAACGTCAGAATGGCGGCAACCATTCGGCGGGAAAGCCCCGGAAAGGCGGCAGGAATCCCTCGTGGCGAAGAACACGGCACAGCAGAATCCGGCGGACGAGTTGGCCGGCCTCCGGCGAAGGATTGCGGACCTGGAAAAAGCGGAACAGGTCCGCCACGCCGGCGAGGCCCTCCTGGCCAGCATCATCGGCGGCTCCCCGATTCCGGCCTTTGTCATCGGGCGGGACCACCGGATCCTCTACTGGAACCGGGCCCTGGAGGAGCTCAGCCGGATCCGCGCCGACGAGGTCGTGGGCACAAACCAGCACTGGCGGGCCTTCTACGCCCGGGAACGGCCCTGCCTGGCGGACCTCCTGGTGGACGGTGCCCTGAAGGCCATTCCCACCTGGTACACCGGGAAATACATTCCCTCCAAGCTCATCGACGAGGCCTACGAAGCCACGGACTTCTTTCCCGAACTGGGAGAAGAGGGGCGCTGGCTGCGGTTCACCGCCGCCGTACTCCGCGACGCCGGGGGCAGTCTCGTAGGGGTCGTGGAGACCCTGGAGGACATCACGGAGCGGCGCCAGGCCGAGGAAGCTCTTCGTGCCGCCCACGAGGAACTGGAATCGAGGGTCCGGGATCGGACCGCAGAGCTGGCCAAGGCCAACCTCGCCCTCAAGGAGACCACGGAGCATCTCTCCCTGATCCTCGAGTCCCTGCCGATCGTCTCATACAGCCGCCAGGCGGAGCCACCCTTCGCCCTCACGTACGTGAGCGCCACGGCAAGGGAAATGACGGGTTTCGACCCCGAGCGCTTCCTGGAGGACCCGGGATTCCGGGAAAGCCGCGTTCATCCGGACGACCGGGCACGGCTTCCGCAGGTGCCGAAGGCGCGTCGGCATCAGGGCCGATCGGAGTACCGCTTCCGCATCGCCGACGGAAGCTACCGATGGTTCTCCGACTACTGGCGCCTGCTCCGCCACTCCGGGGGACCGCCTCCCCAGATCGCCGGCGTCTGGCAGGACGTGACGGAAGAGAAGCGGATGCGGCAGGAAGCGGAACTCAGGCTCCAGCAGATGATCCAGACCCACAAGCTCACCGCCCTGGGCGAGGTGGTGGCCGGGGTGGCCCATGAGATCAACAACCCGGTCAGTTTCATCTCCTACAACATTCCCCTCCTGGAGGAGATCTGGAGCGCCGTCGAGCCCAGTATCCACCGCCTCGGAGAGATCGACCCGCGCTGGAAGAACCGGGACGTCAAGCCCGAAGAGATCATCCGGCACATGCGGGAGATCATCGAGGCCTTCCGCGTCGCCTCCAACCGGATCAGCCGGGTCATCACGAACCTGAAGGAGTTTTCCCGCTCCGACGAGCGCTCCACCCGGATGAAGCCCCTGCAGGTTTCAGAGGCCGTCCAGGGAGCCCTCCTGATCGTCGGCGGCCAGATCCGCCGGACCGTCTCCACGATCGAGCAGCGCATCGAGCCCGACCTGCCCCCGATCCTGGGAAACATCCAGAAGCTGGAGCAGGTCCTGACGAACCTGCTCATCAACGCCCACCAGGCCATGCCGGGCGGCGGCCGGAAGGGCCGCATCACCGTCTCGGCCCGTTCCGTTCCCCGTCTGGACGCGGTCCTCCTCGAGGTGGAAGACAACGGCCGGGGCATCCCCCGGGAAAACCTGGGGCACCTCTTCGATCCCTTCTTCACCACCCGGCGGGATTCGGGCGGAACCGGGCTGGGCCTGTCCATTTCCTACGGCCTCGTACGGGAGCACAACGGCCTCATCGGCGTTCTCTCCCGGCCCGGTGCGGGGAGCCGTTTTTCCGTCTTTCTGCCCGTCGAGGGCAAGACCCTGCCGAAGGTCCTGCCGTCCATCCTGTGCCTGGGAACGGACCTTGAATTTCTCGGCACCCTGAAGGCCGCCCTGGTGGAGGTGGAAACCTGGGAGGCCGGTTCCGGGATCGGCGCACCCACCGTCCTGAAATACCTGGATGAGCACCCGGAAGTGGACACGGTGGTCACGGAACGGAACCTCCCGGATCTGGACGGGCGCGATCTGGTCAAGGCCGTCCGGAACCGGTTTCCCCTGGTGGAGGTGCTGCTCTGCGCCTCCGAGGAGGAGGTCCGGCAGCTGTCCGCCGAGGGAGCCACCGGAGAGATTCTTGCCAAGCCCTCCGCGGCGAGGCGGCTGCAGAAAATCCTGGAAGAAAAGGGGAGGTTGAGACTGTGAGAATCCTGGCCGTGGACGACGAGGAGATCTCTCTCTCCTCGATCAAAAGGCTTTTGAACTGGCGCGGTTACAAAGATGTCGAGACCTGCCGCAGCGGCGCCGAAGCCATCCGCCGGCTCCGGATGGAGGACTTCGACATCGTCCTGTTGGACCTCCTGATGCCGGAGGTGGACGGGCTGACGGTTCTGGAAACGGTAAAGCCCTACCTGCCGCAAACGGAGTTCATCATCCTGACCGCCGTGGACGACCTGTCGACAACGGTCAGGGCCATCCGGACGGGGGCCTACGACTACCTGGTGAAGCCCGTGGACAACGAGCTTCTGATCCTCACGATCCAGCGCGCCTTCGAGCGAAGGGGGCTGCTGAACAGCCTGGCCCCCGTAGCGGCGGGCCGCGTCTCCGACACGCCGGAGGCCTTCACGGCGATCGTCACGAAGTGCCCGCGCATGAGGTCGCTCCTTGCCTACGCCCAGGTCATGGCCCGGAGCGGCAACCCGGTCCTGATCACCGGGGAATCGGGAACCGGGAAGGAATTGGTGGCCCAGGGCATCCACCGGGCGGGTCCGTCGCCCGAGGGCCCATTCGTCGCCGTCAACGTCAGCGCCATCCCCACGACCATGTTCGAGACCCAGTTCTTCGGCCATGCCCGCGGGGCCTTCACCGGGGCCGAGTCGAGCTACCGCGGCTTCTTCGAGCAGGCCGACGGGGGAACCCTCTTTCTCGACGAGATCGGCGAGCTGCCCCCGGGTCTCCAGGCAAAACTCCTGCGCGTCCTCGAAGACAAGACCTTCACCCCCCTGGGAAGCAGCCGGGCCGTCCAGGTGGACGTCCGGGTCATTTCGGCGACCAACATGGACCTGGACCGGGCCTGCCAGGAAGGTCGCTTCCGCCTCGATCTTTTCTATCGACTCAAGTCGGCCCACATCCACCTTCCGCCCCTCCGGGAACGGGAAGGGGACATCGCCCTCCTGGCGAACCATTTCCTGAAAGAGGCCGGTCGACGATACGCCAAGGAAATCTCGGGGTTCAGCCCTGAGGCCATGGAAATTCTCATGCAGGGGCAATATCCGGGAAACGTCCGGGAGCTGGCCCAGGCGGTGGAGAACGCCGTGCTGCTGGCCGATACGCCCTGGATCCTGCCCCGGCATCTGGGAGCGGCGGCACTCCGGCCGGCACCCTTCGCCCGGCGCCTGTGCACCCTCAAGGAAAACGACGAGGCCCACGTGGCCTACGTCCTCATGAATACCGGCGGAGACCGGAAACAGACCGCCCGGATCCTCGGGATCACCGTCCGCCAGCTCCAGAGAAAGCTCGCCCAGATGCGACGGGACACGGGGTGGCAGGCCTACCTGGACGACAGCTCCGCCCCCTGATTTCGGCGACCTTTCCGTCACCAAAGGGGCGACCTTTTCGTCGCCCCTTTTTGTTTCTTTTATTTCAACTTGTTAGCTTCCTTTGGTGCCTGTTCGACAACTGTCTGATCTCCGGGAGCAGCAGCGGAGACCGGAATGCCCTTTTCGTCCGGCCCAGCAGCCAAAACATATTCCACAGTAAATTCAGTTTGCTATGCACCCGCGGTCGATGGGCTGTCCCTGGCATGTCCGTTGCACTGTAAAGGGCAAAGGACAAAATCTGAGAGAGGAGGTGGCGGACATGTACATGGGGATGAAGCTGATCGACCTGGTGGAGACGCACGCGGAACCGATTGCCCGGCAGTGGGCCAAAAACGTGCGGAAGAACCCGTTCACCCCTTACTATCATAACGTACCGGAAAAGAGGCTGGTTCCGCAGGCGGAGGTTTTCTACACGAATTTCCGCAACCTGTTCATGGAGCCGAAGCCGGTGGAGGCATCCAAGGGGTACTTCACCCGCTATGCCGAGGAGAGCTACCGGCAGGGCGTACCCCTTCACGAGGCCCTCTACGCGCTGATCCTGATGAGGCGGCAGATCTGGCTCTACGCCGAGTTCCAGGTGCTTTTCCTCACCGCCGTGGAACAGAATCTGGCCGTGGAAAGCATCACGCGGACCATTCTGATGTTCGATTACGCCGTCTACTTCATTTCCAAGCGATACCGGGAGCTGATGAAGCTCGAGTGGTTCGAGGCCCCCAACACGTAATCCCCCCGCCTCGGGGCCGGCCGACCGCCGGTACCCGGGGCACCCCCCTCGTCCTCGCGATGCCGAGGGATACAAGGAGGGCAGGCCATGACCGGATCGCTGAAGCTGATCGCACTGATCGAGAAGCACGCCGATCCCATCGCCCGCGCCTGGGCGAAGGACGTGCGCAGGAATCCCCGGACCGCATCCTATCACAACATGCCGGAGGAAAAGCTCGTTCCCCTGGCCGTCCGCTTCTACGACAATTTCCGGAAGATGTTCTATGCCGACAAGCCGGCGGAAACCTCCCGGGAATTCTTCTTCCAATATGCGGAAGAACAGTACACTACGAAGATCCCCCTTCACGAGGCCATCTACGCCCTGATCCTGATGCGCCGCCACATCTGGCTTTACGCCGAGTTCCAGGTCATCTTCATCACCGCCGTGGAGCAGAAGCAGGCCGTCGACAGCCTGGTCCGGACCATCCTGATGTTCGACTACGCCATCACCTTCCTGAGCCAGAGTTACCAGGGGCTGATCCGCGGCGAACTCAACGACCGGCTGGCGCTCCTCAACATGATCCGCCTGGAGAGCCCTCTCGGAACACGTCTTTCCCCGTACCGGACGGCCATCATGACGATCCTCCTGATCGGCTCGTTCCTCCTGACGTATTACTACCACGCGGTGATGGGATCCAACGTGATCTTCACCCACCTGTTCTACATCCCCGTCGTCCTGAGCGGGATCTGGTGGAAGCGCACGGGGATCGTCGTGGCGGCGATCCTGGGGATCTTCCTGATCCTGAGCCACCTCGTCTTTCTCGGGGGAACGCCCCTCTCCGACGACGTGGTCCGGGCGGCCATGTTCCTGGTGATCGGAACGGTGGTGGCCTTCCTGAGCGAAGGAATCACCTCGGCGGAAGAAATCTATCGGCTCAATGCCATGTAGCATCGGTGTCCGCGATGGCGGAACCGGACGACCAATCCCGAAGCGCGGAGGGAACAAATCGATGAAACGGGAAGCAAACGAAGGGGTCATTCTGTCCATCCGGGGAAGCGTCGTGGACGCCCGCTTTTCGGCGGGCCATCTTCCGTCCATTGGCAACGTCCTCACGACCGGGGATGACGGCCGGACCCGGATCGAGGTCATGGTCCAGCTTAACGCGGAAATCGTGCGGGGTATCTCCCTGATGCCGACCCAGGGTCTGGCCCGGGGTTCCACCATCACCGACATGGGCAGCCCCTTCATGATCCCCGTCGGCAAGGAACTTCTGGGGCGCGTTTTCAATGTTTTCGGCGAACCCATCGACAACCTCGAATTCCAGGGTGGCGGCGAGGTCCGCTCCATTCACGGAGTTCCCGTTCCGATCACCCAGCAGTCCACCGTTTCGGAGATTTTCGAAACGGGGATCAAGGCCGTCGACGTCCTCTGTCCTCTGGAGCGGGGCGGCAAGGCGGGGCTGTTCGGCGGCGCCGGCGTGGGCAAAACCGTCCTCCTGACGGAGATGATCCACAACATGGTGGGCCATCACCACGGCATCAGCATCTTTTGCGGTATCGGCGAGCGCTGCCGCGAGGGCGAGGAACTCTACCGGGAGATGAAGGAGGCCGGCGTCCTCCCCAACACCGTCATGGTTTTCGGCCAGATGAACGAGCCGCCGGGGGCCCGCTACCGGGTGGGCCATACGGGACTCACCATGGCCGAATACTTTCGGGACGAGGAGCGACAGGACGTCTTCCTCCTCATCGACAACATCTTCCGCTTCATCCAGGCGGGCCAGGAGGTCTCGGGCCTCATGGGGCTTCTCCCCTCCCGCCTCGGATACCAGCCCACCCTGGCATCGGACCTGGCGGCGCTGGAAGAGAGAATCTGCAACACCACCACCGGGGCCATCACCTCGATCCAGGCCGTCTACGTCCCCGCCGACGACTTCACCGACCCGTCGGCCACCCACACGTTCAGCCACCTGACGGCCTCCATCGTGCTGTCCCGGAAGCGGGCCAGCGAGGGGTTCTACCCGGCCATCGATCTCCTCCAGTCCGGATCGAAAATGCTCATGCCCAACATCGCCGGCGAGCGGCACTACCGGATCGCCCAGGAAATCAGAAAAAACCTCACCATTTACGAGGAGTTGAAGGACATCATCGCCATGCTGGGGATCAACGAACTGTCCCGGGAAGACCAGCGCACCGTCTACCGGGCCCGCCGGCTGGAGCGGTTCTTCACCCAGCCTTTCCATGTGACGGAGCAGTTCATCGGCAAGGCGGGCAAGACCGTCTCCCTCCAGGACGCCCTGGACGGCTGCGAGCGAATCCTCAACGACGAGTTCGCCGACACCCCGGAAAATGTCCTCTATATGATCGGCGCCATCGACGAGGCCCTGAAACAGAAGGAAGAAGCGTCATGAAACTGAAGGTCCTGCTCCCGTCGGAAGTCTTTCTCACCGCGGAGGTGACCAAAGTGGTGGCCGAGGCCGAAAACGGATTCTTCTGCCTGATGCCCCAGCACGTCGACTTCACGGCCGCTCTCGTCCCCAGCGTGTTTTCCTATACCGCCGCCGACGGCGGGGAGCACTACCTGGCCGTCGACGTTGGCACCCTGGTCAAAAAGGGGGGCGAGATCCTGGTCTCGACCCGAAGCGCCTTCCAGAGCCCGGAGTTGGGTCACCTGAAGGATGTGGTCATCCGCCAGTTCGAGGAGATCGACGAGCGGGAGAAGAAGGCCCGCGCCGCCGCCGCCCGGCTGGAGATAGACCTGCTGCGCAGGTTCATGGAGCTGAGACATGAGTGAAGACAAGCTGACCCCGAGAGAAAGGCGCCGCAAGCAGGAGGAGGACTTCACCAGGCAGGTGGGGACCAAGGAGAAGCGGCGCATCAAGGGCAAGACCCACAAGGACGAAACGGTCTGGTTCGGCCTCGGGATGATCGGCGTCGTCGGCTGGTCCGTGGCCATTCCCACCCTCATCGGGGTGGCCATCGGGCTCTGGATCGACAAGTCCTGGCCGAGCCGGTTTTCCTGGACCCTGATGCTCCTGATCCTGGGAGTGTCCCTGGGAAGCCTCAACGCCTGGTACTGGGTGAAGAAGGCCCGGGAGAACATCATCAAGGACTGACCGGCGTACATTACCGATAACGCACGGTTTCCAGGCAGACGACGAAACGCGGGAGGTGCAGTCCATGAATTCGCTGTCGACGCTGATCGTTCCGTTCCTGGCGGGGTGCCTGCTCGGATTCTTCTACTTCACCGGCCTCTGGCAGACGGTGAAGCGCCTCCCCGGTGCCCGGCATCCCTGGCGGCTCCTCGTCGTCAGCTACGCCGCCAGGCTGGCGTCCACGCTGGGCGGATTCTACCTGCTCATGGACGGTTCCTGGGAGCGCCCGGTGGCGGCCGTAATCGGCTTCCTCACGCTCCGTACCGTCATGGTCCGCGGCCTCGGCCCGAAGATCCCCCCTCCGCCGAAAGGAGTCCCGGCATGGAAATCGTAGCCATCAACCAGATCAGTCCCGATCAGGTCATCTTCTTCGCCTGGAAGTTCGTCACCATCAACGCCACCCTCCTGTACACGTGGCTCATCATGGGCGTCCTGGTCGTCGGGTCGGTCCTCATCACCCGGAACCTGTCCACGGAACGGACCATGTCCCGGTGGCAGAACCTGATGGAGGTGATCGTCACGGGAATCCGCGGAGAGATCCGGGAGATGGTGAAGGACGGGGTGGACACGTACTTCCCCTTCATCGGCACCATCTTTCTCTTCATCCTGCTCTCCAACCTGCTCACGTTCATCCCGGGCTACGTCGCCCCGACCTCGTCCCTCACGACGACCTCGGCCCTGGCGATCCTGGTTTTCTTCGCCGTGCCGATCTACGGGATCAGCAAGCAGGGAATCATCGAATACCTGAAGGAGTATATCCGCCCGAACCCCATCTTCTTCCCCTTTCACGTCATGGGCGAGTTGTCCCGCACCCTGGCACTGGCGGTCCGACTCTTCGGAAACCTGATGAGCCACGAGAAGGTCATCGCCATCCTGCTGGCCGTGACCCCCCTGTTCTTTCCCATCGTCATGCAGGCCCTGGGCCTTCTCATCGGGCTCATCCAGGCCTACATCTTTGCGGTTCTTGCCATGGTCTACATTGCGTCCGCCACCCAGACGCACGAGGAAGGGGAGCATCCTCCCAAAACGCCATCGTAACCATCAAAACCAGAGGAGGTATCGGTATGGACAGCGTGACAATCATAGCAATGGCCTCGATCATTACCGCAGGCATCTGCATGGGGATCGGCGCCATCGGCCCCGCCCTCGGACAGGGGCGGGCGGTACAGGGCGCCCTGGGATCGATCGCGCAGCAGCCGGATGAGCGGAATTCCCTGACGAGAACGCTCTTCGTCGGTCTCGCCATGATCGAATCCATCGCCATCTACTGCTTCGTCATCTCCATGATCCTGGTCTTCGCGAATCCTTTCTGGGCCTACGTCATCAAGAAGGCGGGAGGATGATTCCATGCACATCGACTGGTTCGTCTTTTTCTCCCAGATCGTCAACCTGATGATCCTGATGTTCCTGCTGAAGAAATTTCTCTACGGGCGGATCATCGGGGCCATCGATGCCCGGGAGGCAAAGATCGCGGCCCTCTTCGAGGAGGCCGAGCAGTCCCGCCGGGAGGCCGAGACCGCGGCCCTGACCCACGAGCGGAAGCTCCGGGAACTGGACGAGGGCTACGAGGCGATGACCGAGAAGGCCCGCCAGGACGCGGAGAAGTTCCGGGAGCGGCTCGAGGAGAAGGCCCGGGAGGAGACGGACTTCCTGAAGAACCGATGGACCGACGCGGTGAAGTCGGAGCGGGAGAACTTCCTCCGGGAGCTGCGGCACCTGGCGGGGAAGCAGACCTACGCCATCACCCGTCGTGTACTCTACGACCTGGCGGAGCTGGACCTGGAGGAGCGGATCGTGGAGATCCTGGCGGAACGGATCGCCTCCATGGACGATCGGGAGCGGCTGAAGTTCCGGGAACCCCTGGAGAACGGAGGCGTCGTCACCGTCACGAGCGCCTTCGACCTCTCCCCGGAAAGAAGGGAAAAACTGTCCGCCGCGCTCCGGCGGCACATCGCCCCCGACATCGAGCTGGTCTACGAGGAGTCCGACGACATCCTTTCCGGCTGCGAGCTCCGGTCGGACGGCCACAAGATCGCCTGGAGCATCAAGGACTACATCGACACCCTGGAGGAGAGCTTTTACACGGCGCTCTACGAGGACACGCCGGAACGGTAACAGGGCTCCAAACCGGTCCAAGGAGAAAACATCATGACGGATACGACACCGGAAAAAGAACAGATGAAGGCCTTTCTGGACGGGACCTTCCGGACCATGGACGCCGTCCTCGCCAACCAGGAGGCGGAACTGAAGGACCTCGAGATCGGGACGGTCACGTACGTCGGGTACGGAATCGTCCAGGTCAGCGGCCTGCCCAACATCCGGGCCGACGAACTGGTCCTGTTTCCCGGGAATCTGCAGGGACTGGTGTTCAACATCGACCCCGACGAGATCGGCGTCATTCTTCTCGGGCCCAGCGAACACCTTTCGACGGGGGCCGAAGTGAGACGAACCGGCCGGGTCCTGGATGTCCCCGTGGGCGAATCCCTCATCGGCCGGGTCGTGGACGCCCAGGGGCGGCCCCTGGACAACGGGGGAGAGGTCCGGACGGTGAAGCGGCTCCCCGTAGAGCGCGAGGCGCCCCGCGTCATGGCCCGGGATCCGGTGACGGTGCCGCTCCAGACGGGCATCAAGGTGATCGACGCCCTCTTCCCGATCGGCCGGGGACAGCGGGAGCTCATCGTCGGCGACCGCCAGACGGGCAAAACGGCCATTGCCCTCGACGCGATCATCAACCAGGCCGACAAGGACGTTCTCTGCATCTACTGCACAATCGGCAAGAAGACCTCCGACACGGCCAAGGTCATCGCCGACCTGAAGCAGCACAACGCCATGGCCTACACCACCGTCGTCGTCGCCAGCGCGGAAGACCCGCCGGGCCTCCAGTTCATCGCCCCCTACGCCGCCACCTCCATGGCGGAGTACTTCATCGCCCAGGGGCGGGACGTCCTGATCATCTACGACGACCTGACCAGCCACGCCCGGGCCTACCGGGAACTGTCCCTGCTGCTCCGGCGGCCCCCGGGCCGGGAGGCCTTCCCGGGAGACATCTTCTACATCCACTCGCGCCTCCTGGAGCGGTCGACCCACCTGCGGAAGGAGTATGGCGGAGGGTCCCTGACATCACTCCCCATCGTGGAGACGGAGGCCCAGGACATCTCGGGCTACATCCCGACGAACCTGATCTCCATCACCGACGGGCAGCTCTACCTGTCGCCCCGCCTCTTCCAGAAGGGGATTCTCCCCGCCATAGACGTAGGCAAGTCGGTGTCCCGCGTGGGGGGCAAGGCCCAGCTTCCGGCATACCGGGCCGTCGCCGGAGACGTCCGGATCTCCTATTCCCAGTTTGAAGAGCTGGAGACCTTTTCCCGCTTCGGAACGCGCCTCGACGAAGCGACCCGGAAGGTACTCGACCGGGGCTGGCGGCTCCGGGAAATCCTGAAGCAGCCCCAGTACAAGCCGATCCCGGTGGCCGAGCAGGTCGCGGCGATCCTGGCCGTCACGTCGGGGCAGTTCGACTCCGTCGCCGTGGAGGACATCCGGACGGCCGAAGACAAGCTCCGGAAGGACGTGGCGGAGAATCAGGCCGGTTTTTGCTCCCGTATCAGCGAGGGAGAGAAATTCAGCGACAAGGACCGGGAAGCGATCGTCTGCGTGGCCCGGGAAACGGCCGTCTGTTTCCGGAAGGAGCCCGAACGTGCTGACCGCTGAAGCCCTGAAGCGCAGGATCCAGAGCGCCCAGGATCTCCTGGGGGTTGTGAAGACCATGAAGGCCCTGGCGGCCGTTAGCATCCGCCAGTACCAGCGGGCCGTCGAGTCCCTGATGGACTACAACCGGACCGTCGAGATGGGCCTGCAGATTCTCCTGAAGGACCGCCGCGACGCCCTGTCGTCGTCCCACTCCAAGGTCCCCCGCCTCGGGGCGATCGTCTTCGGTACCGACCAGGGGCTCTGCGGCCAGCTCAATAACATCATTGTCCAGCATGCCCTGGAAGAGATGGACCGGACGGGCATCCCGAGGGAGAATCGGATCGTCATCGCCATCGGGATAAAGACCACGGACCTGCTGGAGGACGGAGGACAGCGGGTCTTCGAGACCCTGGCGACGCCGGGCTCGACGGCGGGGATCACGCCGATGGTCCAGGACATCACGCTCTTCCTGGAGACCTGGCGGTTTCGGAACCAGGTGGAAAACATGGTTCTCTACTACAACGAATATGTCTCCGGGGCCAACTACCAGCCGCGGACGTTGAAGCTCCTTCCGGTCGACAAGGAGTGGCTGACGAACATCCGGAAGCGGAAATGGGAATCCCGCACCCTCCCGCTGTTCACCATGGACTGGGAGCCCCTCTTCCGGGCCATGATCCGGGAATACCTGTTCGTCTCCCTCTACCAGGCCTTCGCCAACTCGCTGGCCAGTGAAAACGCAAGCCGGCTCGCGGCGATGCAGAACGCGGAAAAGAACATCGAGGAGCGTCTCGAGGAACTCCACGTCCAGTTCCACCGCCAGCGCCAGATGACCATCACGGAGGAATTGCTCGATATCGTGAGCGGATTTGAAGCAATGAAGGAAGTCAAGGTCGGGGACGGACCGGTGGCGTCCCGGAAAGGAGGGACCACATCATGACGACGGAAAGACGGTTGTGCGTGATCTGTGCCTGGCGGGAACATTGCCAGAAGCGTTTCAGCGTAACCTATAACGGGTCGCTCAACATCCACTGCCCCGATTTCACGAGAGATTATACTATCCGAGACCTGGAAGCGGACAAGCAGGTCGTGGAGGCCGTCCTGGACAAGTGGCGCAAGGAAGGGCTGGCGGGCCCCCGCCCGTGCATTACCGTCTCGCGGGAGCCCGGCGCGGGAGGGAGCGAGATCGCCCGGAAACTGGCAGCCGACCTCAAGATGGACCTGATGGGAGGCCAGATCATCTCCCGGGTGGCCGAAAGCACCGGCATGAGCGAAAAGGTCGTGGCCACCCTGGACGAGAAGCGCGTGACCACGCTGGACACCTGGCTCACATCGCTCTTCACGGCCCGCCACCTCTGGCCCGACGTCTACCTGAAGCACCTGACGAAGGTCATCGGCACGATCGGGGAGCACGGCAACGCCCTCATCGTCGGCCGGGGCGCCCAGTTCATTCTGCCGCCGGAGAGGCTCTTCCGGGTCCGCTTCATCGCCCCCCTGGAGCAACGCATTGCCAAGATCATGAAAGACCGGAAATGCAGCCGGGACGATGCGGAGAGCTACGTGATCAAGGCCGATGCGGACCGGGCCGCCTTCATCAAGAAATATTTCCGGGAGGATATCGCCGACCCGTCCCATTACGACCTGGTCCTCAACACGGCAGGCCTTTCCGTAGACCAGGCCACGGAGATCGTCAAGGCGTCCTTCCGGGCCAAGTTTCCGTAATCCCGCCGGGGTTGCGCCATCCCCGGCACCACCCCCGGGCCGGCCGCCGGCCTTCGCCGACCCGGGGCATTTCCTGGCCCGAACGGTGCCCGCCGGCCACGCGGCGCGCGGCGTGATCCGCCGACCGGCGATTGCCCGGACGGGATCGAATCGGGTTCTCAACGCGGTCCTTGTCGCAGTTGATGGTCGTTTCAAGAAAGGAGGGCTTCATGAAAGGGAAATCCGTGACCAAGCGGACATCCGGCGGGAAAGAAAGCGCGAAACGCCAGGGCAAGGCCGTCACCGTTCCGGCGGTGTCGAGCCTTATGCATAGCGTCATCCAGGGGTTCTCCATTCCCGCCTTCGTCATCGGGAAGGACCACAAGGTCCTCTGCTGGAACCGCGCCCTGGAAAAGCTGAGCAACATCCCCGCCTCGGAAATCGTGGGCACCAACCAGCACTGGCGAGCCTTCTACGCCGAAGAGCGGCCCTGCATGGCCGACCTGATCCTCAACGGCATCAACGAGCGGATCCCCAAGTGGTACGCCGGCAAGTACCGGAAATCGGACCTCCTGGAGGAGGCCTACGAGGCGACGGACTTCTTCCCCGACCTGGGGGAGGACGGCCGCTGGCTCCGCTTCACCGCGGCGGCCGTCCGGGATGAGGGCGGCAAGCTCGTGGGGGCCCTGGAGACGCTGGAGGACATCACGGAGCAGAAGGTTGCCGAACTGAACCAGCGGGAAATCGAACAGCGGCTCTTCCACGTCATCGAGGGATCTCCCATGCCCACCTTCGTGATCGGCCTGGACCACAAAATCCTCTACTGGAACCGGGCCCTGGAAAAGCTGAGCAAGCTTCCCGCGGCGGAAATGATCGGCACGAACGGCCACTGGCGGGCCTTCTACGCCAAGGAAAGGCCCTGCATGGCTGACCTCCTGGTCAACGAAACGCCGGAAATCATCCAGGAATGGTACCGGGGGGTGTCGAAATCGCAACTCCTCGACGAGACCTACGAGGCGGAAGGCTTCTTCCCCGATCTGGGCATCGGCGGCCGCTGGCTCCGCTTCATCGCCGTCCCCATCCGCAGCTCCCAGCGAGTCCTTCTCGGGGCCATCGAGACCCTGGAGGACATCACCGATCGCAAGCGGATCGAGCAGTCGCTTATCGACAGCGAAAAACGGCTTCACAGCGTGATCCAGGGCTTTTCCATTCCCGCCTTCGTCATCGGGAAAGACCACAAGGTCCTCTACTGGAACCGGGCCCTGGCGAGGCTGAGCAAGATCCCCGCCTCGGAGGTCATCGGAACCAACCAGCACTGGCGGGCCTTCTACGACAAGGAGCGGCCCTGCATGGCGGACCTCCTGGTGGACAGCGCGTTGGCCAAGGTCCCGAAATGGTACTCCGGGAAGTATCGGAAATCGGACCTGATCGAGGAGTCCTACGAGGCGACGGACTTCTTCCCCGTCCTGGGAAAGAAGGGACGCTGGCTCCGCTTCACCGCCGCGGCGATCCGTGACTCCCACGGGGACCTCGTCGGGGCTGTGGAGACGCTGGAGGACATCACGGAGCAGAAAGAAGCGGAAGAAAGCCTGAAGAAGGCGGCCCGGGTGAAGAAATGATCCGGCACGATGCTACGGGAGGCGGCCCGGCAGATCCGTTTTTCCGCATACGACAATTTCCCGAGAAAAGGAGGGGCAGGCCATGACCACATCCTATGCCACAAAGCTGATCGAGATCACCGAGCGCAACGCCGAGACGATCGCCCAGCAATGGTATAATAACGTGAGAATGAATCCCCGGACGCCTTCGTACCACAAGATCCCGGAGGACGAGGCCAAGAAGCAGGCGATGTACTTTTACACGAATTTCCGGAAGCTCTTCTATTCGGACAATCCCTTCGAGGAGGCGCAGGATCTGTTCTCCAAGTATGCGGAGGCCCGCTACCGGGAGAAAATCCCCCTCCCCGAGGCCGTCTACGCCATGACGCTCATGCGGCGCCACATGTGGCTGTTCTCCACATCCCAGGCCGTCTTCATCACGGCGGTGGAGCACCACCACGCGGCGGAAAGCCAGAGCCGCACGATCCTGATGTTCGACTACGCAGTGTACATCCTTGTCCAGAAGTTCGAAGAGTTGATGAAGAAGGAATTCGAAGAAAAGAGGAAAAAGTGATTGCCCGGCGGGCGGGTCAGGACGGCCCGTCCGCCGGGGAAGCGACAGGCGATGACCCCCCTCGCCCCGGGTCGAGCCGGAAGGATCAGCCGGCCCGGGGTCCCTCCTGACCCTATCCCTTGATGCAGCCGACGGCGCGCAGGCGGGCCACCTTGCGGGCGATCCCCGCCCGGTGGACCACGTCCACGACGGCCTCCAGGTCTTTATAGGCCTCGGGAATCTCCTCCTGCAGGGTCCCTTTTCCGCTGGCCATGACCAGAATGCCCCGCTCGGCCAGCTCCCGGGCGACGGCCCGGCCGCGGCTCGACCGGACCGCCTGGGTGCGGCTCATGACCCGACCGGCGCCATGGCAGGAGCTTCCGAAGGTCTCCGCCATGGCCCTTTTCGTACCGGACAGGACATAGGATCCGGTTCCCATGTCCCCCGGGATCAGGACCGGCTGGCCCACCGCCCGATAGCGGTCCGGCAGGTCCGGATGGCCCGGCGGATAGGCCCGGGTGGCCCCTTTCCGGTGCACGCACAGGGTCCGTTCCCGGCCCTCCACCGGGAGGGTCTCGATCTTGGCGATGTTGTGGCAGACATCGTAGAGGAGACGCATTCCCAGCTCGCGGGGGCTTTTTTTCAGGGTTCGCTCGAAGGTCTCCCGGGTCCAGTGCATGAGCATCTGGCGGTTCGCCCAGGCATAATTGGCGGCGCAGGCCATGGCGGCCAGGTAGTCCTTTCCTTCCCTTGAGCGGATGTAGGCGCAGGCGAGCTGGCGGTCCGGGAGGTTCAGGTCCAGGGTCCGGACGTGCTTCACCAGCCGGGACAGGAAGTCGTCGCAGACCTGGTAACCCAGGCCCCGGGATCCGCTGTGGATCATGACGGCGACCTGCCCCCGCTCCAGGCCGAAGGACCGGGCCGCCTCGGGGTCGAAGATATCCTCCACGACCTCGATTTCCAGGAAATGGTTCCCCGAGCCGAGGGTCCCGAGCTGCGGTCTCCCCCGCTCCAGCGCCCGGGGGCTCACCCGGTCCGGATCGGCCCCGGCCAGGCATCCTCCGTCTTCCGTCGTTTCCAGGTCCGACTCGGTTCCGTATCCCTGCCCCACGGCCCAGCGGGCTCCTTCCACCAGGACGCGCCGCTCTTCCTTCTCGGAAAGCTTCAGGACGCCCGTCGAACCCACGCCGGAGGGGATGTTCCGGAAGAGCGCCGCCACCAGGTCCTTCAGGGAATCCCGGATCTCCGGGAAGGACAGGCGCGTGGCCACCAGGCGGCAGCCGCAGTTGATGTCGTAGCCGACCCCCCCGGGGGACACGACGCCATCCTCCAGGTCGAAGGCCGCCACGCCGCCGATGGGGAATCCGTATCCCCAGTGCATGTCCGGCATGGCCAGGGAGGCCTTCACGATCCCCGGGAGATGGGCCACGTTGGCCACCTGGCGGACCCCTTCATCGGCGGTCTTCAAGAGCTCCCGGCTCGAATAGATGATCCCGGGAACCCGCATGCCGCCGGTCGGCTCGATCATCCAGCGGAAGGCGTCGATTTGCTTCAGCGGGATCTCAGACATCGAAGATCACCCTTCCCTTCCATCCCGCCGGTCCTCCCGGCATCTCCTCCAGGGAGGCGCAGTGCCAGGTTACGGCCTTGATCTCCATCCGGATCCGGTGGCGTCCCGGATCGTACGGCTCGCCCCTCAGCTCGGCCTCCAGGGTCGTCTTCTCCCCTATCCGGACCCGGGCAGTCCGGATGAGGAACCCCTCCCCCGAATAGAGATAGAGGCACTCCCGGAGAAAGTTGACCAGGAGATCCGCCGGATCCTCCCCATCGACGCGAATCACCCGGGATTCGGCTTCGCGGATCCCGTCCCGCTCCGCCAGCAGGTCGAAAAGGGCCTCGGCAGCCCGGGCCAGGACGTCTTCCGGGGTGTTCCCGGAAACCTCGATTCCCAGATCCGCCGTATGGTCGATGATCCGGTAGAAGCTCACGGCGTCCCCCGCGGGGGGGCCGGCGGCTTCGCTCGCCGGACGAAGCGGATGATCTCGTGCCGCCAGAAATAGGCCAGGAGAAACAGGAGCGATCCGACCCCCAGGGCGATCATCCACGGCACGTTTTCCCGGCAGGGATCCCGGGCGATCATGCCGCTGATGGACAGTCCGATGGTGCCGACGAGCCGGCCGACCGTGGAAATGACCAGGAAGGGTCCCGCCTTCATGTGGCTGAGACCCAGGATGTAGCAGAGGGAATCTTTCGGGAATCCGGGGATCAGAAACAGAAAGAAGGCTACCGCCGTCCCCTGGCGTGCCATGAATTTGTCGTACCGCTGAATCAGGGAGGGCTTGACGAACCGCTCCACCAGGGGCAGCCCGAACCAGTGGGCCAGCCCGAAGGCCATCCAGGAACCGATGGTGAGTCCGATGGTCGAGTAGACTGTGCCCAGGACGGGGCCGTAGAGGAAGCCTCCTATGAATCCCGTCACTTCCCCGGGGATCGGCGCCAGGATGACCTGCAGGACCTGCAGAACGATAAAAACGACCACCGACAGAGGCCCGTAGGACTCCAGCAGGCGGATCGTCCGCTGCCGGTCTCCGAAAAAGGCGGCCAGGTTGAAGTGAATAAAAATCCAGGCCGCCGCGGCCACCAGGACCGCCAGGAGAATCAGCCTCCACCACAGTCGGTTTTTCATCCTGCCTCAGGGAAGGATCGGTCGGACCGCATCGACGAAAAAACCATCCATTCGGTCTCGGACGCCGACCCGCTGAAAAACAGTGGTATCTTGTCCGGTCAGGACGGCCACGGAAAGGAGCATGGCGGCGGTTGGGAAGACACTGCTTTGCACCGCCGATTCCCGGCCGTCTCAAATCATCCGGTTCGGACGCACGGACGACCGGGATTGTCGCTTCATGCACCCTCACCGGGCAGGTCATGGCCGTTCTCGCCGTTTCCGGCAAAGCTGTTCCCGTCTCCCTCTTCCTTCTCGTCGCTTTCCTTGTCCGCCCTGGCTATGCCGACGAGCTTTTCCTCCGGGGCCAGGTCGATCAGCTTCACCCCCTGGGTGGAACGGCCGATGACGGGGATCTCCTCCACCTTCACGCGGATGATGTTGCCGGCGCTGGAGATGAGCACGATGTCCTCCGTTCCCATCACCTGCAGGATCCCCGAGACGTTCCCGATCCGGGGCACCGTCTTTAGATTGATGGTCCCCCGTCCTCCCCGTCCCTGAAGCCGGTATTCGGCGATGTCCGTCCGCTTCCCGTAGCCTTTCTCGGAAACGGTGAGCATCGTGCTGCCCTCGACGGGGATGTCGACGCCTACCACTTCGTCGTCTTCCTCCAGGTGGATTCCCCGCACTCCCCGGGCGGTTCTCCCCATGTCGCGGACCTCGTCTTCCTGGAAACGGATGGACATCCCCCGCAGGGTGGCCAGGAAGATGTCCTGCCCGCCGCAGGTGAGCTTCACGTCCATCAGCTCGTCCCCCTCATCGACCGAGACGGCGATGATCCCTGTCGAGCGGGGGTTGGAAAATGCCTCCAGCTCCGTTTTCTTGATGACCCCCTTCTTGGACACCATGACCACGGACTTCTTTTCCTCGAAGGAGCGCACCGGCAGGATCGCCGCCACCCTCTCTTCCTGGGACATGGAGATCAGGTTGACGATGGCCTTGCCCTTGGCGGCCCGGCCCGCCTGGGGGATCTGGTAGACCTTGAGCCAGTAGACCCTGCCCTGGGTCGAGAAAATCAGGATGTAGTGGTGCGTGTTGGCGATGAAGACGTTCTCCACGAAGTCCTCTTCCTTCGTGGCCATCCCTACCTTGCCCCGTCCGCCGCGACGCTGGCTGCGGTAGAGGGTCGCGGCGTTCCGTTTGATATAGCCTGATTTGGAAACGGTGACGACCATGTCTTCCTCGACGATCAGGTCCTCCACGTCGATATCGTCCACGCTGGCCACGATCTCCGTCCGCCGCTCGTCGCCGAAACGGTCGCGAATCTCCACCAGCTCCTTCTCGATGACCTCCAGGACCTTTGCCGGATCGTCGAGAATGGCCTGGAGCTCGCCGATCAGGGTCATCGTCTGGTCGTATTCCTGCTGGATCTTGTCCCGCTCCAGGCCGGTGAGCCGCTGGAGCCGCATTTCCAGGATCGCCTTGGCCTGTGCCTCCGAGAGACCGAAGGTGCCGACCAGGGCGTCGGACGCCTCGGCGGGGCTGCCGGAGGCCTTGATGACGGCGATGACCTCGTCGATCCGGGCGAGGGCGATCAGGAGCCCCTCCAGGATGTGGGCCCGCTCCCTGGCCCGGGCCAGATCGAAGGTGGTCCGGCGGATCACCACTTCCCGGCGGAAATCGACGAAGCGCTCAAGGATTTCCTTGAGGTTGAACACGCGGGGCTGCCCCGCGTCGATGGCCAGGAGGATGATGCCGAAGGAACTCTCCATCTGCGTGTGCTTGTAGAGCTGGTTCAGGACGACCCCGGCGATTTCGTCCTTCCGGAGGTCCATGACCACACGAATGCCCTCCCGGTCGGATTCGTCCCTTAAGTCTGCTATTCCACTTATCTTTTTCTCCTTTACCAGCTCGGAGATCTTTTCGATGAGGTTTGCCTTGTTGACCTGGTACGGCAGCTCCGTCACAACGATGCTCTCGCGGTCCGTCCGGGCGTTCCGCTCGATGAGGGCCCGGGCCCGGAGCCGGATGATCCCCCGGCCGGTGCGATATGCGTCGAGGATCCCGTCCCGTCCGTTGATGAAACCGGCCGTCGGGAAGTCGGGCCCCGGGATGATCCGCATCAGTTCTTCCACGGTGATATCCGGTCGGTCCATCAGGGCGATGATGCCGTTCACCAGTTCCCCCAGGTTGTGGGGAGGGATGTTCGTGGCCACCCCCACGGCGATGCCTGCGCTTCCGTTCAGAAGGAGCTCCGGTATCCTGGCGGGCAGGACCGTCGGCTCTTCCAGGGATTCATCGTAATTGGGGGTGAAATCGACGGTGTCCTTTTCCAGGTCCGCCAGGAGTTCCTCGGCGATCCGGGACATGCGGACCTCGGTATAGCGCATGGCCGCAGGGGGATCCCCGTCGATGGAGCCGAAGTTTCCCTGGCCGTCGACGAGGGGGTAGCGCATGGAGAAATCCTGGGCCATCCTGACGACGGTGTCATAGGCGGCGGAATCTCCGTGGGGATGGTACTTTCCGATGATGTCCCCGACGATGCGGGCCGATTTCTTGTAGGCCTTGTTCCAGCGGTTCCCCATCTCGTGCATGGCGAACAGGGCCCGCCGGTGGACCGGCTTGAGCCCGTCCCGGACGTCCGGAATGGCGCGCCCGATGATAACGCTCATGGCGTAGTCCATGTAGGACTTCTTCATCTCGTCTTCGATATTGATGGGAAGGCTCTTCTGCAGGAAAGACTGTTCCATTCCTCGTTATCCTCTTGATCCTCTTGAAAAAAACGCGGCCAGAACCGTTTCGGTCCTGACCTGTCGGAAAACTCGGGCTCTCGCCCGCTATACGTCCAGGTTCGACGCGTACAGGGCGTTCCGGTAGATGAATTCCCGTCTCGGCTCGACCTGATCCCCCATGAGGGTGGTGAATATTTCATCGGCCACGATGGCGTCATCCACCCGAACCTGAAGAAGCGTCCGCTTTTCCGGGTTCATGGTGGTCGACCAGAGCTGCTCCGGGTTCATCTCGCCCAGGCCCTTGTAGCGCTGCACGGCAAAGCCTTTTTTCCCGGCGGCCATGACGCTCTCCACCAGGGCATCCAGAGAGGGAAGCTCCACCGTCCCCGCCTCGTCACCTTCCAGGGACAGCTTGAACGGAGGTTCCCCGAGGGCGGTCACCTGGCTGAGCAGGTTCTTGAGCTCGATGAACTTCGCTGACTTGACGATCTCCGGCTGGAGCAGAGTGGCGTTTTTCCTTCCCGGACGGACAATCCGGAGCCCCAGGGCGTTGTCTTCCTGTTCGGGATCGCCCACGAACGAGATGTCGCAGCCGTCTCCCCCCAGCCGGGCGGACAGGCGGTCTCCAATTTCCCGGAGGGACTCCTGGGAACGGAAGGAACCGGAGGAGAGAGCAGAATCGGCGGCCAGGAGACGGATCACGTCGTGGTCGACGCCGTCTTTCTCGAAGCGCTCGCCGATGCTCTGGATCCTCATGATTTTCCGGATCATCGCCAGAAGCCTTCCCCCGGTGAAGACGGCTCCGCTTTCGGTAACCAGGCGAATCCGCTCGACGCCGTTCTCGAGAACGAAATTCCGCATCTCTTCTTCGTTGTGGATGTAGATCTCCCGCTTCTTGTCGACGACCCGGAACAGGGGCGGCTGTGCGATATACAGGTGGCCCCGCTCGATCAGTTCCCTCATCTGGCGGAAGAAGAACGTGAGCAGGAGCGTCCGGATATGGAGGCCGTCCACGTCGGCGTCGGTCATGATGATCACCTTGTGGTACCGCAGCCGGGTCACATCGTAGTCCTCCTGTCCGATTCCGGTTCCCAGGGCCGTGATGATGACCTTGAGCTCCTCGTTCTGGAGCATCTTGTCGAATCGGGCCTTCTCGACGTTGAGGACTTTTCCCCGGAGCGGCAGAATGGCTTGGTTTTTCCGGTCACGGCCCTGCTTGGCGGAGCCTCCGGCCGAGTCTCCCTCGACAAAGAAAATCTCGCTCAGGGCCGGATCCCGTTCCTGGCAGTCCGCCAGCTTTCCCGGAAGGGCTCCGACTTCGAGGGCGCTTTTTCTCCGGGTCAGTTCCCGGGCTTTCCGGGCCGCTTCCCGGGCGCGGGAGGCATCCAGGCATTTTCCGAGGAGCTGCCGGCCGACGGAGGGATTCTCCTCGAGATAGGTGCTGATCTTCTCGTAGACGATCCCTTCCACGAGTCCTTTCACATCGCTGTTTCCCAGCTTGGTCTTCGTCTGCCCCTCGAACTGGGGCGAACGGATCTTCACGCTGATGACGCAGGTGAGTCCCTCGCGCAGGTCCTCCCCTTTCAGGGATTCTTTCCCGTTTTTGAGGATGTTGCTGGCCGTTCCGTAGTTGTTGAAGGCCCGCGTCAGGGCGGAGCGGAAGCCGCTCAGGTGGGTTCCGCCCTCCGTCGTGTTGATGCTGTTGGCATAGGAGAAAATATTTTCCGCGTAGGTGTCGTTGTACTGAATGGCCACTTCAACCTGGCAGTCTTCCCGGGCACCGTCCACGTAGATCGGCTTGGCATGAAGAACCTTCTTGTGCCGATTCAGGTACTCCACGAACGATACGATGCCGCCCTTGTAATAAAACTCGCTGGTCCGCTCGTCCCGCTCGTCCGTCAGCGTAATCCGGATGCCTGAATTCAGAAAGGCCAGTTCACGGAGCCGGTTGGCCAGGATATCGAAGCTGAACTCCGTTTCCTCAAAGATCTGTGGATCCGGTTTGAAGGTGACCGTTGTTCCCCGGCCCTTCGACTTCCGGATGTTTTCCAGAGGAGCCTTGGGAATTCCTGTTGCATAGGATTGGGTCCAGAGGTAGCCGTCACGGCGAACCTCCAGTTCCAGGTACTCGGATAGGGCATTGACCACGGAAACACCGACGCCGTGAAGACCGCCGGATATCTTGTAGCTCTCGTTGGAAAATTTCGCTCCCGCATGCAGTTTTGTCAGTGCAACCTCGGCGGCGGATACGCCCTCCGTGGGATGCATGTCCACGGGAATTCCCCGCCCGTTATCCGATACCAGGATGCTGTTATCCAACCGGATTTTGACGACGATCGTATCGCAGTATCCGGCCGAGGCCTCGTCCACGCTGTTGTCCACCACCTCGTAGACGAGATGGTGAAGGCCTTCCTTGCCGGTGGACCCGATGTACATGGCCGGCCTCCGGCGCACCGCTTCGAGTCCCTCCAGAACCTTTATGCTTTCCGCATCGTAATTTTCCGCCATAAACTGTCTGTTTCGCTCCTTCTAAAACGAATCAATATGAATAGAATCAATGTCTCAGAACTTCAGAGGCATGATAATGCACAGGTAGCGGTCCGAATCGGACGGACGGACGATTCCCGGCTTTTTTGCCCCGCCGATCTCGAACATTCCGTCTCCTTCTCCGATCACCTCGATGGCATCGATCAGGAAATTCACATTATAGGCCACCTCCACGTTCGGCTCCTGATAGGAAACCTCCACCTCCTCGCTGGCCTCACCGACGTCCGGATTCGTGGAGTGAAGCACCATCCTGTCCGTCGTCATCTTTACGATGACCCCGCTGTAACCCTCGCTGGAAATGACGCTCATTCTCCGCAGGGCATGAAGAACCCTGTCCCGCTCGAACCGGACGATGTATCCCTTCTCAACGGGAATGACCCGCCGGTAATCGGGATAGTCGCTGTCGATGAGCCTCACTTTCAGGATCGTATTTTCCGTCTTGAAGACGCACATTCCCTGGTGGACTCCCATTCGAACCTCGCCGTTCGAATCGTCCAGAAGCTTGCGGATCTCTCCGAGTCCCTTTCTGGGCAGGATGATTCCTTTTTCCAGCTCCAGAAACGCCTTCTCCGGGTCCATCAGGGTCCAGGCCATCGCCATCCGGTGACCGTCCGTCGCCACCATGCGGATCTCCGTCCCCGACTCCTTCTTCTGCGACTCGAAAAGAACCCCCGTCAGATTCTTGCGGAGGGGATCCGTGGAAATGGCAAAAAAGGTTTTCCTGATCAACTCCAGGACATCCTCTGAAGAGATCGCAAAGTACTGGATTCCTTCTTCTTCAGCAACATTCGGATATTCTCCCGCCCCCAGACCGGGGATTCGGTAAACGGCTTTGTCGCACGTGATCGTGACCAGTTCCTTCTCGTTCTTGACGAAATGAACCGTTTCGCCCTGGGTTTCCCGGACCAGTTCGTGAAGCTTCCGGGCGGAAAGGGTCACCCGGCCTTCCGTTTTGACGTCCGCTCCGTATCCCACCATCACGGCAATTTCCAGATCCGTGGCGCTGATGGTGACCTTCTCCGGCTGGGCGGCAATCAGGACATTGTTCAGGATCGGCATGGTCGTTTTCTTTTCTACGATTCCCGCGGTCCTTTGCATTCCGGCCAAAAGAAGTTCCCGCTTGATACAGAAATCCATATTTCTCTCCCTTTCTTTTTTTTCTCTATTAGATTGAATCAGTAGTTACAGTAAGGGCTGTTGATACCTTGATCAAATTGAAATTTATGAATGACATCATATATATAATCGATCATGCCGTTGTGGATAGTCCGTTGATGCCGCTGTTATGAAGACTGCTGAAGTGTGTCTTCAATGTCCTGGATCGTTTTTTTCAGGGCTGAGTCCTTCTCGATCAGAGCGCTGATTTTGTTGACGGCGTAAATCACGGTGGAGTGGTCGCGTCCACCGAGTTTTTCTCCGATGTCCGGGAAGGAGGCGTTTGTCAGCCGCCGGCACAGGAACATGGCGGACTGACGGGCAAGGACGATGTTTTTGCTTTTCTTTTTTGACTTTAGATCGGAGAGTTTCACGTTGAATTTTCCGGAGGAGGCACGGATGACCTCGTCCACCGTGATGTCCTCCCGCTCGTTTTGCCGGACGATTTTCCGGAGGACTTCCTTGGCCAGGTCCATGTCGATGGACCGCCCCGTCACGGAGGCGTAGGCGCTGATCCGGACCAGAAAGCCTTCCAGTTCCCGGATGTTCGAATGGGCGTTGGACGCCACGTAGTGTGCTACGTTGCTGGGAAGGTGGATGCTGTTGTCGTGGGCTTTCTTTTGCAGGATGGCAATCCGGGTCTCGATGTCGGGAGGATGGATATCGGCGATGAGCCCCCATTCGAAGCGGGAACGGAGACGGTCTTCCAGATTCGGGATATCTTTCGGAAACTTGTCGCTGGTGACGACGATCTGTTTTCCCGCATCGTGGAGGGTGTTGAACGTATGAAAGAATTCTTCCTGTGTCCGGTCCTTCCCGGCAATGAACTGGATGTCGTCAATCAGGAGACAGTCGATTTTTCTGTATTTTTCTCGAAACTTCGGCGTCCGGTCGTACCGGATGGAACCGATGAGCTCGTTGACGAACTCCTCCGCCGAGACATAAACGACGTTCGTGTCCGGGTAGAGATTCAGCGTGTGCAGTCCGATGGCATTGAGCAGGTGTGTCTTTCCCAGGCCGACGTCGCTGTAAATGAATAGGGGGTTGTAGTTTTTCGCCGGCATTTCTCCCACGGACATGGCGGCGGCGTGAGCGAACTGGTTGCATGAGCCGACGACGAATCGTTCGAAGCTGTAGTTTGGGTTCAGGTTCGATTCGTACTTCGTAGCCGGAGGTTTTCGCTCGGATTTCCCGTCCGATTTCTTCGCTTCCGCCGGCGTTTCCGCTGCTCGGCCGTCTCCCTTGCTGACGGTGAAATGAACGCTCAGGTCGATTCCCGAGACCTCTTTCAGGCTTTCCTTGATGATGGGCAGGTAATTGTCGTTCAGCCAGTCTTTGAAAAACTTGTTGGGCACAGCGAACTGAATGCTGTTCCCCTCCACAGCCGTGACACGAACCGGCTGAATCCAGGTGTCGAAGTTCTGCTGGCTCACCTGCTTTCGAATGATATTTGTCGCTTTTTCCCAGATTAAATCCACTACTTAATTACCTCATCCACAAGGTTTTCAACAGCTGTGGATAAATGACAGTGAATGGGATTCGAGTTTTCCCGGACGCTTTTCGAATCAGGGTTTCCCGTCCAGAAGCAGACGGATCAGCCGGCTGAGTTCTTCCTCTCCGGAAAAGCGGATTTCAATCCGCCCGCTTTTCCGGCCGGGCCGGATCCGGACTGCGCTGAGAAAACGCTCCGTGAGGGAATTTTCCAGTTGCCGCAGATGAGGTCCGCCGGCGGGTTCTTTTTTCCGTTCTTTATTGCCCTTTGTTTTCAGGAGCCCTTTGACGAGCCGTTCGGTCTCCCGAACATTCAGCGCCCGCTGAACGATGGTCCGGTACGCCTGAAGCTGGGTCTGGGGTTGTTCCAGAGGGAGGAGACAGCGGGCATGGCCGGAAGAGATCTTCCTTGCCACGAGGCCATCCAGGATTTCCGAAGGCAGCCGGAGGAGGCGAAGTGAATTCGCCACGGTGGACCGGTCTTTCGCGACCCTCTGTGCGATGTCCTCCTGGGAAAGGCCGAACTGATCCGCCAGGATCCGGAAGGCCTCCGCCTCTTCCACAGGGTTGAGGGATTCGCGCTGAATGTTTTCCACAATGGACCATTCCGCCGCGTCAAGGTCTCCGGCCTCCCGGATGACCACCGGAACTTCCTTCAGCCCCGCCTGCTGGGCCGCCCGCCAGCGCCGCTCTCCGGCAATGATTTCGTACCCTTCCGGCGCCCGCCGGACGATGATGGGCTGGATCACACCGCTTTTGCGGATGGAGGCGACCAGATTCTTCTGCTCCTGGTCTCGAAAGGATTTCCGGGCCTGGAATCGGTTGGGCGTGAGCTCCTCGATGCCGCACAGGATGTAGGAAGGCCGTTCGCCAACCTGCTTGAGCAGTTCCGGGAACATGGCGCCCAGGCCTTTTCCAAGGGATGTTTTTGTCGACATCAGGACCCGCTTCCTCCGTTCCCCATGACTTCCTTGGCCAGTTCCATGTAGGAAATGGCGCCCCGGGAACGGACATCGTAAAGAATGATCGGGAGACCGTGGCTGGGACTCTCGGAAAGTCTTACATTCCGCGGGATGACGGTCTGAAAGACCTTGGTCCCGAAGTGCCGCCGGACTTCTTCGCTGACCTGCCGGGACAGAATGTTCCGCCCGTCGAACATGGTCAGGAGGATTCCCCCCAGCGCCAGAGACGGATTGAGCCGCGCCTGAACGAGCTTGATCGTTGCCAGGAGCCGCCCCAATCCCTCCAGGGCGAAATACTCGCACTGCAAAGGCACGATGACGCTGTCCGCCGCCACCAGGGCATTCAGGGTGAGAAAGCCCAGAGAGGGCGGACAATCGATAATGACGTATTCATAACCGAGATCCGCGGAGCGGATCAGCCGGCGAAGTTTTTTCTCCCGGTCCTCGATTTCGACAAACTCGATCTCCACACCGGTCAGGTCCTGGTCGGAGCCGATCACATCGAGGAAGGGAAGGCGGCTGCCCAGGACCACTTCGGCCAGGGTGCCCTCTCCGCTAAGGGCGTCGTAAAGATTGCGCTCCTTCAATGCCGCCGGATCGATGCCCAGGCCGCTCGTGGCATTCCCCTGCGGGTCCGCATCGATGAGAAGCGTCTTCCGTTCCGCCGCGGCGAGGGTCGCCGCCAGGTTGATGGCGGTGGTGGTCTTGCCGACCCCCCCTTTTTGATTCGCGATGCTTATGATTTTACGCATGATTTTGGGGAAAGGGACTGGAACGTTTTCACCCCCCTGACGCGACGGAAAGGTAACACAAATCAAGGTTTTTTCAAAGGAGATTTTTTTAGATAACTACTTGATTTGCATTGATTTTTTATAGAGAAAAATTTTTCGCCGGTCCCCCGAGAGGGGGAGCCTGTATTCGTGGATCGAAATCGGTGAAAGGCCGGCCTTCTCCGGGGGGGAGATCCGGCTGTCGGTAGCGGGTCCGGCCATGACGACGAGGTATCCTCCCGGGCGCAGGAACGGGGAGCCGATTTCGGCAAAACGCAACAGGGGAAGAACCGCCCGGGAGATCACCATGTCAAAGGAACCGGCGACTCCGTCCCGCCGGAGACAATCCTCCGTCCGTTCCCAGAGGACGCCGATTCCTTCCAGGTTCAGGATCCCTGCGACCCGCTTCAGGAACGACGACTTCTTCCTGGAGGCCTCCAGCAGGCGGACTTCCAGGGAGGGGCAGGCGATCTTGAGGGGGATGCCCGGAAAGCCGGCACCGCTTCCGATGTCCAGCAGGAGCCCGTCACGGCGGGGAAGCAGGGGGACGACCGCCAGGGAGTCGAGGACATGCCGGACGACGATTTCTTCCGGATCGGCCGCTGCGACCAGGTTGTAGCGGCGGTTCCAGAGGAGAAGCTCGTCGATATACAGGCGGAATAGCTCCCTCTGTGCCGTGTCCAGGGGGACGCCGGCGATCCGGGCTCCGTCGGCCAGCATCTGGAGATGGGATTCGTCCATGGGTCGTGTCGGATTATGGGTCACTGTTTCCGGCGCGTCCGAGGACGCGCCGCGAGGAATGCCTTTTCCCGTGCCCGATAGCAGACGCCGGGGATGCGAACAATCAAAAAATGCGCCCGTTCCGGTTTTGTGGTATCAGGTCTCCGCCGAAAACTTAAGGATACGGGGAAGAAGATGAAAGAGGATCAGGAAATCCGGGTGCGGATGGAGAACGTGGCGGTTGTGCTCTGCCGGCCGAAATTTTCCGGAAATGTGGGGTCGGTCGCCCGGTGCGCGAAAAACATGGGAATCGGCAAGCTGGTCGTCGTCGGGGGGGAGCCACTCGACCTGGAAGAGGTGCTCCAGCGATCCACCCATGCTGCACGGGACCTGGTGGATGCCATGGAATGCCATGAGAATCTGGAGGAGGCCGTGGCCGGATTCACCTGGCTGGTGGGAACGACCGGCCGCCGCGGCTCCGCCCGCGGTCCTGCCGTATCTCCGCGGGAGATGGCACGGCGGATGACCGACCTCAGCCGGAACAACCGCATCGCCCTGCTTTTCGGTCCCGAGGACAAAGGGCTTTCCAACGAAGAGCTCCGCCTCTGCCAGACCATCGTCAACATCCCCACCTCCGAGGATTTCCGATCCATCAACCTGTCTCACGCCGTGATGATCCTCTGTTATGAGCTGTTCGTCGCCGCCGCCGCTCCTCCAGCCACCTTCCGGCCGAGGCTTGCCTCGTCGGCGGAACTGGAGGGCATGTACGGGCACCTGCGGGACGTCCTCACCCGGATCGGCTTCATCAACAAGCAGAACCCCGAATACTGGATGCTCCATGTCCGGCGGCTCTTCTCAAGGGTTCAGCTTCATGCCCGTGAGGTGAAAATCGTCCGCGGAATCTGCCGCCAGATCGACTGGGCCACGGGCCGGCCGGGACCGGATCCGGGCCGGCGTTCCCGGTAACGGTTCCGGAAGGCGTGGCCCTCCCTGAAATAGCAATGGAATTTTAAAAGGAAAAGAAGTAGGAATCAAACCTTAATCCCTGATAGAGATTCCGGACAGGTGGAGGTAGGCATGAAACGGAAAACGGTGAAGACGGGGATCGTTCTGCTGGGTCTGGCGGCCCTGGCGATCTTCATGGGGCTTGCCGGAGACAGCCCGGTTGCGGCGCTGGACCGGAGCACCTATCGGAGCCTCAAGACCTTCAACGAAATCCTCGATATCGTCGAAAAGAATTATGTGGAGCCGGTCGAGACCAAAACCCTCCTCCAGGGGGCCGTCAACGGCATGATGCGGTCCCTGGATCCGCACAGTTCCTACATGACGGCAGACATGTACAAGGAACTGGAAGTGGAGACGAAGGGACGTTTCGGCGGCATCGGCATCGAAATCACGATCCGCAAAGACGTCCTCACGGTCGTGTCGCCCATTGAGGACACGCCGGCCTATCGGGCGGGAGTCAAGGCGGGTGATATGATTATCCGGATCGACGGCACGTCCACCAAGGACATCACGATCATGGATGCCGTCAAGAAGCTCCGGGGGCCGAAAGGAACCAACGTCACCATTACCATCATGCGGGACGAGACCACGAAGCTCCAGGACATCACGATCACCCGGGACATCATCCAGATCATGAGCGTTCGGTCCAAGGTGTTCGAGGACGGAATCGGCTATGTCCGGGTTTCCTCTTTTCAGGAAAGAACCGCGGAAGACCTGGGCAAGGCCCTGTCGGAATTGGAAAAGAAGGCCCATCCCCTCAAGGGGCTTGTCCTTGACCTCCGGAACAACCCGGGCGGACTTCTAAGCCAGGCCGTACAGGTATCGGAACTGTTTCTGAAATCGGGAACCATCGTGTCCACCCGGGGCCGCGTGAAATCCGTGGAGAGCTCGGCGAAGGCCCGTGACAACGGGAACGAGCCGACCTGCGCCATCGTGGCCCTGGTCAACGAGGGCACCGCCTCCGCGGCGGAGATCGTAGCCGGCGCCCTTCAGGACAACGGCCGCGCCCTTGTCCTGGGAACGCAGACCTTCGGCAAGGGGTCCGTGCAGACGGTCATTCCCCTGGACGATGGATCGGCCCTGAAGCTGACCACGGCCAAGTATTACACGCCCAAGGGACGCTCCATCCAGGCGGAGGGAATTCAGCCGGACATCGTCATCCGCCGGACAAAAACAGCTGACGGTAAGGAACCGGCAGAGGAACCGCTGCGGGAAAAAGATCTGGCCGGCCATATCCGATCTCCCCGGGAGAACGGGGACGTCAAGGACGGCAAGAACGACACAATCCGACCAAAGGCGCCGCCCCTGTCGAGACGGGATGTGATCGAGGACGCATCCCAGGACAACCAGCTCAAGAGCGCCATCGATATCCTCAAGAGCTGGGACCTTTTCCGGAAAGGCGCCCGAAGCGGTTAAGGACCACGGATAACGTCCCCCGGACGCCCCGTTCGGGGAGATCTCCGGTGCGGACGGAGCCGAAGCGGCCGGAACGGACGGATGGGACGCAGAAGAGGCAGGAAGAAAGGAAAGGCGCTGGCGTGGATCGCTTTCCTCGCAGCGGTCGCGGCCATCGTCGCCATCGCCTATTTCCTTCATCACGAGCGGCAGCGGGACACGCGCCGAGCGCAGGTCCCCCCGCGCAAAGCCGCTCCGGTCAAAGTCATTCCGAAAGCCGTGCCCGCCGAGACGGGCAAGAGCCGCCGGGAGACGGGCCGGGCTTTGCCTGAACCGGAAAGGCCTGCGGCTTCGCGGCGGGTCGTGATCATCATTGACGATATCGGACACGACCTGGCCCCGGTCCGGGAACTCCTGTCGCTCAAGGTTCCCCTTACGTTTGCCGTTCTTCCCGACAGCGCCCATTCGGTGCAGGCCGCCGATCTGATCCACAGGGAAGGACGAGAGGTGATTCTTCACCTGCCCCTGGAACCCCGTTCGGAAACACGAGCCAACCCGGGGACATTGGTCCTCCGGACGAACATGAAGGATGATGAGATCCGAAACCGGCTGGAGCAGGGGATGCGAAGAGTGCCCTATGCGTGCGGCGTCAACAGCCACATGGGATCCCTTTTCACGGAGCATCAGGACAAAATGGTTGTTGTGCTGAAGGTGCTCCGGGAAAAGGGGATCTATTTTATCGACAGCCGGACGTCGTCCCGGAGCAGCGTTCGGGAAGCGGCCCGGAAGACGGGCATTCCCTTCGCAAAACGGGATTTGTTTATCGACGGCCGTTCCGATGACGACACCCTGAATCAGATCCGCCACCTGGCCGAGACGACCGATTCTGCACAGCTCCCGGTCATCATCGGGCATCCCTATCCCGACACCATCCGCACCCTCCGGCATGTTTTGCCGCTCCTCCAGCGGCAGGGAATCCGGGTCGTTTCCGCGTCGGAAGCGGTCCGGCCGGTGGATTCCGGCGACAGAGCGAGGCGATGAAAAAAAAGAAAGCCCTTTCCGTTTCACTGCTGCTTCTGTTCATCTGCGGCTTCCTTGCCCTTTGCGGATGTGCGACGTCCCCCCTGCGGGAGGGGGGGTATGCGATACCGCCGGGTCGGGGCGACGCCAAGGCGATGTTTCATTATTCCGTGGCTGTTCAGTATATGCTGGACGGGAAGCTGGACGAGGCCATCGCGGAGCTGGAAACCGCACGACGCTACGATGAAAAATCCCTCGATCTGACCCTTGAGCTGGCTGTTCTCTATGCAGAAAAGGGGAGTTCGGACAGGGTGACCGCCATCCTTCAGGAGGCGGCGCGCCAGCATCCCCGTGAACCCATGGTTTTCCTCCTTCTCGGGGGAGCCCAGGCCTCCAGGAAAGAGGCCGTCGCCGCCGAGCGGTCTTTCCGGAAAGTTCTTGAACTGGATCGGGAAAACGAGACCGCCTGGCTGCATCTGGCGGCCCTGTACACGGAATCCCGGGAATATGAAAAAGCCCTGGACTGTTACAATCGCCTCCTCAAGATTCATCCGGACCACGTGGCGGCCCTTTACCACCGGGCGAGGATCCATCGGGAACTGAAGCGGGATGACGAGGCCGAAGCGGGGCTTCGGAAGGTTCTGGAACTGAGGCCGGCTTTTGAAGCGGCCTGGATTGAACTGGGGCAGCTCTACGAGTCTCGCAAACAGACGGAAAAAGCGGTGGAGACTTACCGCCGGTTCATGGAGCTGCATCCCATGCGCATTGGAATCCGCCTCCGGCTGGCGGAGATGCTCCTGCGACTGCAGCGCTTTGACGAGGCCGAACAGACCCTGATGGACGCCCTGAACATCGATCGGGACAACCGGGATGTGAGGCTGACCCTGGCACTCCTTTACCTGGAAAAGAAGGATTATCCCCGGGCCGTTCGCCTGCTGGAGACCCTGGTGCAGGAATATCCGGCGGAGGCGCGACTCCGGTATCTTCTGGCATCCGCCTATGAAGAGAGCGGCGATACGGTTCGAGCCATCGCTTCCTATGGTGATGTGACAGCAAAATCGGAGTTCTTCGGAAACGCCCGGGTCCGGATGGCCATGCTTCAGAACAAGACCGGCCGCAAGGAAGAAGCCCTCCGGACAGCCGGCGAGGCACTGGAGAAGCGGAAAGACTACCCGGGGCTTTTCCTGTATCTGGCTTCCCTGCATGAGGAGATGAAGAACCCGGCGGCTGCGGAAAAGGTGCTGCGGCAGGGAATGGCGGTCCACCCCCGGAACGTGGATCTGCCTTACAGCCTTGGAATGCTCTTCGAGAAGGGCGGCCGGTTTTCGGAAAGCATCGCCCTCATGGAGGGCATTCTCGCCATCGAGCCGGATCATGCGGAGGCACTCAATTTTATCGGGTACAGCTATGCGGATCGGGGGATGCGCCTCGACGAAGCGGAGCGGCTGATCCGGAAGGCACTGGCTGTCAAGCCCGGCAACGGGTATATCACCGACAGTCTGGGATGGGTTTATTTCAAGAAGAACGACCTGGGGAAAGCCATTCAGTATCTCCGGCAGGCCGCCCTTGCGGTCCCGGACGATCCCACCATCGCCGAGCACCTGGGAGATGCCTTCGCGAAGGCGGGGCAGAAGGAAGAAGCCCTGTCGGCCTATCGTAAGGCCCTGCGTCTGAGCCCCTCGAGTGTGGAACTCCTGCGCAAGATCCGGGAACTCGGCGGCGGGAATCCATAAAAAAAGGAGACCGGCGGATGCGCCGTCTCCTTTGATGCCTGCCTGAACCTCTCCCTTTTATTTCAACTCGTTGAGCTTCGTCCGGGCCGTCCGGGCCGAACTCGTGTTGGGATAGTCCTTGATGATCTGCTGCAGAATGATGCGGGCGCTGGTCTTGTCCCCCAACTGGGCGAAAGACAGTCCCTGCTTCAGGAGTGCCTGGGGAACCTTGTCCCCCTCGGGATAGTTCTTGATGACCTTTTCGTACTCCAGAATGGCCTTCTCGAACTTGCCTTCGAAAAAGTAACTCTCGCCGATCCAGAACTGAGCATTGTCGGACAGCTCCGTGCCGGGATATTTCTTGAGGAAATTCTGGAATTCCCCGCGGGACTTCTCATATTTTCCCTCTTTCAGGGTGGCATAGGCCGCCCCGTAGAGGATCTCCCGCTCGGATTTGCCTTTCGTTTCCTTGCCGTTATTTCCGTTCTTGTGAACGGCCTCGCTGCCGTCGTCCTTCTTGCTTACGCCCAGATAGTTTTCAAGGAACTGGATCTTGAAGGACAGGGCGTCGATCTTTTCTTTCATCTCGTCCTGGCGGCCGATGCCGGTGGCGAGATCCTTCTTCATGCCGTCGACGAGTCCGCGGATCTGCCGCAACTGATCCCTGGCATCCGCCAGGTCAGCGCCCGTTTCGGCCTGCCGCTTCTGCAGGAGTGCGACGGAATCCGTCACACTCCTGGCATCGCCCTTGATGGCCTGGTCGGTCTGATCCAAGGCGGCGATTTTCTGCTCCGCCGCCTCGATCCGGTTCAGCAATTCACCCTGAACCCTTCTCAGGTCTTTCGAGGTGGCGCAACCGGACACCCCGGCCAGACCGACCAGAACAGCAAGAACAAGAAATAATTTCCTCAAGCGAGGAGACATTGCAGCGTTATTTCGGGTTTATTTCGAAGTGCGCCCGGCGGTTCTTGGCCCAGGCTTCCTCGGTCTGAGCCGGGTCGAGAGGACGCTCTTTCCCGTAGGAGATCGTCTTGATCCGTCCCTTGTCGATTCCGAGATCGATCAGGTACTTCATGACGGCGTTTGCGCGTCTCTCACCCAGAGCCAAGTTGTACTCGGCGGTTCCCCGTTCGTCGCAGTGGCCTTCGACGAGGAGCATGTCCGCGGCGTTGCTCTTCAGCCAGGCGGCCTGCTCGTTCAGGCGATCCCGGAAATCGGGTTTGATGTTGTACTTGTCGAAATCAAAGTTGACGTCCGCGAACAGGGCGGCAAGCTTCTCCGCCTTTTCCCGGGCGAGACGTTCCTGTTCGGCCCGGCGGGCTTCTTCTTCCCTCAGAGCGCGTTCCCTGGCCGCGGCTTCCGCCGCCTTCCGGGCGGCATCGTCATCCGCCTTCGTCGCCTGGGCGGTGACCTTTTGTTCCTGCATGCCTGTGTCTTCCTTGACGGCCTTCTTGGCGCAGCCCACGGTGAAGAGGAGAACCAGGCAGGCGAGAATCACCATGGTCCGAACGAACCGGCTCTTCATAATACCAATCTCCTTTCTTGAATAGGGATTCAAAGTGAATGGGTTCAACAACAACGGCAACTAAATAACCACAATCAGCAGGGCAGGTCAATGAAAATCCGGCCATTCCCGCGGACCTTGCAGTGCTTCCGGGCGTTTCGGATGTCAGGAGGAGTTCCCGGTGCGGATGGACGACAAGGCCCGGGCAATGCGGCCAAGCGTTCGCTCCCGGCCGAGGGTCACCATGACCTCGTCGATGCCGGGGCTGACGGCCTTGCCCGTCAGGGCGACGCGCAGCGGCTGGGCGATGTCCTTGAGCTTCATCTGGCGGGATTCCGCCAGGGAGCGGAGAAACGCCTCGAGTCCCTCTTTCGAGAAGTCCTCGAGAAGGGGCAGTTCCTGCAGAACGGCCTCCAGGTGAACGGCGGATGCCTGCGTCAGGAATTTCTCCGCCGCCTTCGGATCGTAGGTGACTTCATCGGCAAAGTAAAACGCGGCCCCATCGATCAGTTCGAGAAGTGTTTTGCTTCGGGACTGGAGATCCCCGACCACTCCGCGGACAAGGGCTTCCTGCGAAGGATCGGATGCCGCCGGCCAGAGGGGCCGGAGGGCTTCCACCAGCCGATCCGGCGAGTAGGACCGGATGTAGTGCTGGTTGAGCCACAATAGCTTTTCCGGGTTGAACACCGCCGGGGACTTGCCCACGGCATCCAGGTCGAACAGGCTCGTCAGCTCGTCTCCGGAAAAGATCTCCTGGTCTCCGTGTGACCAGCCGAGACGCACCAGGTAATTCACCAGGGCCTCCGGCAGATAGCCCATGTCCAGGTAGGCCATGACGGAGGTCGCACCATGGCGTTTGCTGAGACGCGCCTTGTCGGATCCGAGGATCATGGGGACATGGGCGAAAAAGGGCACGGGAAATCCGAGCGCCTCATAGAGGAGGATCTGCCGGGGCGTGTTGTTTACGTGATCGTCCCCCCGGATGACGTGGGTGATCCCCATCTGGGCGTCGTCGACGACGACGGCGAAGTTGTATGTAGGGTATCCGTCGGCCCGCTGGATGATCAGGTCGTCCAACTCCTCGTTCTGGAAGAGGATGTTCCCCTTGATGAGGTCCTGCATCCGGGTGGCCCCGCCTTCGGGGCAGCGGAACCGCACCACGGCACCAGGCGTTGGAGCCAAGTGCCGTTCCCGGCAGGTGCCGTCATATTTCGGCTTCCGGCCCTCGGCCAGGGCCGATTTTCGTTTCGCTTCCAGCTCCTCCTGGGTGCAGGTGCACCAGTAGGCCTTTCCCTCGGCCACCAGCTTATCGACCATCTGCCGGTGAATGCCGACGCGCTCCGCCTGGAAGAAAGGACCTTCGTCCCAGGTCAGGCCGAGCCATGTCATGGCGTCCAGGATGGCCTTGGTGGATTCTTCCGTCGAGCGGATCTGGTCCGTGTCTTCGATGCGCAGCAGAAATACGCCGCCGTGGCGGCGGGCGTACAGCCAGTTGAAGAGGGCCGTCCGGGCGCCGCCGATATGGAGATAACCCGTGGGAGAGGGGGCGAATCGTGTCTTGACGGGTGTGTTCATGGGATCCATCCTTCTGTTGAAGGCGTTATAGGAGCCCGGACCGGCAATGTCAAGGGACTTTCATTCCTTTGTTCCGCGCGCTTCACAGACGGGAGAGAATGTCCACCAGTTCCCGGACGGCCGCGGCCGACCGCTGCAGATCCTCCCGCTCCCGTTCCGTCAGCGGGAGGGAGAGGATTTCCTCGACGCCGCTCCGCCCCAGCTTGACGGGGACTCCGACGAACAATCCATGGATTCCATACTCCCCTTCAAGGAAAACCGAGCAGGGCAGGATCTTTTTCCGATCCTTTAAAATGCTCTCGGCCATTTCCACAGCCGCCGAGGCAGGGGCGTAGTAGGCGCTGCCCGTCTTGAGGAGATTCACGATCTCCGCGCCGCCGCTTCTCGTCCGGTTCACGAGGGCCTCGATCCTCTCCGGCGGGAGCATCTCCGGCAGGGGAATTCCGGCGACGGTCGTATAGCGGGGCAGGGGGACCATGGTATCGCCGTGGCCGCCCAGCACGGTCGCATGGATGTTGTCCACGGAGACGCGGAGCTCTTGGGCGATGAAGGCGCGGAAGCGGGCGGCGTCAAGCACACCGGCCATCCCGAGCACCCGGTTCTTGGGGAACCCGCTGGCCTCAAAGGCGATATGGCACATCGCGTCGAGGGGGTTGCTGACGACAATGAGGACGGCCTCCGGGGAACGGGCGGCGGCCTGCTTCGTCACGGCGGAAACGATGCTCCGGTTTGTCGCCAGGAGGTCGTCCCGGCTCATGCCGGGTTTGCGGGGAATGCCGGCGGTGACGATGATCAGGTCCGATCCCTCGGTCTCGTCGTAGGCGTTCGTTCCCGTGAGCAAGGCGTCGTGCCCCTCGATGGGGGCCGCCTGACTCAGATCCAGGGCTTTTCCCTGCGGAATCCCCTCGACGACGTCGATGAGAACGACGTCGCACAGCTCCTTTTCCGCCAGCCTCTGGGCCACGGTGGCCCCCACATTGCCGGCGCCGATGACCGTTGTCTTGGTACGCATGAACCGCTCCTTATCTTGCAGTGGGGAACCTGTTTATACCAAAAACGGCGTGAGCACAACGGGCTCTTTCCCGTGGGCAGGGGGCGGAAAGGCCGTGCATCGGGAACGCACCGATCCGTCGGTCAAAAGTACATGCATGGTCCGCACCGGGACGGAAATCCGGGTTGCAAAAGCCATTTCGGTAGGATAGGATCGCCGCCGGTTCCCGGCTCGGAGTGAGGAACCGTTTCTTTTTCCCCGGTGTTGCAGGTTCGGGAACCGGGAATGACCGCTGGGAGGCTGAAGGATGGGAAGATTGTTCGGAACGGACGGGATCCGGGGACCCGCCAACCGCTACCCGATTACGGCGGAGATGGCCTTCCGCATCGGCCGCGCGGCGGCCCGGTTCTTCCTGCGACGGGAACACCGGCCTCACCGGATCGTCCTCGGGCGCGATACGAGAGAATCCGGGGAAATGCTCGAGAACGCCCTGGTGGAGGGAATCTGCTCGGCCGGCATGGACGCCCTCCTGGCCGGCATCATCCCAACGCCGGCGGTGGCCTTTCTCACGGCAGACGAGCAGGCGGATTGCGGGATCGTCGTTTCCGCCTCCCACAATCCCTATCAGGACAACGGAATCAAGATCTTTTCCGCCGAGGGCACCAAACTGCCCGACAAGGCCGAAGAGATTATCGAAGGGCTAATCCTGGACAATCACGACAACGACGCCGATCCGTCCCCCGCCTGTCACGGGATGGCCCGTTCCCTGGCGGACGCCCGGGAGCGCTACGCGGCTTTTGTCCGTGGAACAGTTCCGGGTCTCTTCCTGAAGGGTCTGCGAATCGTCCTGGACTGTTCGCACGGTGCGACGTACCGGGTGGCCCCGGCGGTCTTCGAGGCCCTGGGGGCGCAGGTGACGGTCCTCTCCGCCCGGCCCGACGGCAGGAACATCAACGACGGCTGCGGGTCACAGCATCCCGGCCTCCTGGCCGAGAGGATCGTGAAGGACGGGGCCGACGCGGGCTTCGCCTTCGACGGCGACGGCGACCGGGTCATCGCCGTGGACGAGACGGGGAGAGTGCTTACCGGAGATGCCCTCCTGGCAATCTGCGGCCGCCGGCTTCGGGACGAGGGGCGCCTCGCGAACAACCTGGTCGTCCGCACCGTCATGAGCAACATCGGTCTCACGATCGCTTTCCGGGAAATGGGAATCGACTCGATCATGACCGACGTGGGAGACCGCCATGTCTTCGCGGCGATGAAGGAGCGGGGGGCCGTCCTCGGCGGCGAGGATTCGGGCCACCTGATCTTTCTCGACCACCATACCTCCGGCGACGGCATCCTTACGGCCCTTCAGGTCCTGGCGGCCAAGGACGCAGCCGGGCGGCCTCTCTCGGAACTGGGGCGCCTCATGACGGTCTATCCCCAGGTGCTCCTCAACGTGGAGACCCGCTCCCGTCCAGACCTGGAAACGGTACCGGCGATCCGGGAGGCGATCCGGGAGGCGGAAGCGTCGCTGGACGGCCGGGGCCGGGTCCTGGTTCGCTATTCCGGGACGCAGAACCTATGCCGGGTGATGGTGGAGGGACCCACGCGGGAAGAGACGGAGGCCCATGCAGACCGGATTGCCCGGATCGTGCAGGAGATTCTCGGATAAGGAGCCCCGGTCCGGAGAGGAACTGTGCGCCGAGGCCGACCCCGCCTGCCGATCGGTCCGTGACATTACCCGGACAAAAAAGTGGAAGGAGACGGAAAAAGCCTTGCCATTTCCGCCCGCTTCCTTCAGTAGAGGGAACCCGCGGCGGGAACCCGAAAGGCGCTATCTTCCATGGACCTGATCCTGCAGTTTATCGATATCTTCCTTCACCTGGAACGCTACATTAGCGATATTCTTCGGATCTTCGGCCCGTGGACCTATCTGGTCGTTTTCCTGATCATTTTCTGTGAAACGGGGCTCGTGGTGACCCCGATTCTTCCCGGCGATTCCCTTCTCTTCGGCCTGGGGGCGTTCGCCGCCCGGGGCGACCTGGATCCGGTCCTCCTGGTCTCGCTCCTGTCCTTGGCCGCCGTCCTCGGCGACACGGTAAACTACGCCATCGGAAAATACGTGGGACCCCGGGTGTTTCACGAGAACACCTCGCGATTCCTCAGGAGGGAGTATCTCGACCGGACCCATGCCTTTTACGAGCGTCACGGAGGCAAGACGATCATCATCGCCCGGTTCATTCCCATTATCCGAACGTTTGCGCCTTTTGTGGCGGGCATCGGCACCATGACCTACCGCCGCTTTCTTTCCTACAACGTCATCGGGGGAATCGCCTGGATCGTCACGTTCGTCCTGGGGGGATACTTTTTTGGCAACCTTGCCTTCGTGAAGCGGAACTTCACACTGGTCATCATGGTCATCATCATCCTGTCGGTCATGCCGGGTATGATCGAGTACGTCCGGCAGAGAAAGCAGAACGCCTGAGAAAGGGAACGAAACGTCGATGGTTTGCCGGGAGGATCCGGTTGAAATTCGTGGTAATGCCCGCTATGATCGCCGGAAAGTGATCGGGATCCCGCCGATGTGGATACGGCGGGCCTGCGGAAAGGACCGGATCATGAAAGGTCGAATCGCCTTGTGCGTCCTCTTGGCCATGCTGCTCTTTGCCTCTGTTGCGGCGGCGAGCCAGGAATCCTCGTCCATTTTCAAGGTCGGCGGCGACGTCACCATTGAGGCGGGAACGAAAGCGAAGCGGGTCGTTTCCTTCGGCGGACAGGTGACGGTGAACGGCGTGGTGGAGACGGACGTTGTGGCTGTCGGCGCTTCGGTCGTGCTTGGGAAAAATGCCGTCGTCGACGGCGATGTGGTCTCTCTCGGGGGAACCATCGTCAAGGGGCGGGGCGCGGTGATCCGGGGGAACATCACGGAGATCAACGCCTCCAATTTCTGGACCGTCGTGTCCTCGGCCATCGAGGATGAGGCGGAGGGCTGGTCCTGGGTCTGGGCCGTCATCTCCCTCGCGATCTTTTTCTGCATCCTCATCATCGCCATGCTGGTGACGATTCTGGTCCCGAAGCCCATCGCGGTCATCTCTGCGACCATCCGGGAAGAAACCCTCCGCTCCTCGCTCTGGGGGCTTCTGGCCCTGATCCTGGCGGTGCCTCTGGCGATCCTCCTGGCGATTTCCGTCATCGGGATCGTCCTCATCCCCCTGGAGGTCGTCATCATGACCCTGGCGGCCCTGGCGGGGTTCATCGCCATGTCGAAGCTCATCGGACAGCAGGTATACGCCCTGGCGAGGAAACAGAACCAGGGCATCGTCCGGGAGACGTTCTGGGGACTCATCATACTCTGGTTTGCCGGCTGGATTCCCTATGTAGGACCGATCTTGAAGGTGCTGGCCGTCGTGCTGGGCCTGGGCGGGGTCATTTTCAGCCGGTTCGGGACCCGCACGAAGGGCCTTCCCTTGCAGCCTCCGCCCGTGGACCAACCGCCCGCGGAACCGCCACCCGCCGTTGCTTGACCTGATACCAGCCGGTCCATGAAAAGGGGGAATGGATTTCAAATCCGCTCCCCCATCCTTTCTTACTCTCTGCATCAGGGCGCGGGGGCTGCCACGGGGGCATGCCGCCGTCGCGGCCGTTTGTCCGGACGGGCTGTTGAAAAACGCCCGTCTGCGGCGTTTCCCTCCTCCTTCGCCATTCGACGTACCGAAAAGGGTACGACTCATGGCTCAGGAGTTCGGGGGCCTTGCATCCGGGCATTTTTGAACAGCCCGCTAAATGCATCCAGCAGGGATATCCTGATTGCTCCTCTGGAAACCCCCGGTCGCGCCCCCGCGAACGTCCGTCGGGGAGAGGGGGCTTACCGGAGCGCGAATAGCGGCTTTTTCGGGGTACCCTGCCGTCGCAGCGAAGCGCCCGCAAAGTCATCTGTCTGAGCGCCGCCAGGCGCGAGTTATGACTTTGCAGCGGAGCGAGACGATGCAGGGTCGAAAAAACGCTTCTGAGCGCAAGGGAAGTCCCTCTCCCACATGCGAGCCCCCATCCGCGCCTGATTTCTGTAAAAAGGATGCAATAAGGAAGAGGTGCGGATTTGAAATCCGTCGCCTTTCTTTTCGTGGCTGCGGCATCCGTCTCTTCTGAGGGATTCCGAAAAGGACTGCCGCTATCGCCTTCCTCCAAACAGGGAACCCAGGACGCCGCGGATGATCTGCCGGCCGATCTGGCTGCCGATGCTGCGGGCGGCGCTCGTGGCGAGCGCTCCGACCAGCTGCTCCGTCTGTGTCTTGGGCTGCTTTTTTGCGGGTGTCGCGGACGATACCGCCTCCGCCTCCTGTCCGGCCCGGGCCTTGAGTTTTTCGTACGCCGATTCACGGTCGACGGTGTTTTCGTACGTGCCGTAGAAAATGGATCCCCTCACGATTTGGGTCATTTCCGCCGTCGACAGGGGCGTGAGAGCGCTCCGGGGCGGAACGATCCAGGCCCGCTCCACCTTGGCGGGAATGCCCTTCTCGTCCTGCATGGAGACGAGGGCCTCCCCCACGCCGAGTTCAAGGATGGCTGCGGCCGTGTCGAGGCCGGGATTGGCTCGGAAGGTCTCCGCGGCGGCTCGGACGGCCTTCTGGTCCCGGGGAGTGAAAGCTCGCAGGGCGTGCTGGACGCGGTTGCCCAGCTGACCGAGGACGGCGTCGGGAATGTCGAGGGGGTTCTGTGTGACGAAGTAGACGCCGACGCCCTTGGAGCGGATCAGCCGCACGACCTGCTCGATTTTTTCCTCCAGGGCCTTCGGGGCATCGTCGAAGAGAAGATGAGCCTCGTCGAAGAAAAAAACGAGCTTCGGTTTCGGCGGGTCTCCCGCCTCGGGAAGCTGCTCGAACAGCTCCGACAGGAGCCACAGGAGGAACGTGGCGTAGACCTTGGGCGCCGTCATCAGCCTGTCTGCCACGAGGATATTGACGATCCCGCGGCCCTGTGCGTCGGTCTGCAGCAGGTCTTCGATGTTGAGGGCCGGCTCGCCGAAGAACGTCTCGCCTCCCTGTTCCTCGAGAACGAGGAGGTTCCGCTGGATGGCGCCGACGCTGGCCTTGGAGATGTTCCCGTACTCGAGGCGGAACCGGTCCGCGTTATCGCCCACATACTGGGCCATGGCGCGCAGGTCCTTGAGGTCGAGGAGCAGGAAACCGCTGTCGTCGGCGATCTTGAAGAGAATGCTCAGCACGCCGCTCTGGGTCTCGTTCAGGTTGAGAACCCGGGACAGCAGGATCGGTCCCATCTCCGTGACCGTCGTCCGGACCGGGTGGCCCCGGTCACCGAAAACGTCCCAGAAGGCCACGGGACTTCCCTCGTATCGGAATCCTTGCATGTTCAGCTCTTTGACCCGCTCCGCGACCTTGGCGTGGTCGCCTCCCTGACTGGCAAGGCCCGAGAGGTCTCCCTTGACGTCGGCCAGGAAGACAGGGACGCCGAGGGCCGAGAACTGCTCCGCCAGCACGCGGAGGGTAACCGTCTTGCCCGTCCCGGTGGCGCCGGCGATCAGACCGTGGCGGTTGGCCATTTTTGGGTAAAGGAAGAGGTCGGACGGGCCTTTGGCGACGAGGATCGGTGATGGTTGCTGGGCCATGGTTCCTCCGGATATCCCGGCTGATGCGGGTTTTAGATGACGGCGACCCCGCCGGGCGACGGGGCCGCCATGGATGCCTGCACGAACCGGCCGGCTACTTTTTGGCGGGGGCCTTCTTCTCGGCCTTCTTGTCCTCTTTGACGTCAATGCTGGCGGCGGTCATGGTGTACTCGATGGTGACCTTGGATCCCACCTTGAGATCGCCCTTGATCTTCGTGTCTTTCGACAGGGCGAGTTCCCACTTGTCCTTTCCCTTCTGGACGACGATGAGGTTATCCTTTTTCTCCAGGACGGGTCCCGTGACCTGGTAGGTCTTGGGGCCGGCGGCGGCCGCGACGGTTGCAAACAGGAAAACGATGGCGACGGCGATCAGGATGCGTTTCATAAACCTTCTCCTTTCTTAGGGATTTCCTGCCACAATAAAGAAAGGAGGAAAAATGTCAAGGCCGGGATGTTGCCGGGCGAGGATTCATCCCCAGACCCGGGCCGCTTCGTCGGCCATGCCCGCAGCTTCCAGGGCCTCCCGCGTCGGGATGCCCTTCTCGGGATCGATGCCCATGAGCTCATAGAACCTGGCCTTCATGAAGGCCAGGTCCACCTGGGATCCTTCGGCCTCGCCTCCCTTGCCCGGTTCGAGCATCCGGGGCGTGAGGGCGTCGTCCTCAGCCGTGAGTCCGAATCCGTGGTTGATGAGGCGCCGGAGAAAATAGACCCGCCGGCCGGCCCGCATCATCTCCTCGGCGTCCCATCCGTAGTCGGCGACGGCGTTGAAGAGGGTGAGCCAGTCCGGGATGGTCACCTCGGCGTCGGCGAAGTTGCAGAAGCAGGCGCTGTTCTCGATGGCCCCCAGGGCCACGGCGGTAACGGCGGCTTCCGCCTTGTTTTCCGAGGTCTGCGGCTCCAGGATCAGGTCGAAGCCGATCTCCGGGTAGTACCGCGCCCCCATCTCCATGAACAGCATCGGGTCGGCGACGTGGCAGGCTCCCCGGGCGCCCACGGCGTAGCTCAGTGCCATCCCGTGCCCGCCACCCCGGGGGTCGTGCATCGGCGCCTCCAGCCCCTTGCTGTGAACCGTGTAGTCGAGGCCCTTCCCGATCTTCTCGGCGGCCTTCACGCTGCCGTCCGCGAGCAACTCTCCGATCTTGCCCTCCCGGAGGCCGATCTTCGGGATGATCACGTCGATGACCGTCGCCATGTCGCCCCAGACGAAAGGAACGCCGTCCGTCTGCTCCAGGGTCAGGTCCCCCCGCTCGAAGGCTTCCATGGCCCAGGCGATGGTCCCGCCGGCGGAGATGCTGTCGATCCCGAGATCGTTGCAGAGGCGCCCAGCCTTGCAGGTCGCCGCCAGGTCGATGCTTCCGATGAGGGTGCCGAAGGCGACGATGGTCTCGTACTCCGGCCCGGGCCCCTCGGGAACGGCGAAGGGGCCGTCCTTGACCTCCACGACCCGCTTGCAGGCGATGCCGCAATAGGCGCAAGCCCCCCGGCGGGTCAGGTACAGGTCCGTCAGGGTACTGCCCGACAGGGCTTCCGCCGCTTCCTCCCAGAAGTTGCTGGTCCAGTTCTTCACGGGGACGTCGCCGCTGTAGACGCCGCCCATCAGGTTCGCCGCCGTGCCGTTCTCGTGAAGGACGTTCGACGCCAGGGCTTCCTTGATCCGCTCGTTCAGGTCCTTCCGGAGGGCCTCGAACGCTTCCGGGTCCGCCAGTTCCATCGTCTTTTTGGAGGCTTTCACGACGACGGCCTTGAGCTGCTTGGCCCCCATGAGGGTACCGAAGCCGGCCCGGCCCGTGGCGTGGTGTCCGTCGTTGAGGATGAGGGCGAACTTCACCAGCCGCTCCGCCGCGGGACCGATGACCAGCGTCCGGGCGTTCTTCCCGTAGCGCTCCTTCAGGAGGCGAGTTACCTCTTCGGTCCCCTTTCCCCAGAGGTCGGAGGCGTCGAGAACCTGCGCCCGGTCGTCCTCGACCAGGAGCAGGGAGGGCTTTTCCGTCCGTCCGGTGATGACGATGCCGTCGAGGCCGCAGTAACGCAGCTCCGGGGCAAAATAGCCCCCGCAGGAGGAGTCGCCCCAGTGCCCCGTCAGGGGGGAGCATCCGGCGACGCTGTTCCGGCTGGCCCCGGAGAGGCGGAGCCCCGCGAAGGGACCGTTCATAAAGATCAGCATGGCCGACGGATCCAGGGGATCCAGGTCGAATCGGCCCCGCTCCATGAAAAGCTTGGCCGCCAGCCCGCTGCCGCCGATGTACTGCCTGTACCAGGCCTCGGGCAGGGCCTCGATCTCTGTTTTTCCTGCCGTGAGATCCACGTTGAGTATCTTGCCTGTATTGCCTTTCATGAGCGTACCTCCTGGGAAAAGTGGTCCCGGTTCTCCGCAGGTCCCGGGACATAAGGGGGTTCGTGTTTCAGGACGCCGGTTCCGGAGCAATGAGCCTTTCGAGCAGGCTCTCCGCGGCCCGGAGGGCCGGGTTGACCGGATCAAGGGACAGCAGGTCTTCTCCGGCGAGGTTGCGGGCCGCCACGTCGCCGTCCGCGGGGATCACACCCAGGGGCTCGATTCCCGCCTCCCGCGCCAGCCGGAAGAAGAGATCCTCCGACTCCCGGGGGAAACGGCTGCCCACCGCGCAGATCCGGTCGTAGGGCAGGGACAGCTCCCGCACCAGCTCGTCGATCCTCCGGGCCGTGTCGAAGCTCAGCCGGGAGGGATCGCAGGAAATCAGAAGGGTGTCCGAGGGGTTGCCGGCCCGGCGGCTGAAGTGCTCCAGTCCGGCGCCGAAATCCATCAGGACCAGGTCGTACATGGCCATCGTGTCCAGCAGGCTCTCCGTGAGGGCCGAATGTACGGCGCAGTAGCAGCCCTCGCCGGCGGTCCTGCCCATGACGAGAAAGTCGAAGGAGCGGTCGTGGCGGATCGTGTCCCAGAGGGAAAACCGCAGCTTCCTTCCCCTCCCCGCCGACCCCTTGAGTTCGTTCCGGCGCCGGTCCACCGCCTGTCCGACCGTAGCCTCCACCGGGAGGCCGAGGGTCGCCGACAGGTTTGCGTCCGGGTCGGCGTCGATGACGAGGATGTCCCGGAAGGTCCCGCGGCGGAGCAGGGCGGCCAGCATCAGGGATGCCAGGGTCGTTTTCCCCGACCCTCCCTTGCCCGTGAAGGAAAAGATGCGCGGCTTTTTCATCAGAGGATCTCCCCGGTCCGGATCCAGATATGCTCGTAAAGGACATACTCCACGATCAGGGCGAAACGGCCCGGATCCTCAATTTCCAGGGTCTCCGCGGGAACGAGTTCCTGGAAGACGCCGTGCTCCCTGTGATACCGGACGATTCCGGCGCCGAGGCCGGCGATCCGGTCCGTGGTTTCCTCATCCAGGTCATACGGGAAGACGAACTGGGCCCGGGAATAGCACCCGGCCAGCGCATCCAGCCGTTCCAGCTTTTCCGCCAGTCCCTCCGACCCGTCAAAGGCCAGCAGGCACTCCTTCGCCGGTGGCCGGTAGTCCCGGATCCGGCAGCGGGGCTCCGGCCCCTGAAAATCCAGGTCGATCCACCGTTCCCCCGCCGCCTCCTCGAGAACCGCCGCGACGTGACCCGCCGGATAGCCCGTCCGGCGGACGATGTCGGTTACGGTCACCCAGCCGGCTCCGACCAGGGGGTGCAGGATCCCCGTGGGAACGAAGCCGCGCTTGAGCCTCATCTTCAGGTCCCGCATCCGCGGGAGGACCGCCGCCACGTCCACGCGGATGTCCGTTCCCGGCACGATGAGGTCCGTGCGGGCCGCGTAGCCCCGGCCGGCAAGAAAGGCGGCGCAGGCCGCCCGCAGTACGTTTCCGCCCATCCTAGTCGGGGAAAATCTCCGTCCCGTCGGCCAGCGTGCCGCAGAGGACGATGCTGCCGTCCCGGGGGATGAGGGCCCGGGGGACCTGCGGCTCCGGAACGACCAGCGTCAGGGCGCTCCTGGGGCAGACGGCGACGCACTCGCCGCAGCCGTCGCAGTTGATCATGAAGCCGGAGATGATCTTGTGGTCGATGTCCTCCAGCCTTCGGGGAATGTACTTGTCCAGGTCCGGGGCCTCCTTGTTCATGTAGCCCAGGACGTTCGGTCCGTGGTCGAGGCATGTCTTGACGCATTTCAGGCAATCGATGGCGTTGCCGCAGGCGTCCTCGTCCACGGCGACCCGGTAGCGGGGCGTCACGTGTTCTTCCATGGCAGGAACCTCCTTTCCGCCTTTACCACTCGTCCACGAGGGCCGGATAGGTCGTCCGGTCCACGAGGCGGACCGCCCCGGTTGGGCAGACCGTCCGGCAAAGGCCGCAGCCGAAGCAGCGGCTGATGTTCACGCTGGCGATCATGTCCAGGGGAGAGTACCGCAGGGCCCCGAAGGGGCAGCGGGGAAGGCAGAGAGGCATCTTCGTGCAGCCCTCCGCGCACTTCTTCCGGTCGACGACGGAGACGTATTCCCCTTTTCGCTGGGCGTTGACGATGCCGAAGTGGGCCCGGATCCGGGTGGGCATGCAGTCCGTCTCCAGGCAGTGGCACATGACGATGGGGGGCTTCCCGTCCGAGTCCACGCCAGAATCCCACAGCGAATGAACCAGGCCGAGGCGGTCCATCTCCTTTTCGAATTCCTTCGCCTCCTCGCGGGTGATGACCCGGCTGTCGGTTTCCCAGGGGCGCTGCTCCAGGGCCCGGTCGACGACGGGATCGAAAAAGAGGCAGGAAAACACGTCCTTGTGGCCGAAATGGCGCCGGCAGGCGCAGTGCATGAGGAGGAACCGGTCCCCCGGCGTCATGTCGATGACCTTCAGGGCGTCTTCCAGGGGCAGGACCTGCCCCTGGTGCTGGGTGATCTTCTCGAGGGCGATGTTGAAGGCGCCGCCGAAGTTGTAGTCCGGGAGCGTGTCTTCGCTGTCCGCGGTGGCGCCGACCTCGAAGCTGTTCTTGTAGACCCCCGAGAGCATGTCGTAGGCGGTGTTGTGTCCCGGGGCCTGGAACAGCTCCGGGCGGTAATTATCCGGATTCAAATACCATTTTGTTCCGTTGCCGTATTCCGTGCAGTAGCGGCACATGGTCTTTCTCCCTCCCTGTCATGAGAGAAAAGGCGCCTTGGCGGGGGGCTCTTAGACGCCCCCCGCCAGGAGTTACGGAAGACTACTTGATGATCTTGTCCTCCATGCCCAGGTCTTTCAGGACCTGAATGTAGACGGCGGCCACCTTCTTGAGTTTCGGGGCCAGTTTCAGGAGACCCGTGGCGGAACCCTTCACCCGGATCTTCTTGCGGGTGATGGCCATGACCGGGTTCAGCTTGTCCGACCAGGAGCGGTGGGCGTCGTCGGCGGAGAGGCTCATGACCAGGTCCGGCGTCCCCGGGGGATCGCCGGCGCCGAACTCGAGCTTGCCGCCGCGGGCGTCCACCCAGACGGCGCAGCCGGGGCCGCTCTCCGTGTAATCGTACAGGATGAGCTGGTTCACCTTCTTCATCCCTTCGGAGAGTTCGGGGTCCTTGGCCACCTCTTCGTGGAGCTTCAGAATCGCCGTGACGGCCTCCTGCGGATCCTTCCAGAATTCCATGTGCGTTCTCCTTTCTAACGGGCTTTCAGGTAAAGGTTGATGATGTCTTCCTCTTCCACGTACCGCGGGTTGTAGCTGATCTGTCCGTCGCCGGACGCCAGGTCCACCAGGGGCTGCAGGCCCTCCCGTTCGCCGGGGACGCCGAAGTCCTTCAGGGTCTGGGTGAGGCCCACTTCCTTCAGGAGGGCCTTCACGGCCTGGACGGCGAGGCGTCCCGCCTCGATCGGTTCCTTCCCGTCCACGGGGATTCCCATGGCGTCGGCGACCATCATGAACCGGTCGGGCCGCTCCTCCAGGTTGAACGCCATGACATGGGGCAGCATGATGGCGTTGGCCAGCCCGTGGGGGATGCCGTGGAGGGCTCCCAGGGTGTGGGCCAGGGCGTGGACGGCCCCGGTCATGGCATTGACAAAGCACATCCCGGCGATGGTGCTGGCCAGGAGCATGTTCCCCCGGGCGTCGACGTTGTCCGGCTCGCGGACCGCCACGGGGAGGTAGCGGCAGATCATGCGGATCGCGTGGAAGCCCAGGGCGTCCGCGATGGGCTCGGCGTTGTTGGACGTCACCCCCTCGATGGCGTGGGTCAGGGCGTCCATGCCCGTGAAGGCGGTGATCTTCGCCGGCAGCTTCAGCGTCAGCTCGGGATCGAGCATGGCGATGTCGGAGTTGCAGAAGGGGTGGGTGACCTGCAGCTTCGCATGGGCTTCCGTGTCGAGGACCACCATGGCGTTGGTGATCTCGCAGCCCGTCCCCGCCGTCGTCGGAAAGGCGATGTGGGGCGGAAGGGGTTTCGCCCCATCCCACAGGGCCGCCTGGGCGGCCAGGGGGGCGAAATCGTCCAGGCCGTCGCCGATCAGGATGTTGATTGCCTTGGCCGTATCCATGACGCTCCCGCCGCCGACGGCGATCAGGCAGTCGGCGCCCTTTTCGCGGTAGAACCGGGCTCCCTCGTTGATCAGGTCGATCCGGGCATCTTGAAGGATCCCGTCGAAGACCCCCGCCAGTGCGAGGTCCGACTTCTCCACCGCCTCGACGACCATCCCGGCCACCCCGGCGTCCACCAGGCCCTTGTCGGTGAAGATCACCGCCCGGGTCCCGCCGAGTTGGGCCATTTCGTAGCCCACCTCGCTCCGCAGGCCCGGGGAGTACATGATCCGGGAGCGGTTCACCCAACTGAAAAACGGCTCAAACGATAGTTCCGGATACTTCATGATTTCCTCCTTGTATAGGAGATTGAGGTTTCGTTGCCTGTTGCCGCCGAAACGTCCCTGCCGCGCTCCGCGTTACCGGAGGATCTGCCCGGCGATGATGGTCCGCTGGATCTGGTTCGTCCCCTCGTAGATCTGGGTGATCTTTGCGTCCCGCATCATTCGTTCTACAGGATATTCCCGGACATAGCCATACCCGCCGAAGACCTGCACGGCATCGGTGGTTACCTTCATCGCCACGTCCGAGGCGTACCACTTCGCCATGGAGGCGATCTTCGGCAGGTCCGCCGCCTCCGGCTCCGAGTCGATCATCGACGCCGCCCGGTACACGATCGACCGCGCCGTCTCCACCGACAGGGCCATCTCCGCCAGCATCCACTGCATCCCCTGGAACGAGGACAGGGGCTTCCCGAACTGCACCCGTTCCTTCG